>DASQKG010000324.1:0-9010 GCA_035630655.1 Pyrinomonadaceae bacterium
GAACTTTAATTGGCCGCGATTGCGCCACGATTTGAAGAAAGTCTTCGTTTCGGTGCTTCTCTGCGCCGCCGCAGTTCCGGCCGCACACGGTAAGCCAAAGTCCGATACGAAACAATTACTGGAGCGCGCTCGCCAGAAGTACTACAACCTTAGACGGTCAGGTCTTATCGAGTTTCAGGCGGACATCAAACCAAACTGGAAATTAGTGTTCACGGGTATCGAGCCAAACCCCACCGCGATGAAAGTGTTTGAAGGGCTGCATTTTTCGGTGGCGCTCGATTCCGGGAGCAAGTTACGAGTTAACCACTATGCAGATGTGGCTCCCTCGGATCCTCAATCGGCGGAACGCAACGAGAGGATTTTCACAGACATGGACCAGGCTGTCTCAAGATTCCTGGCCACCTGGTCGATGTTCATGCTCACCTCGCCGTTTCCTGAGGTTAATAATGGTTATAAAGAAGTCGCGGACGGGTACCACTTTCTTCACAAGGAGCCTGGCATCGATGTGCTAACGGTTACTGACAAGGATTTCATGATTATTGAGATCAAAGTATCGGGAGCCGGCTTCACTTCATCTCTTCGCCCGGTGCTGGAAAAGACGACGATGGGATTCATCTTAAGAGGCTACGACGCCACGCACGAGAAGTTATCATCAACGCGCAATACCCTCCTGGAGGTCCGGCTTGATTACCAGCAGGTAAAGGGTTTGCAATTGCCGCGGAAGGTCAATGTGAACACCGTCTACGACGGCAAGCCGGCGCAGTTGGAGTATCGCTTCGTTGACTACCAGGTCACAGTCCGCTGACATTTTCGAGAGGTGGAGTAGACTCTAATGTGGCTTTGCACAAAAAGTGATAACCAATAGTAGGAGAATATGAAGAAAGTTGGATTTGTTAGTCTTGGTTGTCCCAAAAACCTCGTCGACAGCGAAGTTATGATGGGCCAGCTGAAAGCCAATGGTTACGAGTTGACCGCGGACGCGAGCGATGCCGACACGGTCGTCGTCAATACCTGCGGTTTTATCGAGTCAGCGAAACAGGAATCAATCGATGCGATTCTCGAGGCCGCAAGGTTAAAGACCGAGGGCAAGGCCCGGAGGCTGATCGTTGCCGGCTGTTTGGTAGAACGCTATCGCGATGAACTCAAGGCTGAAATGCCTGAAGTCGACGCATTCATTGGAACCAGCCAAATCAACGAGATCCTGGCGGTCTGCGATCCGAACATCAATACGCGCTCATTGCCGGTAATCCCGCTCGGCAATCAGAGCGCGACCTATCTCTACGACGAATCGACGCCACGCGTTCTGGCCACACCGAGCCACTATGCTTTTATCAAGATAGCCGAGGGTTGCGACCGGCCGTGTGCGTTCTGTTTTATTCCGCAGATGCGCGGTCATTTCCGTAGTCGCCGCTTTGGTTCCATCGTCGCCGAAGCCCATCAACTCGCCGAAGAAGGAGTCAAAGAACTAATCCTCGTGGCCCAGGACTCGTCGCGGTATGGAGAAGATCTCGGCAAGGACGACGCCCTGGCCCATTTGTTACGCGAGCTGGCGCAGACGAACGGCATCGAGTGGGTGCGGGTGATGTACACCTATCCGACGCATATCAGCGATGGCTTTCTCGACGTTATGGCTGAAGAACCGAAAGCTGTTAAGTATCTCGACATGCCTTTGCAGCACGCTTCGCAGAATGTTTTAAGACTGATGAAACGCGGCGGCAACCGGCAAAGTTTGGAGCGCCTGATTCAACGTGTGCGCGCGCGGGTCCCTGGTATTGGCGTACGCACGACATTTATCACGGGCTTCCCGGGCGAAACAGAAGCGGATTTTGAAGAGCTGCTGACCTTTGTAAGAAACGTGGAATTCGATCGCGTGGGCGTATTCACGTATTCGGACGAGGAAGGAACCCCGGCGTACGATCTGCCGAACAAAGTGGAACCTAAGATTGCAAAACAACGACGCGATCGTTTAATGAAAGAACAGGCGAAGATTGCCAAACGTAAACACAAAACAATGATTGGTAAAGAAGTGCGGGTTATCTTCGAAGGCGAATCTACCGAGAGCGAGCTTCTTTGGCAGGGACGAATGGAAACGCAAGCGCCGGACATCGACGGCTGTGTGCTGATTAACGACGCACCGGAAGGCTTCACACCAGTCGAGGGGGAAATGGTGAACGTGTTGATTACTGAAGCGCAGCAATACGATCTGGTGGGACGGATAGTGGCATAGGACGCAAAGCGGCTGTGCCGCCTGATGTGCGGTGGCGGCTCTGCCCCACCGAAGCCTCAGCCTAATTCGACGGGGCTGCGCCCCAGAATTTGGGGGCCTAGCCCCAAATTAATGAAAGGTAGATTCCGGAAGGTCACAGACCTTCCGCACATCGGGCGGCCGAGCCGCGCTGTAACCTTCACGAGCCCGACACTAATGGCCATCAAAGAATCCAGCGATGAATTGAATCCGACGGTTCTGGCAGCGGAAGTAGTGTCACCTCCGCGGCCTGCGCGTTCGGCGAAAGATTATTTAGCACTGTCAATTGCGACCTGCGGTGTAGGTTATCTGCCGCTGGCGCCGGGCACGTGGGGATCGCTGGTTGGAGTCGGCCTTTATCTTCTGGTGCGCGGCGCCTTGATGAAGATCCTGTTCGACGTTGCAATCGAATTCAGAATCAATCTCTTTCATCTCTTTTACGCAATCATCGCTTTCGAAATGCTGGTTGCGGTTGTGCTGACACTGGTTGGGGTTTGGGCAGCCTCGCGTACGGAACAACTTTCCGGCAAGAAAGATCCGGGCAAGGTGGTCATCGATGAAGTGGCGGGACAATACATTGCGCTGTTAGCCGTGCCCTTCTTAATCGATCCGGCCTGGTGGTCGGTGATTCTGGCGTTCATACTTTTTAGATTCTTCGACATCGTTAAGCCGTACCCGGCACGTACGCTTGAATCACTTAAGTCCGGTTTGGGGATAATGGCCGATGACGTCGTCGCCGGTGTCTATGCGGCGATTGGTGTGGCTGTGGTAGTTAGTATTCGCTGGTTAATTCAGGGAGGAATCACATAATGGAATCATCAAAAAAGGAAGACGAAGGCCAGGAGCAGACGGCAGGCGTTGACTCGGATGCTACCAGCAAAGAAACGCTGGACGATCTTGAAGAGACTGAGGCTGATGTAGACTCCGGCAGCTCCAAACCCGATCCAGGTCCATCGCCTGATGGCGCGGTCGACGAGAGCGGCGAGATCGAAGACGCCGGTCCGATGTAAGGAAGGATGAAGCTCAGAGTTCAGGCTTCAGCTTGCTGTCTTTGCCCCGGAGGGGCAAAGATAAGTAAAGACACGTCGAGATTTCCAAACAAGCTCTACAGGGAGTTACGGAAGAACCAAACTGAAGTTTGAACTCTGAACTACGTTTCTCCGAACCACGGAATCACTCCGCGGGCATTAGCGAAATCTGCCAGGCGATGAAAGCGATGAAGCAAAGGATGAAGATGAGGATTACAACCGCAACTGGTTCCATCCCCATGATCTGCTTTCCGCGTCGTCTCTCAGCAACGTCGTTTGACAGATTGAGATTGTCGCTGTCGACAATAATCGCACCCGCCTGCTGAACCGAGACAGCCGCGGTTTTATGCTGCTCTTCCAGCGGCGCAAGCTGTGCGGCATTTTCACGCCTTTCTTTTTTACGGTCGACTCTATGTTCCATCAGATACTTGAACGGTTTGTTCATATCCATTCCACTTTCTTCAGATACCAATAAAGCGCCAGGCCCACTCCCGCCATCGAAAGAAGCGCGAAGACATAACCGTAGCGCCACGTGAGCTCCGGCATGAAAGTAAAGTTCATGCCGTAGATACCGGCAATCAAAGTAACCGACATCAGGATAGTAGCGATTGAAGTCAGCCGTTTCATGATCTTGTTCATCCGATTGCCTGACACAGACAGATAGGCGTCCATCGTTGAGCTGAGCATGTCACGCAAAGTATCAATCGTATCGGCCACGCGGATGAGGTGGTCATATACGTCCTGGAAATAAATGTGAATCTCCCGGGGGAAGATTGGCTGTTCGCGTCGCAGCATCGTGTTGAAAACATCGCGAAGGGGAGTAATCGAGCGGCGCAGGTAAAGGAGTTTTTTCTTGACGCCGAAAATCTCTTCGATAACTTCGGCCCGCCATTCACCGAAGATTGAATCCTCGAGACTGTCCATATGCTCGCTCACCAGGTCCAGGAGGGGCAGGTAGTCATCCACAATTGCATCGATGAGAAGATATGCGAGGAGTCCGGCTCCGTGATCCGCTTGATCAAGCCATTCGTGCCAAAGTCGCGTGGCCGTGTCGATGGCGCGAATCGGGCGGCTATGCACCGTGACCAGGTAGTTCTTGCCGAGAAAGATATTAAGCTCACGCAACTCGAGCCGGTCGTTGGGCCCAGCCAGTTGGGCTTCGTAGAGGACAATAAAATAGTATCCGGGAAACTCTTCGATCTTCGGACGCTGGTGCTCGTTGCGACAGTCTTCAATTGAGAGCGGGTGAAACCCAAACTCTTCAGCCAGCTCTTCAAAGTCACTGCTGGTCGGATCGCTGACGTCGGCCCAGACAATGTTTCCTTCTACAATGCGCAGCTCACTAATGTCAGCCGACAGGCAGTTTTCTTCAAACGTCCTCGTCTGACTGTTGAGACAAACGGTCCTAATCATTTAACTGGCTCCTAAAGTAGGACAGACATTCCTGTCTGTCGGACAATCGGTAGAGGCTGGTCAATCCAACACAAGCTATGTTGCCCATCTTCGACAGACAGGAATGTCTGTCCTACTCAAAAATTGGTGTCAAGCCGGGGTGGAGTTTATCACTACTTGCCTGAGAGACACTCCGAAATAAAAACCGCTATAATCCGCGCACCAATGAACCAGAACAAGATATTTGTAGCTGATGAAGTCAGTGATACAGGCCTTCAACCTTTGCGTGACGCCGGTTTCAGCGTTGAGAAGCGGACGCGCCTCAACCCGCAGGAATTAAGCGACGCCCTCTCTGGTTGTGCCGGCCTGGTCGTGCGCAGTGAAACAAAAGTCACTGCGGATTTGATGGACAACGCGCCTTCGCTACGCGTCGTCGGACGCGCCGGTGTAGGCGTCGACAACATAGACGTGCCCGCGGCCACGGCCCGCGGAATTGTCGTGATGAATGCGCCTGATGGAAACACGATCACCACTGCCGAGCACACGATTGCGCTTTTGATTGCACTGGCCCGGCGCGTTCCCCAGGCAAACAGCAGCCTGAAGTCTGGCAGTTGGGACCGCAAGTCGTTCATCGGAGTGGAGCTGCAAGGTAAGACTCTAGGGATAGTCGGCATGGGCCGAATTGGCAGAACTGTGGCGTTGCGGGCCCGCGCTTTTGGGATGAAGATCGTGGCGTTTGATCCCTTTATCACGCCGGAGCAGGCGCGCGATGCAGAGGTTGAGCTGGCTGCCCTGGACAAGGTTCTTTCCAGCGCTGATTTCCTGACGGTCCATACGCCGTTGACTTCGGAGACGCGCGGGATAATCGGCACAGAAGCATTTGCCAAAATGAAGAAAGGCGTACGCGTGATCAACTGCGCACGCGGCGGGTTAGTCGACGAGGCAGCGCTTTACGAGGCGATTAAATCCGGGACGGTCGCGGGCGCGGCGCTCGACGTTTTTGTCGAAGAACCGCCGCCGGCAGATCACCCACTCCTGCTGCTCGATGAAGTTGTCGTAACACCTCATCTCGGTGCCTCGACCACGGAGGCGCAAGAGGGCGTCGCCTTCACCGTTGCCGAGCAGATGCGCGACTACCTCTCAACTGGTGCACTGCGAGGCGCCGTAAACGTTGCAGCCCTCGGGGCTCAGGAACTGGCCGCGCTTGGTCCATATATTGAACTGGCAGAAAAGCTCGGCAGGTTTCAGGCACAACTTGCAGACAGCGCTGTCCGCGAAGTTAAGCTTGAGTTTGCTGGCGAACTGGTAGAACTCAATGCTGCGCCCGTAACCCGCGCCTTCCTGGCTGGTCTGTTGCGGGACGTAAGCGCTCGAGTAAACGCGGTCAATGCATTTTTGATTGCAGAAGAGCGTGGGATAAGTGTGGTGACCAGTTACCATCGCGCCGGCGGTGACTTTGTCCCGTCTATACGCACACGCATCACAGGTAACGAACTCGAGCAATCACTGGCTGGGACAATCTTTGGTTTCGGTGAGCAATCGCGCGAGGGCCGCATCACCGAGATTGACGGGTTTCACATTGAGGCGATTCCTGACGGGCACATGATAGTCATGCGAAACCGCGATGTTCCCGGTGTCATCGGGCGCGTCGGGACGATCCTGGGTGATGGCGGCGTGAACATCGGACGTTTTCATCTGGGCCGTCAGGAACGGGGCGGGGAAGCGATGGCGGTGGTTGAGGTAGACGCACCCTTGAAAAGAGAAACATTGGATGAGTTGCGCGCCTTGCCGCAAGTGATCTCGGCGGTGCAGATCGAGCTGTAGCGATTGCGGGATTGGTTACGTTTGGTTTTAACGCTTTCAGCGTTAAAATCAAACTGAACCTCTACCCCATTCCGCCAGGCCGGCGCACTCCAAACAGGCGCCCTTCGCCTAAAACGTCACTCAATCTCAAACGAAACCTGTTGCGAGGCGCTGGTCTTCGCGACTTTGTCCGTAATCGTCACCTGAAGCAAATAACGCCCAGCCGGCAACGTTTGTAACGCGATGTCGGCTCCGTAAGGTATACGAGCAGCGTCTGCGCCGGCCTGGACTACAACCTTACGCAAAGGACTGGTAACGATTGCCTGCCCCGCGCGCGAAATCTTAATTTGCGCTTGCAATTCCGGAAGACCACCGCTGCCAGACAGCGCGTTGTAAACAATAGTAAGGAAGTTGAGGTGCGCGCCTCTGGCAAACCGCCGGTCAACGCTGAATTGCACCTGCTCAGACGTAGCTTGGTTTTGGCCTGAACCGATGAGTTGTCCACCAACCAGCAGACTGCTCATTGTTAGCTTTTTGCCGGCGAGGTCGGGAATCTCAATCCACTGTGCCGCACTGCCCACTCGTCCGCTCCGATCATCTCGCGCCGCGACCCTTACCTGGTAGATACCCGGTTTGAGCGGCAACTTATGACTGTAAATAACTCCGGCACGTTCTGCGGCCGCCTCACTCTGGGCGGAAGGATTCACGTTCAGACGAGTCTTGAAACTTCCTGCCGGCTTGCCCTGATCGTTGAGTACCACTCCGGCGATATCTATTGCTGCCGGCTGCATGTGGTCTGTTCCGTAGCCGAGCACATTACTGGCCATCTGCGTCGAGGCAGTTAACACTGGACCAATATTCGGCACGTCAACGAAGCTGACTGCAAGCGTGGTAGGCAAGCCCTTGCGCGCCGACGGTGCACCGAGCGCAGAAATCAAGGCAGCCTCTGGGCTTTTTGAAGATATATGGGTTGCTGCCGAAATCTCTGAGGTGGCCAGTTCGCCTTCCGCGTTGGCGGCAGTCTTTGCCTGACCAGCAAGAAAGCCTCGTGGCAAACGCACGGTGAGATCCGGTCGGCCGTTAATGGTCACCTCGATGCGTTTGAAGTTGCCTCCTTTCTGCTCCTCAACGGGTCGCCACGCCAGCAAATAATAGTTGGAGGTCTCGTCAAGCATGCGCGCCACCCAGGAATCAAAGTAGTTCTGGTTTTTGAGAAAGCGTCCGCCCGTGTCCCCTGCAAGCGCGTTGAGTCCATCCTGCGAAAGTGTCCCCTCTCCGACGCTGGCGCGATCGAGGCGGCCTGACGGATCAAACGGCTTTTCTCCCGAAGCGTCGGCAAAAGGCGCAAAGAGTCCGCGGGCATCGATTGTGTAAATCACCGATCCTGTACGCGTGGCTGAATCGATAACGCGCCGGAGTCGATCATTGCCGGGTCCGGCACTGTTTTTCGTTTCGATGTAGAACCCGTCCGAGATGAAGAAAACTAGCTTACGACCTGGCAGGTTGCCGGTTGTGCGGACCAGGTTTTCCAAAGACGTCAGTGAGTTGACTGTAACCGCTTCAAAGCTGGTCACGATCTGCCGGGCGCGATTCTTCACCGCTTCGTAGAGGGCATTCACGTTAATGCCCTTCACCTGGCGGTGGCCTCGTCTCAACATCTCTTCCGCGTAAAAATTCCGCGCGTCCTGATCTCCATTGAGAATACGGATGGCGACGAACTCGGACATTCGCGGCTGCTCGGTGTCGAGGACCACGTAAGGTAGAGGCTTAACTCGCGCCAGCGCCGTTCGCAGGACAGATTTGTTATCGGTAAGTTGTTGCAGGAAGCCTATCTGTCCGCTGGCCGAAGTGAATGCCACCTGATCGAGCGGGGTCATTTCTTGTTCCAGAAAACGATTCAGCGCCGAACGTGTGCGGCCGAGACTGTCGAGAGCAAGATGGAGATCGTCGATGAAAAAGATGATCGTGCGGCCGCGGTAAGATGCAGTCGGGGCAGTGACCTTTTCGATTCTCTTTGCGCCTGCGACTGCTTCAATTTGCTTCTGCTCTTTTGCAGTACCTGCCGCGACGCGGTCGAAGAATTCGAACGGTACGGGCTTGCCGTCAACACTCAGTTGAAACTGTTCTGGTTTGAGGTTTTCTACGAAGCGTGACTGCTTGTCGAAAACCATGACAGCGGTTTGCACCAGGTCGGTGCTTACTCGCACGACGTCTTCTGCCGGTTTGTCTGTGGGCGGTTTCTGCTGGGCGCGGGAGATTGAGAAGCTTAGGGACAGACTTAGCGCGACTACCAGAGGCAAAAGCTTAATTAATGGAGTCGACATATCATGGGACTACCTTTGAGTTCTGAATTAACAGGAAGTCGGGCCTCTTTGGAGTGAGGCGCCTCCTTGGAGTGCGCCGGCCCGGCGGCGCTTTGGCCGGTCGCGGCTTGGCGCGACCACGCTTCGGCTCAATCTTGGCACGAGTGCGGCAATAGTGGGACAGGCATTCCTGCCTGTCGGAGAAACGGAAGAAGCTTGTTTGATCATACAGGACTGTT
>DASQKG010000325.1:0-3086 GCA_035630655.1 Pyrinomonadaceae bacterium
GTTTGTGTCTATGCGCTCGGAGGTTCCGGCTTGGCCAACACAACCACGCCGGCTTCCGATGTAATGCGACTCGCACTGGGCGAAACCGGTGCGCGTCTGATTGCCGTGGGAATTGCCATTTCAACCCTGGGCTTCCTCAGCCAGGGAATGTTGACGGCGCCTCGCGTTTACTTCGCGATGGCCGAAGATGGTCTCTTCTTTCGCAGCGTGGCTAAACTAAATCCAAGGACGCAGGTCCCGGTCGTCGCAATTGTCCTTCAAGGTGTATTGGCGATTGCGATTGCGCTGTGGGGAGAATACGGACAGATTCTGGACTATGTCGTTTCCGTCGATTTCATTTTCTTTGGGGCCACTGCCGCATGCGTTTTTATCTTTCGCCGCAGGGCGATGATTGGCGCCGCGGGCGTCCCGCCCGCCACGTTGGGTAGGACTAATCTGGGGGTCAAGAACGAGGTGGCCAAAGATGCGGGCGGGACCGCGGCGCCAGTACCCGTATCTGTTGCTAAGAATAGTCCGGAGCTTGAGAACGAGTCGGACAAAGAGGCGGGCGAGACGCCCGCGCTCCTGGTGCCCAGGAGCTACACCAGAGTGCCCGGTCATCCTGTTACGACCGCGCTCTTCGTCGCTGTCTGTTGGTTGGTAGTTATCAATACGGTTTACAAAAATCCCAACAACACCTTGATTGGATTGGCTATATTGCTGGCAGGAATTCCGGCCTTCTATTTTTGGCGAGCGAGAAATAAATGATGAGGGATAACAGGTGTTCAGAGTACAACCTTCAGGTTGCGGCTTCGTAAGCAGCACGCTAGCTTCTTGCGAACCGGCAACTTGAAGGTTGTACTCTAAACGCCTGTTAGGCTGCGTCATTCATGAATCAAACCAAGCAGTCGGACTACATGCACTGGGCCAAGACGCGCTCGCGCGCCAGGTTCAATCTCGCTACCAGCGGGCTCGCGAATCTGACGTTGAAAGATCTCGATGTCAGTCTTAATGAATTGGAAATTACCGGTGACTCCGGTTACGGCTACGAACCGTTGATTCGCGCACTTGCAGATCGTTATCAAGTTGAGACGGAGAGCATTGTCACCGCTGCCGGGACATCTTTCGCCAACCATCTGGCCATGGCCGGTTTGGTTAATCCGGGGGATGAAGTTGTTATCGAGCGTCCGGTTTACGAACCGTTATTGGCGCTGGCCCACTATCTCGGGGCCAACGTGAAAAGGTTCGAACGTCGATTCGAGGATGGCTTTCGCATCTTACCGGCCGAGATTGAGAAAAGCGTGACCACAAACACTCGTCTGATAGTTATCACCAACTTTCATAATCCCAGCGGCGTGGTTACTGACGAAGAGACGTTGAAGGAAATCGGAGAGATTGCGCGGAGGGTGAACGCGCGTGTCTTGGTAGACGAGGTTTATCTCGAGATGCTTTTTCGGAATATGCCACCCACGTCTTTTCATCTCGGCAAAGAGTTTGTTATTACCAGCAGTTTGACGAAAGCATTTGGATTAAGCGGACTGCGCTGCGGCTGGATTTTTGCGGAACCCGAAATAGCGGAACGCTTGTGGCGGCTCAACGATCTCTTCGCCGCCAGTCCGGTGCATGCAGGCGAGCGGCTTAGTGTTGTCGCGCTCAAACAGTTGGCAGGTTTAGCAGAGAAATCACGAAGCCGGCTAGACCACCATCGTCAACTTCTTAATGAGTTTCTGGACAGCCGAAGTGATTTGGAATCGATCAGGCCGAGTTCCGGCTCAATAATGTTTCCCCGCATGAGGCAGGGAAGCGCCGAGGAACTGTTCACGTTGTTGCGAGAGAAATACGAGACATCGGTTGTGCCTGGGCGCTTCTTTGAAAGCCCATCTCACTTTCGGATCGGATTGGGTGGCGATACCGAAAGCTTGACCGAGGGGCTGCGACGACTGGGCGCCGCATTGGATGAAGCCGCGGGCGTCCCGCCCGCCTCGTTGGTTATCTTGTTCTGAACGCTCCGGATTAGTCCTAGCATCCGCGGCGGGCGGGACGCCCGCGATCCCAATAATCTGCGGATGCTCTTTAGGGTTTCTGACTGCGCGCTTCATCGAGTCGCAGCCAGTCGTGAACAAATTCGGCAACCTCCGTCCCGGCAGCTTCGGCGGTAATTCTGATCGGAGTGCCCCCTGGCCATTCGCTCCTGCGCATTCTGCCGCCGCCAATTGACTGAAAGTAAATCTTGCCGTTTGTAAGTTTCTTCCCAGTCCGTGGCGCCAGTATCTGATACTCGATTTGCAGATCGGGCGAGTTGAGAATGATCGTGCCGTTTTGAAAGCTGTCAATTTCAAAACTGAGCAGCACTACAAACGAGTCGGAAACATTCTTCGCCTGAATCACAGCCTCTTGCCGCTTCAACTCTCCAATCGCACTGGTGGTGACATTTGGAAATGAATTCAGGCGCTTAACAAAACTGGCAAAGATGACGTCTTCGCTCTGAAGGTGTCTTGACGTCGACTGGCGACCTATCAGTACGCGTACATTATGTTTGAGACTACCGGGCGGCGGTGAAGCGATTGTTTCGGGGTTTGGCGAAGCAACTGGTTTGGGAAGGGGACTGCTTTCAGGTTGCGGCTTACTGGTCCGGCGTCCCGACTGACCTTCGGCCTTTGGTGGCTGGCCAAATAACAGCAAAAACACAGCCAGGCAGCAGTATTTAATGGTCTTGCGTTCGGAGTTGAGGAAGAAGCTCATTGCCTTTTCGGGGTACGGCTAAGTCTTCAGTTGCTTCAATCTCGAGCGATGCACCTTAGAGTCGGCAGACGGCACCTGGGGTTGCGCGGCGAGTTGCTCAGGTCCTGATTATTTCGCTTTATCCTTTTTCTTCCCGTTGAGCCGGGTTTCAACCCCGGTTAACCCGCGCAGCACTATTAACGCAAGCAACGTAACCCCGACGGCAAGGACAAATTGGTGCAAAGCTACACTGATTCCGACAGCGGCACACAAGAGAATAGAGGCCGCGGTTGTTAGGCCCTGGACTTGCTCACTGGCTTCCCGGCGAAAAATTGTCCCGGCGCCGAGGAAACTTATTCCGGTGACGATCGCCTCGGTGATGCGGA
>DASQKG010000326.1:0-15940 GCA_035630655.1 Pyrinomonadaceae bacterium
CGAGTTGCTGACCAGCAGCGATCGAATATCGTCGGGCTCCGGCGATACTACCGGAGCGGGCGTCGGCTCAAGCGCTGACTCCTGAGCCGCGGTCTTAGCCGCGGCCAGCGATTCAAACGCTACAGCTGGTTCATCGACAACGGCTGGTTCATCGACAACGGCTGGTTCATCGACAAGGGTCTGGGGAATCTCCGGCGACCCGGTCTCAACCTTCTCTTCAACGCGGCCCATCCGCTTGAGGTCCTCAATGCGTCCGGCATTGATTGCCGCACAGATCAGGCGATGCTGCCGCTTAAGTCGTTGCGCGAGCAATTCTTCGTCGAAGCCGGCCGCAATCAGATCTTCGTATCGCGACCGCTTACTCGCGAGAATCGCCCCGCCCGAATAAACAAGCGAGAGGATCAAAGGTGACTCGAGCCCTTTGTCCTCGGTCTGCACGTGATAGACCACGCCATCGTGCTCTATGTCTGTATTGAAGCCGGTTATCACGATTTTGTTGGGTAGCAGGTAAACCGTAACGCAAACTGTTAGTTTGCGTATGTGGCGTAACGTGACTCTTTGCCGACCACCGCAAACTAACAGTTTGCTTTACATGATTTGGATGGTTCAGCCGAGCTTAGGCCAGGCCGGTATCGCACGCTGAATCGAACTTAACACAGCCAATTTTGCAGGGTCAATTAACAATTTCTACGGCCATTTTGCGCCGGATAACGTTGCTTGACACCCCTGATCAGTTCGTCTACGATGCGGCTTGTACAATGATTCTCAATCTGAATACTTGATCAGTCGCCGAAGCCATGGCGTCAGATATGCAATCGTCTGACTAGATATGGTGACGAGTGACAGGTGACAAGTAAAAAGCAAAACCTTCTTGCTTGTCACTTATCACTCGTCACTTGTCACGCTGGCAGAAACTGAATTATGCCGTTTCGTCTTTACGACTACCTGCCGATCCTGCTGATGTTCATCGTCGCAGCTGGTTTTGCGGTCGGCAACATCGTGCTTTCTCAGTTTGTCGGACAGAGTAAACGCACGCGCGCGAAAATGATGCCCTATGAGTGCGGCAAAGATCCCGTGGGCACGGCACGTGAGCGGTTCTCGGTGAAGTTTTACCTGATCGCGATGATTTTCATCCTGTTTGATATTGAAGTCATTTTCCTAATGCCCTGGGCTGTGGTTTTCAAAACGCTTGCCAGCCCGGCTTATGGATTGCGGACTATTGTCTACGTGGAAATGATGGTCTTTGTCGGGCTGCTGCTTGCGGGTTATGTATACGTGGTCAAGAAAGGCGCGTTTAACTGGACTGAAAGCGCGCGTAGCGATGCCGAAGCCGAAGCGCGACTTTTGGCGGACGTGGAGAAGCGAAATCTTCAACGTACGCAAACTGCGGCCTAGGGTTAAGGTCAGCCCTTAGGCTGACCCGACGCATGCTGAAGCTTGAACTCTAAACTTCGGGTTTGTAGTTCAGAGTTCAACCTTTAGGTTGTGCTTTACGAATCGAAGCCGCAAGCTGGAATTTAAACCTAAACCGCGTTAAGGATTTATATGGGACTCGAAAACGTCATCGCGGAAGCCCTGCCGGAAGTGCTGACTACCCGGCTCGACTCGCTCATTAATTGGGCGCGCAAGTCGTCGCTTTGGCCGGCGACGTTTGGTCTCGCTTGTTGTGCGATCGAGATGATGAACGCAACCTCTTCGCGCAACGACCTCGCGCGTTTCGGTTCGGAAGTGTTCCGCGCCAGCCCGCGCCAGGCCGACGTAATGATCGTTTCCGGACGCGTTTCGCGAAAGATGGCGCCTGTGCTGCGTCGCATTTACGACCAGATGCCTGAGCCCAAATGGGTCATATCAATGGGCGCCTGTGCAACTTCGGGCGGCGTGTTTGATAACTACGCTATCGTTCAGGGCGTAGACAAGGTTGTGCCGGTAGACGTTTACATACCGGGATGTCCTCCCCGCCCCGAAATGCTGATTCACGCCGTGATGATGTTGCAGGACAAAGTCTCGAAGGAATCAGTGCGCGACCGCAAAGACATTCCGGAAGACGAAGCGCGGGCGGCCTTCGTCCCGGGCACTTTACCGGTAACAGATGGATCGACAGCCCAGCAGAATGTGCTCCCTGAAGCACGACCGTATTCGATTGCTTCCAGGCACGAGCGTCGGCGCTCGTCATAGAAATCGAACTTCGACGTGATAGATTCATGACCACTGGGGCAGACAACGAAAGCAATTTGCCAGAGCCAGTTGCCACAACTTCCGAAACCACATCGACGCCGTCCCGTTTGGTGACGGCGTTGCAGCGTGAACACTCTCACTGGATAACCGAGATTATTGAGGCACACGGCGAGGTCACCGCAATCGTGCCGCGGGAGCACATCGTCGACGTGTGCGCCGCGCTCAAGTCTGAGCCGGATTCAAGGTTTGATTTTCTGGCTGACCTTTGCGGCGCTGATCGAGGCGTTGAGGAAGAGCCACGTTTCGAAGTCAACTATCACCTGTTCTCGACGACAAAGCATCATCGTTTGAGACTGAAAGTTTTATTGCACGAAGAGAACGTTCACGTGCCAACCGTGACAGGTATCTGGCGGACGGCAAACTGGCACGAGCGCGAGACGTACGATCTTTTCGGCGTCATCTTTGACGGGCATCCCGACTTGCGCAGAATTCTTTTGCCGGAAGACTGGCAAGGGCACGCGCTGCGCAAGGATTTTCCCTTGCGTGGTTATGAGCCGTATTCGTTGAAATAGGTGAAGCAGGTAAATGGTGAATGGTAAATAGGAGCACGACAGAAGCACTACGCGGACGGTTCTTTCCTTCCATTCACCATTCACCATTCACCATTCACCAAACGGCACACTGAATTAGCGATGAGCACCAACGTAAACGTTCCGCCGCAGTTTGAGATCGTCGATCGACCGCTCGACACGCAGATGACGATCTCGATGGGTCCGCAGCACCCGTCAACGCACGGCGTGCTGCGTCTCGAGTTGGTGCTCGATGGCGAAATGGTGGTGAAGGCCACGCCGGACATAGGCTATCTCCACACGGGGATGGAAAAGCTCTTTGAATATAAGAAATATCAGCAAGGCATCGTCATCACGGACCGGATGGACTATCTGAATCCGTTGGGAAACAACCTTGCCTACGTGATGGCGGTTGAGAAACTTCTTGGTCTGGAAATTCCCGACCGCGCTCAAACGATCAGAGTGTTGATGTGTGAGCTCCAGCGCATCGGCTCGCATCTCGTCTGGCTTGGCACGCACGCGCTGGACATTGGCGCGATGTCGGTTTTCTTCTACTGCTTCCGCGAGCGCGAGAAGATTCTCAATTTAATCGAAGCGGCTTCGGGTGGACGTTTGACGCCCTCCTATTTCCGCATCGGCGGTTTGATGATGGATTTGCCTGCCGGCTTCGAACGCCGCGTACAGCAATTTCAGGATGGCTTTCTTAAATCGGTCGATGAGTTTCATACATTGCTCACCGGCAACAGAATTTTTCAAAAGCGCACGCAGGGTGTGGGAATAATCAGCGCGGAAAACGCGATCGACTGGGGATTGTCCGGTCCATGCCTCCGTGGCAGCGGCGTTAACCTCGACATCAGGCGCGCGAACCCTTACAGCAGCTACGAGAAGTATGACTTCGAAGTGCCAACAGAAAGTGATTGCGATGTTTGGGCGCGATACCTCGTGCGCATGCGCGAGATGAAGGAATCCCACAAGATCGTGCAGCAGGCGCTCTCGAGACTAAAGCCCGGGCCGGTCAAGGCAGACGCACCAAAGGTTGTTTTGCCCGATCGCGAAGCGATGAAGAAGCACATGGACGCGCTGATCCATCACTTCCTGATCGTTGCCGAAGGTTTTGATGTTCCGGCGGGCGAGGTCTATCACCCCATTGAAGCGTCGAAGGGCGAACTGGGCGTTTACGTCAAATCCGACGGTGGACCGAAACCCGCTCGTGTGCATTTCCGTGGGCCAAGTTTTGTGAATCTGTCGGCGCTTCCCGACATGGTCGACGGCGAGATGGTCGCTGACGTGGTGGCCATTATCGGATCGCTGGATATCGTTTTGGGGGAGATAGATAGATAAGCACAGTGAGAAGATGAGCCAGTTATTACAAATCCAGCCCCTATCGCAGCCGGTGGATATCGGCGACGAGGTGGCGTCGTTTTCTCCAGAGGTGGAGAAGGAAATTGATTGGCATCTGGCGAAATATCCAGTTGCGCGTTCAGCGATTCTCCCGCTGATGTTCATCGTGCAACGCGAGCGTGGCTACCTTGATCCTCCGGGAGTCGCGTATCTCGCGAATCGACTGAGGCTGCGGATTACAGACATCTGGGAAGTGGCCACCTTCTATTCGATGTTGAATACGAAGCCGGTCGGTAGATATCACATACAGATTTGCAAAACGCTTTCATGCAAGATTATGGGTGAGCCGGGCATTACAGAGCACGTCTGCACCAGACTTGGAATTAAGCCCGGTGAAACAACGGCTGATGGAAAGTTTACGGTTTCGCTGGTGGAGTGTTTGGGCTCCTGCGGCACAGCGCCGATGTTCCAATTGAATTTTGATTACCACGAGAACCTGACGCCGCAGAAGGTGGATCAGATACTCGATTCGCTACCATAACAAAAGGGGCGCGTCTCTGTGCGTCCTCTGTGTTCTCTGTGCCTCTGTGGTGAATGTTTGCCACCTAGGAGCCACCACTGAGACACAGAGAACACAGAGGACGCACAGAGATTTACCATTTACGATTCACCATTTACCCATAATGTTCATCGGCGCCATAGGATGTGAACCGCTTCAGCTCGCGAGAGTTCATCTGGAAAACTCGCGCTCGCTGGACGTCTATCGTCAACATGGCGGCTACGAAGCACTTCAGAAAGTGCTGAGCTCAATGTCGCCCGACGACGTGATCAATGAAGTGAAGAAGTCTGCCCTACGTGGACGCGGCGGGGCTGGATTTCCCACCGGGATGAAGTGGAGCTTCGTTCCCAAGGATTCGCCGAAGCCGAAGTATGTAGTCTGCAATGCCGACGAATCGGAGCCGGGCACTTTCAAGGACCGCTACCTGATGGAACGCGATCCGCACATGCTGCTTGAAGGCATGCTGATCGCTGCTTTCGCCCTCGGAGCGAAAACGAATTACATCTACACGCGCGGCGAATACAGATATCTCATCGACATTATGGACATCGCGCTGGACGAAGCGCGCGCCGCCGGACTCCTGGGCCAGAATATTCTCAACTCAAATTTCTCTTCAGAAATCTATACGCATACCGGCGCCGGTGCTTACATCTGTGGTGAAGAAACAGCGCTGCTCAGCTCCCTTGAGGGAATGCGCGGCCATCCGCGGATGAAGCCTCCCTTCCCGGCCGTGTCTGGTCTATACGCGTGTCCGACCGTGGTCAACAACGTCGAAACGCTGACCGCCGTGCCTGACATCATCAAGATGGGCGGCGAGGCCTATCAAAAACTCGGGACGGAAAAAAGCGGCGGCACAAAGGTTTGGTCCGTGTCCGGTCATGTGAATCGCCCCGGCGTCTATGAACTTCCGATGGGCTACGACGACATGGAGAAGTTCATCATGGAAGACTGCGGCGGCATGTTGGACGGCAGACAACTGAAGGCGGTAATTCCCGGCGGCTCTTCGGTCTACATCATGCGCGCAGATCAAATCATCGGCAAAGACGTGCGCATGGATTATGAAGGGTTGGTAGCAGGCGGTTCGAGTGTCGGCTCCGGTGGTTTCATCGTGATGGACGAAACAGTCGACGTTTTTGAGTCAACCAAAAACCTGACCGAGTTTTACAAACACGAATCGTGCGGCTGGTGCACGCCGTGCCGGGAAGGCACTGACTGGCTGGTGAAAGTTTTCAAACGCATCGCCGCCGGTAATGGGCGACCGGAAGATGCGCAATTGATGCTGGATCTCTGCGACAACATTGAAGGCAAATCGTTTTGTCCGCTCGGCGATGCGGCGGCCTGGCCCATTCAG
Source organism: Pyrinomonadaceae bacterium (assembly GCA_035630655.1). GTDB lineage: Bacteria > Acidobacteriota > Blastocatellia > Pyrinomonadales > Pyrinomonadaceae > PSRF01. The sequence goes on from DASQKG010000326.1 coordinate 5,996, forward strand.
TCGGCGATCAAGCGATTTCCTGAAGATTTCAGAAAGCATCTCGCTCCAGCGAGGGAGAGTGTGCCACGTGTTGGATAGAGAACGAGAGTATCAAGCGGCATTTAGCGCGCTTGCTGAACTGGCAATCAAGGATATGGCTCTCGCTGCCGAGTCTTTCAGGGCTCGTCAAGCAGGAGACCATGCCAAAGCAGAAGCGGCTGACGCCGCGCGAGCCGCGCTATTGCCGATTAAGCTTGAAGCAGAAGAGAACTTCTTGCGGGCCCAGATTGCGGCTGCCAAGGCAGACAGAGATTCATTTGCGCGGTCACTTCGAAGCGATGTCGGTGATCTTCCTTTGCAACAGATTGAAGGAATAATAGCGAGTTTCACACGGACCTTTGACGATGAAGCTAGCGATCGAGGCTGCATCGGACCGCAGCGAAAGGAGACCCTATGGTTTTCAATGTGACAGTAGATAGGGATGAAGATGGCGTTTGGAGTGTTGAGTGTCCATCGATTCCCGGTTGTGTTAGCCAGGGCAAGACCAAAGAGGAAGCTCTGGAAAACGTGAAAGATGCCATTAAGCTTTGCCTTCAAGTAAGGAGTGAGAAGGGACTTCCCCTGACCATCGAGACGAAGCAGGTCGAGGTGGCGGCCTGATGGCTACGTTGCCGGTTCTCAGTGGAAAGGAAGTAGTGAGGACCTTTGAAAAACTCGGGTGGCGAGTCGCACGGCAGAGTAGCAGTCATGACGAAGGGAGGCGAAGTCGCTTCACTTTCCATTCCTGATCATAAGGAAGTCGCAAAGGGAACCTTGAGGAGCCTAATTCGCTCAGCGGACCTAACAGTTAATGAGTTGGTTAAAGCTTTTTAACAAACGCTGACCGAAGTAATCAAAGCGCTCCCACAAAGGATTTCGATGATTAATGTGAGAATGGCCAAACGAAATTGCACCTTGCGCATTTATGACGGAAGACGAATATAGACAACTCAAGGCCATGATCGACCGCATAACTGAGCAGGAGAGAGGTCTGAAAGCAATTTCATAACTAATGGCAACTGAAGTAATCAAAGTCACGATCAACAGCAAGGAATTCGAAGTGCCCAAGGGCGCGCGGCTGATCGATGTCTGCCGCGACAAGGCCTTCGACATTCCGTCGTTCTGTTATTACGCCGACCTCGCGCTTCAGGCCTCCTGCCGCATGTGCCTCGTGCGCATCGAGAAGATGCCGAAGCTACAAACGTCCTGCACCATCATCTGCACTGACGGCATGGTGGTGACCACGCAATCCGACGAAATTGAGAAAGCTCAGCGTTCGATGCTCGAGTTTCTTCTTGCCAATCACCCGCTTGATTGTCCTGTCTGCGATCGCGGCGGCGAGTGTGAACTGCAGGAGATGACTTTCGATTGGGGCGGCCTCGAAGAACGTTTTACTGAAAAGAAAAACTACTACCCCGAAAGATATCTCTCGCCCATCGTGGCCAACGATCCGCAGCGTTGCATTCTCTGCAAACGCTGCACGCGTGTTTGCGATGAATGGATGGGCGAAGACGCCATCGAAGCCGGCGGGCGCGGCGCCAATACGGTCATCGGAACTTACGGCGGCTGGCTCGACTGTTCGCAATGCGGCAACTGCATCGAGGTCTGTCCCACGGGCACTCTACTCGACGGAACCTACCGCCATCAGGCGCGTCCATGGGAACTCGCGCAAACAGTTTCTACCTGTAACTTCTGTTCGGACGGTTGCCAGATGTCGCTCGGCTCTCGCTCAGGAGATCTGATGCGAGTGGTTGCACGCGACCGTTATGTGAACGGCCTGAACGGCGAGTTTCTCTGCATTAAGGGCCGCTTCGGACATCCGTTTGTGAATCACGAAGAACGCATTCGCACGCCACTGATTCGCTATAAGAAAGGCGGCAAACTGATTCCGGCAACCTGGGATGAGGCGATTCGTCACGTGGCGCGAAAGCTGGATGAAGTCGCTGATGCTCATGGACCAAATTCGATCGGCGTCGTTGGCAGTCCGCGCATAACCAACGAAGCAAATTATTTACTTTACAAGTTTGCGACCGAGCTGGTGGGCACCACCAACTACACCACCACAGACGCATTCAGCTTAAGGCCCTTCTTCGATAATCTCGGTGGGCCGCTCGCCACGCATCGCGACATCCGATATGCAAAAACAATCATTTTGATTGGCGGCGAGCCCGAAGAGCTTCAACCGCTGACAGGCAAGCAGATTCGCCAGGCTGTCCGCAACGGCGCCGCCAACTTGATCATCTTCAACAGCCGCCGGATTCGGATGGTGGAACAAGCTTCGCAATTTATTCACATTCTGACGGGAACCGAAGACGCGGTGGTCCTTGCTCTTGCTGAAAAGTCGAATGACCGGTTGGCGACAAAACAAAGCGGAATCGATGACGGACTGTTCGAGACTGTCCGGCAAACAATCGCCGGCACTCAAGGCGACGTCGTCATTATGTTCAGCGGCGAATTGAGTGCTGAGGCCCAGGCCGTTATCGCACAACTGCCTCAATCGTTACGAAGCGACGAGCGAAGGGTCTTGTTACATCCGCTTCCAATCTACAACAACAGTGTCGGCGCCCATGACATGGGAATGATGGATACCGGAATGAGCGTCGGGCAAATGCTCGACGCCGCCGGTGACCCGGTTAGGGCGATGTATGTAGTGGGGAGTTTTCTTCCGGACCAATTGCACAACCGGCAAGCGGCGTTAACTAAACTCGACTTCCTGGTGGTGCAAGAGCTTTTTGAAACCGAGACGACGGCCTTCGCTGACGTGGTCCTGCCTGCAGCATCCTATGCCGAGATCGATGGCACGTTTACCAACAACGACGGCTTTGTTCAGCGTGTACGACAATCGATTCCGCCCGTCCATCAGTCTAAACCGGATTGGATGATCACGGCGCAGCTGGCGATGGAGTTGGAGATGAATTTCGGTTTTGAGCTTTCAGCCAGCGCGGTGTTTCGCGAAATCGCCGAGCAGATTCCGGCTTACGCGGGCCTTCGTTATCCCGTCTTGAAAGATGAGACCAATCCCGTGCAGGCCAAATACAAGATTGTAGACTCGCGCGATCTTTCGGCAGAGCTAAAAACATTAGGCGAACGGGTTGAAGCGATGCCTGGCTCAGGAGAAAAACTTTTTGAGACCCCAAAGGTCGGACACGAGTTATTCAAGATCGGGACGTTAACCGACAAGGTGCCGCAGTTTCATCTGCTAGCCTCGGGAAATCCACGTCCGGAAACGGTCAGAGTTTCGCCGCTGTACCAGATTACCGTGGACGCAGATCTTCGAAACGAGGTGGCGGTGTCGGGAGATTAGTAGGGGCGGCACTCCGTGGCCGCCCCAAACGTGGGGCGAGGTTCGCGGGGACCCCTATAGAGACTTGAAACGATGCGTGGGGCGGCCACGGAGTGCCGCCCCTACAACGTAAGCATGGACCTGAATAACCCTTACATTCACTCGGCCCTAATGATCGTGGCGATCAGCATCGCCTTTCTGACGATCATGCTGTTGTGCGCGGTGACTGTGCTGGCCGAACGGCGAGTGCTTGCATTCATACAGGGACGACTGGGACCAAACCGGGTTGGCTTCGGTGGCGTGCTTCAACCCTTTGCCGACTTCATCAAGACAATGATGAAGGAGGACCTGGTTCCGGATCAGTCCACGCGTTTTGTTTTTCTGCTGGCGCCCGTGATTGCCATCGTCACAGCAATCATGGCCATCGCCATCTATCCTTTTGGACCAGTTGTCACAATTCCGTATCTCGGCACGTTTCCCCTCGTGCTTGCGAGATTCGATGTAGGCCTGCTTTACGTTTTGGGCGTCACGTCAGTCGGCGTTTATGGAATTGCACTCGCCGGTTGGTCTTCGAATAACAAATACAGCCTGATGGGCGGACTGCGTTCCGCGGCCCAAATGATTTCTTACGAGCTCGCGCTGGGCCTTTCACTCATCGGCGTCGTCCTGATCTCAGGAACTCTGGACATCTACACGATGGTCGAACAGCAGTCAGGCTGGTATGGGCTCAACTGGAACATTTTTTATCAGCCGCTGGGATTTATTCTTTATCTGATTGCCGCGATCGCTGAAACCAACCGCGTGCCTTTCGACTTGCCGGAAGCCGAAACGGAATTGGTAGCGGGCTTTCACACTGAATACAGCTCCATAAAGTTTTTGCTGTTCTTCAACGCTGAGTACATCAACATGATCACCGTCTCAATGCTGGCGACGACATTGTTTTTGGGCGGTTGGAATGGACCGGGTGTGGCGCAATTCCCGTTGCTGGGCGTGCTGTATTTCTTCGCCAAGATTTTGTTCTTTCTGTTTTTGTATATTTGGCTGCGCGGCACTCTGCCGCGTTTTCGGTTCGATCAGTTGATGGACTTCGGATGGAAGTTTCTTCTGCCGGTGGCGATTTTGAACATTATCTTGACGGCCACAGTCGTGTTCTTTACGACGGCATAAAACTCTGTTTGTCCACTGTGTCCTCTGTGGTGGTTCTTGCTTAAAGTGTATTCACCACAGAGACACAGAGAACACAGAGGCGGCACTGAGAATTAAATCAGAAGGCTTGATTAAGCCGGTGGCAGGTTTGCATTTTTCCGAACCATTTACCATTTACCATTCACCATTTACCGGTTCTCGATGACCACAATCCTCTTCATTCTCTTCGCCGGTTTGGCCATCGGTTGTGCGATCGGCGTGGTCTCGCAGAGCAATCCGCTTTACTGTGCGATTTCGCTGATTGGCGTATTCATTGCCCTGGCGTCGCTATACGTAATGTTGGCGGCGCCCTTTATCGCTGCGGTTCAAGTTATCGTCTACGCCGGGGCCATTATGGTCCTGGTTATTTTTGTGATCATGTTGCTCAACGTCGAACACCTGGAGCCGCGTCGCAAACGCATGAAGTGGCTGGTGCCGGCGGCGATTGGCATGGCCGCCATCCTGGTCGGCGAGACGGCCTTCATTCTCTATTCGGTGCAAACGGCGCCCGGAAGAATTCCCGGGAACGTTTCGAATGTCGGACTCACGTCATCGATCGGCACCGGACTGTTCACCAAATATCTGCTGCCTTTCGAAGTCACTTCAATCTTGTTATTGATGGCAATCGTGGGTGCTATGTCGCTGGCGCGGCGGACCAGCATTTTGTCACCGACGGCGCGCGTCGTTCCGGGCGTACAGGTCCTGCCGGTAGATTTCTTAAATCCCGCAGCCGGGGATGACAACAGGCCGGTCGAAGCCGATACCACAGCTGAAGCAGCGCGATTAATGGGCGTTCGGTTTCAATCGGATCCGGAGAAGCGGGAGTAGGAACGATTTATGGAGCCACAACTATCCTGGTACCTGGCGCTCTCGGCGATCCTTTTTACGATAGGGGCCGCTGGCGTAATCATAAAGCGCAACGTGATCGCGATGTTCATGTGCATCGAACTCATGCTTAACGCTGTGAACCTGACGTTCATCGCCTTTTCGAGTTTCTTTCAGGATGTTACGGGGCAGCTTTTTGTTTTCATTGTGATGACGGTGGCTGCGGCTGAAGCCGCTGTCGGACTGGGCATCATTATTGCGATTTTCCGCAACCGCGAATCGCTCGATGTGGATGATGCCAGCATTTTGAAACTGTAAAAAGCTGCGGAAAAGAGCGCTCTCCCGTTTAGATAGGGCACTTGTGCCCGCCGCAGCGGACAAGTCCGCGTACTAAACGAATGGCGTTTTTGTTAAGTAATCGGTAGATGGAAAATAATCTCTTAAGCCTGATCATTTTCGCACCGCTCGCGGGCGCGGCCATTAACTGGTTCCTGGGCCGGCGTGTGCGAAATGAGAAGTTTATCGGCTTCGTGGCCTGCGCCGCAGTTGGTCTTTCTACCATTGTCGCGTTTTATCTTGCTTTCAAATCAGATGGCGCGGTCCGTTCTACCCAGCCTGTCTTCGATCATCTCTGGACGTGGATTCAGGTCGGCAGCTTCCGTGCAGACTTTGGTCTGGCAATGGACCGGCTCAGCGGCACCTACGCGCTGTTTGTTACGTTCGTGGGTTTTCTGATTCACGTTTTCGCTACCGGCTACATGCACGGCGACAAGGGGTTCTACCGCTTTTTTGCGTTTCTGAACCTTTTCATGTTTGCGATGCTGACGCTGGTGTTGGCTGACAACTTCCTTCTGATGTTCGTCGGCTGGGAAGGCGTCGGTCTCTGCTCTTACCTTCTGATTGGTTATTACGTTGACCGCAAGGAAGCAGGCGACGCTGCCAAGAAAGCGTTTATTACCAACCGTGTCGGCGATTGGGGCTTCGTACTCGGCATTATGCTGACGTTTACGCTGACGGGCTCGGTTAGTTTCTTTAATAAACCGGATCACGGCGTTGTTAGTGCGTTCCAGACCATTGCGTCATTGTCAGTCGACCCTTTCACCTGGCAAGCGATATTCGCGGGGGGTGTTACGTCAATCGCCGTGCTGCTGTTTATCGGCGCCGCGGGCAAGAGCGCTCAGATTCCACTCTACGTCTGGCTACCTGATGCGATGGCCGGGCCGACTCCAGTTTCCGCGCTGATCCATGCCGCGACAATGGTCACTGCCGGCGTTTACATGATCGTGCGATGTTCGGCCATCTATACACACGCGCCGACGGCGATGTTCATTGTCGCCATCATCGGCGCCGCGACCGCGATATTCGCGGCCACGATCGGCCTGGCCCAGAACGACATCAAGAAGGTACTCGCCTACTCAACCATTTCGCAGCTCGGCTACATGTTCCTGGCTTGCGGTGTCGGCGCCTTTACCGCCGCGATTTTTCATGTCATCACGCATGCGTTCTTCAAGGCGCTCCTCTTCCTTGGCTCCGGCTCTGTGATTCACGGCATGCATCACGAACAGGACATGCGGCGAATGGGCGGGCTCAAGAAATACATGCCGGTCACGTTTGCCACTATGCTGACGGGCTGGCTGGCGATCTCAGGCATACCGATCTTTGCCGGGTTCTTTTCCAAGGACGAGATTCTGTGGAAGACCTGGAGCGCGAGTACGTTTGGGTTGCCGAGTCCCGTGTGGAGCAAACTGCTGTGGGGCATCGGCGCACTCACCGCGTTGCTGACCGCTGTTTACATGACGCGGATGATGGTTATGACGTTCTGGGGGAGTGAACGCTTTCGTGAGAAGACGGTTCAGCATCATGAAGAAACCCACGAGGAGGATGATGAATCGCATCACCGCGGAGTCCATGAGCCTCATGAGTCTCCATGGGTGATGACCGTGCCTTTGATTATCCTGGCAGTGCTTTCTTCGTTAGGCGGCTTCATCGGCGTGCCCTACGCGCTGGGATCGTTAGTCTCCGGACATCCGGTTAACTACATCGAGCAAACACTCGATCCGGTGATCGCTAAAACTCCTGCACGAGATGATCATGCGGGTGATATAGGTGGGTCAGATACACATGGACCGGTTTGGCTCTCGCCGCCGCCGCAGCCACACGATGGCGCCCCCGCGTTTGCACCGCTCGGCGAGGCGCACGAGACAGCCGCCGCCCATCACTCGCCGGAAGAAATTCGCATGGAGCGAATCCTGACTCTGGTATCTGTACTGATTGCGGCGATCGGAATTGCGATCGGGTGGTTAGTCTTTAAGAAGCGGCCCCTGCTTCAACTGCCGCGCGTTCTGGAAAACAAGTACTACGTCGATGAGATTTACGACGCCTCGATCATCAGTCCAATCAAAGTGGGTTCGCGCGAAGGACTCTGGAAAATATTCGACGTGGGAGTGATCGACGGTTTCCTTCATTCATTGGGGCAGGTGGTAACTGAAACCGGCGGATTGGTACGCAATCTCCAGGCGGGATTTGTGCGGGGCTACGCAGCGATCATCTTGTTGGGGGCCCTGGCGGTCATCGGCTTTTTTGCATACTTCGGAGTCGTCGCGTTGCGACCTTAATTTATGGAGCGATACTTACTAACAGTCATAATTCTCGTCCCTGTCATCGGCGCGCTGGCGACTGTCGCCTACAGCATGCTGCCTAGCCGCCGGGAGTCGAACTACAAGTGGATTGCGCTGGTCTTCACGATCCTGGATTTCGCATTGTCATTACCGCTTATTCGCGGCGTGAGCGCCGGCAGTAAAGATTTTAGTTTCGTTAACGATGTACTTTGGATTGGAACTATAGGCGCTCGCTATCACGTGGGCGTAGATGGCATCAGTCTCTGGCTGGTGATTCTTACGACCTTGCTGATGCCAATCGCCGTCCTGTCCAGTTGGACCGCAATCCAAAAGCGACAACTCGCATATTACGTTTTCCTCTTGCTGCTGGCCGGCGCGATGATCGGTGTATTTGTTTCACTCGACCTGCTTCTCTTCTACTTGTTTTTTGAGGCCTCGCTGGTGCCGATGTTCTTCCTGATTGGCATCTGGGGCGGCGAGCGAAGGATTTACGCCGCGGTGAAGTTCTTTATTTACACAGCGGTCGGAAGTCTGTTGATGCTGGTTGGGATAATTGCGCTCTATTACATCTACGGCACGTTTGACTACGTCACGATTCTCCAGGCAATGCGCACCGGAATTACTACTTTGCCGCCGCGGACGGAGTTCTGGTTATTCCTGGCTTTCGCGTTTGCCTTCTGCATCAAGGTGCCTTTGTTTCCATTCCACACGTGGCTGCCCGACGCACACACCGAAGCCCCCACCGCCGGCTCTGTGATTCTCGCCGGCGTACTTCTGAAAATGGGCACGTACGGTTTGCTCCGGTTCAATCTTGGTCTCTTTCCCGACATGTCGCGCAAGTTTGCCCCGGTGATGATTACCCTGGCGATCATTGGGATCATCTATGGCGCTCTGGTCGCAATGGTCCAGCCAGACGTGAAACGTTTGGTGGCCTATTCGTCAGTTAGTCATATGGGTTTCGTGGTGCTCGGACTATTCTCTTTCACTGAACTGGGAATGCAGGGCGCGCTTTATCAAATGCTCAATCACGGTGTCTCAACCGGCGCTCTATTTCTCTTTGTAGGCTTTATTTACGAACGCAGACACACGCGCAAGATCGATGAATTTGGCGGGCTGGCTACCTCGATGCCTTGGTTTTCGACACTGTTTGTTATCGCCTCGCTTTCGTCCGTTGGACTTCCCTTTCTTAACGGCTTCGTCGGCGAGTTTCTAATATTGATCGGGAGTTGGACTACGACAGCAATCCAGCGTTCATGGATTGCGACCATGCTGGCGGCGACTGGCGTGATTTGGGCCGCCGTTTACATGCTTTGGATGTTGCAGCGCGTGGTGTTTGGCAAACTGACCAAGCCGGAGAACGCAAATCTTCCTGATCTCAATGCCCGTGAGATTGGATTGATGATTCCGTTGCTGGCGTTGATGCTTTTCATGGGAGTTTTTCCGCGGCCGTTTCTTGATCGCTCGAGAGGGAGCATCGAAGAGATTCGAGCGCGCGTGGCGACGCCGCCCACGGGAGGCTCGTTTGCTTCGGTACCGGCCCCGGCGATTCGAAAGGATTCTTTAGCTCCGTAGGAGCCGAATGTTTATAGAAATGAAGGGGATTAAGGATGGCGCTCCAGGGGAGCGCAATGTTTCTACCGATTGCGAATGGCTCGGCAACATTCCACTCCTACGGAGCGGGGACGAGTTTTTAGCCTGGGGTCTATAAACATTAGGTCCCTACGGGACGGAAGCAGGATACAAAGATTGTTGCGAATATGAATGCTCTTGCTTTTCAATTCACCATGCCTGACGTCAACCTCTGGCTTATCCTGCCTGAGTTGATCGTGTGCATTGTAGCCGTCGCCGTGATGCTGGTGGACGCTTTTGCGAAACCGAGCCAACGCTGGATCACCGGTGGGCTTTCTCTCTTAGGTTTGTTTGCGGCGGCCGTTAGCTCGGCTTGGCTTTGGGTGTCGTGGACCGGCAATGACGAAGCATTCAATGGAATGATAGTCCTGGACGAGTTGCGGCTCG
>DASQKG010000327.1:0-3948 GCA_035630655.1 Pyrinomonadaceae bacterium
TTTGCATAGGGTCCTTTCGCTTATCTGCCAGTGAGCCACAACTTCAAATGTGTTATCGCCGTTTGAGTTTGACGAGACGCCTAATACTCCATCAGGTCTTTGGCGACGATCACCTGACCGGAAAAATGTTTCTTTACCTCCGCGGCCCACGGCGCATAATCGCCGTCGAGTTTGTGTGTCAAGTGCGACAGCACCAAGGTCTTAACATTGGCCCGCGCGGCCATCTTCCCGATTTGGTCTAGAGCCATATGCCCCTGGGTCATCTGACGCGTGATGCCAGCCTGCTCGGCAGGGCTCATCGCTTGCCACCGACCATCGTCGAGCATCTCTTGCATGCGACCTTGGCACGAGGACGTTTCCGAGACGAGCAGATCGGCGGCTTTCGCAAGCTCGCTGACGGCATCGCTGGCCCCGGTATCCCCGGTAAACACAATCACGCGATCAAGCGTTTCGAACCGGTAGGCATAGGACTTGTGCTTGCCGGCAGCCGGGCCTTCATGAAAAGCAAAATGGCTGTTTTCGACGGCCGTCACTTTGATATTGGCGTCCTCGTAGATTGTTCCGGTACCGACATCATGACCGAAGAACACCTGGGCTATCGGCATGCTGCGACCTCCATCGGCAATCCTGATCTCCGCACTGATGGCAAAATACTGAACAACGGCGGTCACCAGCTCTCTAGTCCTGGGCGGGCCATAGACATGGATCGGTTTGGTGCGATTTTGATCCCATGCAACCGACAGCAGTGTACCGAGACCGGCCGTGTGATCGTCGTGATGATGAGTTATAAAGACAGTTCCGATTTCTCGGACGTTAATCCCGGCTTTTGCAAGGCGCCGTGCGACCCCATCGCCCGCATCGACTATGTAATGCGTCCCGTTGACGGTCAGGAGATTGGAGGACTGCGCTCGATGGGCTCGCGGTGGCGGGCCCCCTGACGTCCCTAGCGTGATAAGGCGGGTCCTTGTGTTCATAGGGTGGCTCTCCATTACACTATGCTTTCGCGCGCTATCTTACCGATGGTCATCGCGACATGAACGGACCCTATGTCGGGACCACAAAATCGTGCTTCGCGACGATCGCCGCGAAGTCTGGGGTCCCGGGCATCGTGCTCAAGCGGATCGCGTCGGCAAGATCGCGCAGGTATTTCTCCAAACCGCCAGGAGCGCTGATGTTGAGGAACCGCACCGGCTCGTCACTGATATTGGCGAACGTGTGCACAACGCCTGGAGGCACCAAGATGTAACTTCCGGCAGACGCGTCGATCTCGCGATCGCCCACCGTCACGTGCAAGGTTCCTTCGAGAACGTAGAAGGTGTCCGTTGTATACCTGTGCGAGTGCGGGGGCGGTCCATTCATGCCGGCGGGGAAAGTCGCCTCCGATATCGAGAAGGCGCCATCAGTCGTCTCCGCTGTGGCCTTCATGACGGCGGTACTGGCACCTGCCGCGATGCGCTCACCTTCCCCAGGTTGAAGAATGACGGGATTCATCGCCACCTCCTTTATCGACGACCCTAACGAAACAGCTCAATGCGATCGGAACTGCATCGCCCATCGTTTTATGTTGTTTCTCAGCTCCGAGCCATGATTTGCTCGGCCAAATAAGCCGCGTCCTCCGCGCCTGAGGCACAACGCAGAAAAGCTGATTTCCGCTTGTAGAGCCAACGCAACCCAAGAAAATAGATGCCGGGCAATCGAGTCACACCGCGACGATGCAGCGGCTGGCGTCCATCGTCGAAGATAGGCAGCTTCACCCACTCGAAGTTGCAGCGAAACCCGGTCGCCCAGATAATGGCGCTCACGCCTGCGTCTTTAAGGTTCAGTCGCGAGACCGGACTCGGAACCTCTGATTTTACGGCTGGCTCCCGCTCAGCCAGAAACTCCAAGCCATTCTTCGTTATGTAGTCGTCCACGGCCCGTTTGAAATTTTCCAGCGCCTCGTCGCCTCGGGCGAGATTCTGCGTGAGATCATCTGCTAGTATCAACTCACTACCGTTGATCCCCTGTAAATGGCCTAACAAGGCTATTCCGCGTCCGGCCATGGCATGTAAGTTGACGTCGTAACCACCATTTGCGCCGGTAAGTAAGATTTCCGATCCTTTTCTAAACTGCTCTGGCACCGTATCGACGATTTGCTCGGTCGTCCCCAGCGCAGACACCCAATAGGCGTAGTCCTTGCCGCGATATTTTCTCGGCCTACGGCTATGGCGCCCAACCGAAAGGTCGACCTGACGACCACTCTGATTTAGGTCGTCGGCGATCTGACAGCCCGAAGCTCCGCTGCCCACAACCAGCACGGAGCCTGGCGGCAGCTGGCTCGCATTGCAATAGGCATTGGAATGTAGCTGAAAGATAGTTTTCGGAACATCCGCGCTCATGGCCGGTATTACGGGCAGTTGATACGGACCCGTGGCGATCACCACGGTAGCAGCTTCAATCGAGCCGTTGTTTGTCGAGAGCAGATAGCGGCTGGAATCGGCTCGCTCCAGTGAAGTGACCTCCACTCCACAACGCACCGGAGCCTTGATGAAATCGGCGTAGCCATCGAGAAAGCGCACGACTTCGCGTCCGGGAGCGAAGGCATCTGGATCGTCGCATTCGTATTTGTACCCCGGCAATTCGATGGTCCAGTTGGGGAACTGGAAGCAGAAGGAATCCCAGCGTTCGCTACGCCAACGTTCGCCGACTCGGCCCCGTTCGAGGATCACATGCTCTCGCCCAGCTTGACTAAGAAAATAGCTCATAGTCAGGCCGGCGTGGCCGCCGCCGATGATAACCGTATCTAGCTGTTCGTTCATGGCGATCTCCTTAAGTGAGCCGTTACATGCTTCCCCCTGTCCACAAGTTTTGGACGGCGGCTTCTCTATGGCAAAAATCGTGAATCGCAGAGTGAAGTTCTAATCATGATCTCCCGAAAATTCGCTGTGTGGACGGTCGCTTATCTTTTTTGTACGCACCACCCGTTGTCACGGTTAACCTTTAAACGCTATCCAACCTCCCAGCATCATGTTCTGAAAGAAATGTTGAATCCGGTGAAATCCGGCCTCGGTCAATAGTTGCTCCATGCGAGACGGTGAAACGAGGTGAATAGTCTTTACACGCTCCTTCATGCCGCTCTCAATTTCTTCCCACTTCACGCCGGCCAGATTTTGCTGGTGCTTCCATGCTTCCAGCAATAGATTCGTTCCCGGAGCGCTTAGATCGCCATGGGCATCCATTAGCACCAATGGCGCACCAAATTTGAGCCGTTTCGCAACGCCACAAAGAAGTTTCACCTTTCCGCCGTCATCGGGAATAAAGTGTAAAACCATCGCCGTGGTTGCCCCGTCATAAAGCCTGTCAGTTGAGAGATCGTCAACATTTCCTTTAAACAAGGAGACTCGGTCGGTCAGTCCTGCGGCTTCGATCTTTTCCTTTGCCAGATCCAACATACGCTCTGCAGGATCTACGCCCAGAAAGCGCCAATTCGGGTTTGCATTGCCGAGTTCAAGAATCTCTGCCCCCGTCCCGGCACCGACAATCATTAGCTCGCTTTCAGCTCCCAACACTCCACGAAGCATGGCGTTGATCGCGGGGTGAATTGTGTCGTAGAAAGGAAACGTCTTGCGTATCCGCTTATCATAGTCTGTCGCGCCCTTCGCATACCTTTCTTGCTGGAACGCCATTGGATCAGGGGCTTTCGTTGCCATCGACTCCTCTCCTTTTCTAGGTTGTTATCCGCTTGTTGCGAATATGAACACGGTCAACTCCGCGGTGAGAACGGAAACGCCGCCTCAATCGTGCCAAACGGCGCCTGCACTTAATCAAAGCCTTCCTGCGACACTTGCACGAGCAGAAAGACTGTTTCGTCCGTCTTACTCGGATTTGATAATTCGTGTCGCACGCCGGGCGGCATTCGACAGAAGCCACCAGGCTTGAGAACGAACACGCCATTGCCGTGTTCGCCTT
>DASQKG010000328.1:0-7448 GCA_035630655.1 Pyrinomonadaceae bacterium
GGCGGAGGCGGCTCCGGCGGAGGCGCGAAGTTAGTGCGAAGTTGTCGTGTTAGTCCTCGAGTGGTACCCAGAAAATCGTCCGCGTATTCGAAACGTTCGCCGTTAGCGGTTGGGGCCGTGCCGCCTGCCAGACTCATGCCCGTTGCCGGTTGTGCCACCATTTCCCAATGAATCCTTGCGGTCGTCGAATCCAGCATCATCACTAAAGGCGCCCGACTATAAAGCTGCGTGCGAAGGTCGGGCGGCATCAGTATCCCCTCAAGAAAACGACCTCGCTCAAGTTGCATTGAAGGTTTCTGCTCACCTGCAAGTTCGTCGTTAGCTTGCCAGACCAGTTTCGAGTCAATCACAGTGTCACGCTCGGGGACAGAAGCGTTTTCCGTTATTGCGCCAAAGCGATAAGTCTTCCCGTCCTGGTCCAGGCTGAGCGTAACGCGTGCCGGCACGGCGTGCACCTCGTCGTCCTCGTGCGCGTTTCGCTTAAAGGTTCGATCTAATTCTGCCCGCGCCGCTTCGTAGCCTTTTTGCTTGAGCCCTTCAATCTTCGCCTTGCTAAAGTTTTCGTAATGAATTTCAAATCCGGTCTTGTTCTTAGCGTGACGGTCGCGCTCCCTGGAGATTAACCCATCAAGGCGGATAACCTTGCGTGGGTCACGCTCGACAAAAGTCACGCGATGCAACCTTCTGCCCTCGTCAAATTTTGAACCGCTTACGGCGCGCCTAATACCGGTCAGCCAACCTGACACAGAGTCGCGCATTCCCAGATTCCCCTCCCCGGCGCCGATAACCACAGTCGCGAGATGAAAACAGTTGAGACGTCCAAGCGCCCAACATAACTCTCGCGCCAGCACTGACAACTCCGGGACACCGAAACGCCCAGGCTCACTCATGCCGGCGAGCGCGATCAGACGTCCGCTCGTTCCCGATTTGCGGCCCTTCGCCGGACGAGGATCGGGCAGAATGAAAGGCTGACCTAGTTTGCCGTGAATTATGCCGCGGTCGGTGTACTGCGTCAGGATCAGATCCTGCTTTGCCTCAGAAAACGTATCGCTTAGTTTTCGGCCGAGCAGCGCACTGCTGACTGCGTAGTCCAGGCTGAGCTCGGCGGCCTGCGGCCGCACACCAATATAGTGGCCCACGGAGATGACATCTATCGCATGCCTTTTCTTGCTCGTGATGCTTTCGTAGTCGATCTTGTCGATGTCGCCATGCACCAGTCCAATTTCAATCTCGGCTGAGCCGATACCGGGATCGTCTTCAGAATCCACTTCTCCCTCAAAGTCACCGTCCCCGCGATGACTGAGGAATCCGCGCGTGAGGGTCTCCTCGACTTTCCTCTCTTCGGGACTAACCAACCGCGGGCAATTCATCTCTGTTTCTATTTCATCGATGCCCGGCTCGTCAAAGTCAGAATCAGAACGAACTCCGCGTGTTCCCATGCGCCTGAGAGACAGCAGCAACTGTTCCTCATCGCTGTGTTGGTTTGCGTCGTATTGCTTTCTCAAATTCTCCTGGCTCGGCGCGGCCGCTCGCACGGCAGGTAGCTCTGGAAGCAGCGCGTCTGTCTCTCCTGTCTCGAGTAATTCATCGAGCGCGGCCAGAATCTTTGAATTTGTGCTGAGGTTACCGTGGTCGTCCTTAATATAATAAGTTTTTACCTGCTGCTTTTTGTTTGACGACCAAAGCATACCGAGCGCATGTGGAACACGACCATCACCATCCTGAGTTAACACATAGCCTTCCGTCTTGTGCAGTTTTTTCCAATCTCTCACACCGCTGAAGGTCGGTTGATCGTAGCCGGCGACGTAAATCATTCGATCAAAATCGACCGTGTCGCTCAGCAGGGAATGATGCGCGCGCGCATTATTGAGGTGTGGCTGCGATACCGTGACGTTAAAAGCGCTATAGCTTCCGGAGTTGTAGAGGCTTTCAATCTCCGGCATTACCAATGGTGAAGGAAGCATCTGATAGGAGCCGACGAATGAATTGAACGTGTTGAGAAGATCGGGCAGGTCGTGTCGAAGATCGATCAAGGCTACTTTTCTAACCAGGCCCTCCAGCCCCGTGATCACCTGCGGAATCGCAAACGAACCGTGGTTGGGTGTGCCGAGCATGACGAGCCTGCCGCCGGCTTTTCCGTTGCCTTCCTTATCCAACATCGTCTTCCAACGGTTGCCATACTTTTGGATGAACGTGCGGGCGACGAGTCCACCCATGGAGTGGGCCACGATGTGGACCGGGGCATTCGTGGCAAACCAGCTGCCCATTTTCATGTTCAGCTCATCAGCGGCGAGGTCCAGGTCTTTCCTCCAGTCAAACCAGAAGGCTTTCACATTCCAGTTTTCAGAGAGCGACAAAAGCATCTCACCGTAATAACGCTTCATGATTCCGGTGGCCGCGACTTTGAATTTCTGATTTGCTTCCGTGCGGCCATCGTCGCTCAGTCGCAGACGGTCGAGCCAGCCGCGCATGATTCGAAATGCACTCACCCAGGTAAGGTCACCGCTGCCGCCGCTGCTGACGCTCAGCTCACCGCCCATGATGCCGTGGATGACAACTACGTTACCCTTCGGCTGACTACGGAAACCGCGTCCCACCTTTCGCTTCAGGGCCATGCTGTGCATCCGCTGATATCTCGCGTCGCCGAGATGCGCCCGCAACGCCTTCTCCTCGTCGAGCGTCGGGCGCACAAGTATGTTTGCCAACTCCTCCGGACCGGCTGATTCCACTCTGGCGATGAATGATCGTTCGTCAAACATTTTGGCTCTCTCCTTGTGGGGTGACCTCATCGAGAATGATGAAGTAAAGGGTGGTGAGTTTTTGCCCAGTCTGTGAAATGAAGGTTTAGAAGCCGACGCCATCGACGGCAGCGTATTTGACACGGCACCTGGAACTCGAGGGTTGCATCTCCTTCTGAGACCGCGGGCGTCTCGCCCGCATCGGTTCCTAAGAATAATTCAGAGTTTGAGAACGAGATGGCCTACGGTGCGGGCGAGACGCCCGCGGTCCCAGTGCAGGCCGTTTGCGCTCAGCGACTGATAACTACGGACCCCGGAGGCAAACCTTTAGGGTTGACAACGGTGATCCGCGACCCGATACCGCTTTAGAACATCTCGCTTATACGCTCCGCAAAATTCCCTGTCAATACTGTCCCAGATGATGAAAGCGTTAAGCGTTTGTGAGCAAATCAGGGCCTTTTCGTGGCCCGTTTAAGATGTGTGGGCCCTTTTTAGCCTTGCCATGCATTAATAGACCAACTATCATGACGCTTCTGGCAAAACCAGAGGTTATTTATCGGAAACCTCGGTATTTATAAGGATTTCAAACTGTTTTTATGAGAGCAGGCGTAGGGAAGTTTCTGCGCGTGAGGAGAGCAGACTTTGTTTAGTGATCAGTTTCGGCGAGGCGAATCAGACAAGGGCAAACTAGCGGGCGCGAAGAGTTCGAAGTTGTTGTCGAACCTTTCAGACGTGGCCTGGAAGGCATTTCAGTCAGTAAACAGGCGTCTGCCCGAAGGCGAAGCGATTCGTCCGACCTGGGCGCCCGGTCCCCTGCTGAAATCATACGAACGAAGCGCACCACCGCTCGGCTTCCCCAGAGAGACCGATAGCCTCTGTCCACGCTGCGTTAAGGAAGTCCGCACCGCCGTGATCTCCGGCGAGACTCCTCTCGAAACTTTGATGTATGAGCACCCGGGCGAAATCAAGGCACAGATCCTTGAGGAGAACGGCCAGGTGGTTATGCGCAAGACGTGCCCCAAGCACGGCGAATTCGTCGATGTGATGGCCACTGATCCGGCGTTCCTCGAAAGAATTGAATCCCTTTTCTTTGGCCGCGACTTTCGCGTTGCCGAGGATAAAGACGTCCATCGTCATGGCACATCAAACATCAAATTCGGCCGCGGCGCCGTTTTGACTGTGGATCTGACCAACCGCTGCAACATGATGTGCAACCCATGCTTCATGGACGCGAACCAGGTTGGTTATGTGCATGAGCCTACGTTTGAAGACACGAAAGCAATTCTCGACCGCGCAGTCTCATTCAAGCCGAAGCGGCAGGTGATCATCCTCTTCTCCGGCGGTGAGCCTACGCTTTCGCCTTACTACCTTGAGGCTGTTGCCTACGCAAAGAAGATTGGCTTCTACCGAATACTCGCAGCGACGAATGGTATTCGTTTCGCGGAAGACATCGAGTTTTGCAAAGCCGCGAAGGCCGCCGGTCAGCATGGCGTGTACTTGCAGTTTGACGGCGTTAGCGAAGAGAAGAACGCACACCGCGGCGTCGGCAACCTGTTTGATGTGAAGCAACAGGCGATTGAAAACCTGGCCCAAGTGGGAATCAAGGTCACTCTGGTAACCACGATCGTCAACACCATTAACAACGACGGCATTGGCGCCATCGTAGATTTCGCCGCCAAAAACATCGACAAGGTTCAGACTATTGCCTTCCAGCCAGTTTCTTTTACCGGCCGCGACGAAGACGTTACGGATGCTGTTCGTATTCAGCAACGCTACACACTCGCGGGGATGACCCACGATTTGAAGGACCAACTCCGCGGGCAACTGCAACCGCTTCGGGATTGGTTTCCGCTGTCCTCTTACTCGGCCTTTACCAGCGTGATGGATATGCTGCAAGGCGCTGACGCGCCCTGGGGATGGTCGTCGTGTAACTGCCATCCAAACTGCGGCATCTTCACGCTGATGGTGGTGAACCGAAATACGGGCGAGTTTAAATCGCTGTTTGAGTTCTTCGACTACGAGCAGTTTATGAAAGATGTCGCCACGATCACCGATACGGCGCGCGGGAAAAAGCTTTCCTACGCCCAGCTCGGCATGGCGATCCTGCGAAACTTCAACCCCGAACAAGCGCCGGAAGGATTTCCTATTTCGCAGATTTTGAATCTCTTCAAGCCATCGTCTACAAACTCGAGCTCGGATCGGAACGATCGCATGAAAGCCGAGAAGGCCGAAGACCCGAGCGATATCTGGCGCGTGCTCTGCGTTGAAGGCATGTGGTTTCAGGACCTCTTCAATTACGATTTCCGCCGCACGGAGATGTGCGTCATCCCATATGGCACTCAGGAAGGCGAGATTTCCTTCTGCGCTTACAACACGGGCGTGGGCTGGCGGCAAATCATTGAGAACATGCACAAGACCGCGAACCTCGCAGACTGGTATCAGGAAAATGAGCGTCACCCGGTCTACGCCGCGGGCCACGACGTCCCAGGCATATCAAAGAAGCACTCGCTTAGCCTGCCTATCATCCAAGCCGTGCTGGCAGAGGATGCAGATGAAAAGCCCACGGTCGTTTCTCCGTATCTGATAGAGGAAGAAGAGACCATATCCGTCTAACTTGATTTTGAAATAGCATTCACGCCAACACTGTTCTCCCCAGTGGCGTCTCCAAGGTAGAGCTGCTGCCAATACTCCGTAATTAACGAACGAGTCTGCGCCGTGCTACAGGTGTTCAGAGTACAACCTTCAGGTTGCGATCTTCGCGACCATTCACCCTGGCATTAAGGGACTTCTTCGCCACGACGCAAGCTAAGGCTTGTACTCTATACGCCTGTACCCTCACTGATTCTTTTTGCCTCACATTACCTTCGATTCCGCGGCATTGTGGTTGCTCCGCAACTAGTATTGATCGAATACCTCAGCCAGGAGTTAACCATGAAAAGCCTTGTCCTTCTGCTGTTTGCGGTGGTTTTGTGTGAAACGACTCTGGTAGCCCAGAGTTCAACACCTGCGCCAGTCGCAATCGAAAATATCCAACAGTCGCAATCTGCCAAAGCCGTGGAGGCCGTGCCACCAGTAAACCCGGAGGCGCCGGTTAAACCGCCTGTTGTGGTTAAGCTGCCGGCAGGTACGGCAATCGATGTCGAAGCGGCTTACACAGTGAACTCGCTCTATGTTAAATCCGGAGAACTGCTTAGTTTTCGGGTCCTGATTCCGGTAACTGTTAACGGTGTAGTCGTAATCGAAAAGGACGCTCTTGTGACGGCCCGTGTGACAGTTGCCAAGCGAGGCGGACACTGGGGCAAAGCCGGACGTCTCGCCTGGAGCATGCAGGACGTCGTTGCTGTCGACAACACGCGTGTTCCCCTCGCCCCGGAAACTTCGGTGCGAAACCCTGAATGGTTGTTACTCAAAGCGAAAGGCAATAAGAACAAGGAGACCGATATGGGTCAGGGCAGCGTCAAGGGAACGAGTCACGGGAAGGAAGTTGCGACCAGGACAATTATCGCCGCAGCTATATTTCCCCCGCTCGCTCCGCTTGCACTCATGCATGGATTTAGACGCGGAGAGAATGCGGTGCTGCCTGAAGGCAAGCGCTTCGTGGTGGTGATTAGGAATGATTCAAGCGTAGCGGGCAAGGAACAGTAATCGGAATCGATCTGGCGGGCGTTCGACGTTTCACCGCTTCGGCCGCGAAGGTAATTCAAATCAAGACGCAGATAAATACTGAACAGACGTTGGAGACGCTTAAGTTCACGTCTTGAATCCGATTTCTTTCTTAACTGCTTTCGGCAGCTGCTGCAAAATCGTCTTGGGTAGTTGAATCAGACTGGCCTCGATATTTGCCAGCCGCTGTTCAATTTTATCGAACCGATCCTCAGCCTTGCGCTGCCATTCCTCGGTCTTGCGCTGCCATGCCTCCGTTCTCTGTTGCCATTCCTTAAGCGCGAGTCGCTCTTGATCATTGCGGGCAATCTGCTCCACGAATGCAGCTTGGTTTCGAATGAGCAGAGCCATGGCTTCTTCAAGGTGGTTATTCCTGGCGACAGGTCTTCGGGCTGACATATTCAAAAGTCTACCATCCTGAAACGCATACGACCACAACGCGCAACTCGGGCGGTGATCAAGGCATTACCAGGTTTCTTGTAAGGCATTACTGCGCCTCCTTGGAGTGCGTCGCCTTGTCGGCGCTTTGGCCTGTGGCGGCTTGACGCCACGCCCTTCGCCGCAGGCGTCTCGATGCCTGGAAAGACTTCTAACGTAACGTGTTGCGACAAGTCGCAACTGACCAAAGCGGCGCCTGGCCGGCGCACTCCAAGGAGACGCTCCTCGTTTCGGGTCCTCTTCAATTGATGATAACCGGCCGCTCACGCATAATGTCCGGTGATGTCTTTAACTGTAAAAGCCCGTCGAATGATGCAAGCCGCGCGTTTCTTCGTTTTTGGCTTGCCCAAATACGCTGTCGGTTCAATCGATGTCACCAATCGCTGCAATCTCCGGTGTGAGCACTGTTACTTCTTCGCTGAAGATCACGACAATGAAAAAGAGCTGTCAATCGACAAATGGATTGAGAAGCTCGAGGCCATGAAGGCGGACGGCCATCCCATGATGCTCTGCACCTGGGTTGGCGGCGAGCCGATGGTGCGCAAGCAACTGATCGAGGTGGGCCGACACTATTTCAAACACAACACCATCGTTACTAACGGCACGATG
>DASQKG010000329.1:0-7520 GCA_035630655.1 Pyrinomonadaceae bacterium
GCCTGCCCTGACTATCGCTTATGGCAGCGAGAGGATTCCTTTGAGGTGCTTTATCCAAAAAATTTCGAAAAAGAGTTCTCGTATTGGTATTGAGTGGTGCCCCTAACAAGCGCTTGCAGCGGACCGGAATCAGCGTGCCTCTCATTGACAGCTTGCCGCGAGCGCAGTTGTCTCCCGGCCGCTGAAGCGCAGCGTTAGATCGCTTGAAAATAGGAAATGCGTCGCCAAGGAAAAATCGCAAAATGGAATGACGAACGTGGGTTCGGATTTATTTCTTCTTCTGAAGGAGGTGATTCCGTATTCTTCCACATCTCGGCTCTGCCACGCAGTGATCGCAGGCCGAGGGTGAATGAAGCAGTGAGTTACACACTCGCGTTCGATTCGCATGGGCGACCTCAGGCGAATGATCTTCGATTCATTGTGGGGCCGAGCAGTGCCTCGCCAATGCGTAAGATTTCGAGATCGGGCATCGCCGTGCCAATCGCGTTCGCAATGAGTTTCCTCATCGCCTTAGCCGCACTCACGGCGGCAGGATGGCTCGAGGTGAGTTGGTTGGCTCTATATTATGGTGCCAGCATTATCACGTATCGCTGCTACTCCCGGGACAAGACGGCGGCTCAGAACGCAGGCAGGAGAACGCCTGAGTCGACGCTGCATCTGATGAGCTTGGTTGGGGGATGGCCCGGTGCTCTGATCGCTCAGATGCTTTTGCGACACAAGAGTCGCAAGCTATCGTTTTTGGTTGGATACTGGTTCACCGTAATCGTCAACTGTATAGCGCTCGGTGTGATCGTTGGGAAAGGCGTGTCGCCGGTGAAAGTTCTCCTCGGCGCTGCGATCTAACAAAGCGCTTGCAGCGGACTGTAATCAGCGTTGGATGGCTTCGCGTTTGTAGAAACAGGAGGAGTTGATGAGACGCTCGTTGGGTTTATCCCTCTCGATTTTGATTGGCTTTGCCTTCTGCCCTCCCACTATCGGCACCGCTTGCTCTCGTATGTACTCTTTTAGGTTGGGCGAGTTATTTAGTGCTGATCTTATCGTTCGGGCAACAGCTGTGAGGTATCTTGTCTCTCCTGATCCTAATACTTCAACCACGGGAGTGCCCGAATCCACGATAGAGTTCATAGTCGAAGAAACACTCTGGGGTGTCGACACTCCTGCGAAACTTGTTCTCAATGGGTATCTCACGGATCGAGATGATTTCAACAATACTCCGTT
The DNA here is from genome assembly GCA_035630655.1 of Pyrinomonadaceae bacterium. Taxonomy (GTDB): domain Bacteria; phylum Acidobacteriota; class Blastocatellia; order Pyrinomonadales; family Pyrinomonadaceae; genus PSRF01. The sequence continues at coordinate 1,219 of DASQKG010000329.1, forward strand.
ACCATATCGATTTGTCCGGGCAGGAGGGCGGTCAGGGAGTTGTTTTGCGAACAGCTATGAAAAAGACGCACAGTTCCTGTTATTCCTGAAGAGAAGTTTCGGTGGGTACACCACGAATATTACTAGCACACGGCAGCACCGGCATTCAGGCCTATGTCTGGACGACTACACGGGAGCGATCTAGCAAGTTTTTTGATTATAAACGAGGCGAGCCATTGCCGAAGGAAATCGTACTTCGACGCTGACCACATGGGCGGCGTCGAAGCCTTGCAGCCGACGGCGCGGTAGCATGTTTCTCATGGTTGGCTTCTGCGGGGGCGGTTATCAAAGTCTGTTGCTCTCGACTCAATCAAAAGACATTAGCGTTGTGGTTGCCTTTTACGCGCCGCCAGTTCTATTGGAACAATACCAAGCCCCAAATAACCGCAAGCGTAATTTGATGGAGGTTGTCAGGCAGATTCCTGCATGCAGCGGACGCGCACCAGAGCGGCTCTCTCAAGATTAAGTTTCTGCGCGGCGCTGATGCCTGGCGTTATGCGCTGATTCCTGGTCCGAAATGAAATTCCTCATCTCAATTTGTCTGGTCACGATATTCCTTTCATCGACGGCGGGATCTTCCGTAGACCGTGCAACAGCTCCGACAACACCCTTTGATGAATATGGCGAGATCGCATGGGAAGATGAGAAGGCTCGTTTAGATAATTTCGCAATTCAGTTACAGCGGGAGTCGGATTTGATTGGTTATGTTCTTGTTTATGATGCAGTGGGCGGCTGTGCGGGTGAAGCTCAAGCGCGTGCTATCCGTGCGAAGAAATATGTGGTCGAGCATCGTGGCGTGTCGTGGAATAAAGTTATTTGGAGGCAAGAAGGTTATCAGGCAAAGATTCACACCGTGCTTCAACCGGTGAAGCGCAATATCGTTCTTCCTCGTCCTTTCCGCGGCACGACAGTTGAGCCTATTGATGGCAAGGCTAGTAGATCTTGCAAAGCCAAAATAGGCAGAATACGAAGAAGTAAATGGTAAGCCGCAGATAACTGATAGAATCACGCGTTTTTTCTTTCATGGCAGGCAAACAATTCATGCGAGGGCAATATGACGGGAGATAGTAACTGCGGTATCGAGATTGAAGCAGCGGCTCAACCAATTCAGAATCTCGCGCCGCCAGATAATTTACAAAGATTTGAAGGCATAGCTTTTTCACCTTCGGGGAACACAATAGGTGTCGCTACCTCAGATACTAATACTGTTTTCCTGTTTCGAAGAAAACCAGACGGACTGTTCGAAGATGCACCCTATTCGAGTATCCACGGGCCCAGGTCAAAACTGAAATATCCGCACGATCTCTCTTTCTCATTGTCAGGCGAGACCGAGCTGCTCGCCGTTGCTCAACGTAGCGGATCAATTTGTATATATCAAAAACATAAAACGACTACCGATTACAGTACGGATCCGGTTTTTGAGATTCGCGGACGCGAGGCAAAATTGAAATTCTCCGATGGGGTTGCGTTTGTCCCGCCGGATGATGGCTACCTGGCAGCATGCAATCTGAGAACAAGCACAATAACTTTTTACCGTAACACCTCGGGACTCTCGGTCGGCTTTGAATTGAAACCGGTGTTCCGATTAAAGGACCGGAGCCTCTATCGGCCGGATGGCCTGACTTTTTCACAATGCGGGACCTGGCTTGCGGTCGCGAATCATGGGAATCACACGGTCAGCATCTACGAACGCCGGAGGATAGTTTGCTCAGGTCAAGAAGTACAATACGGCCCCAGACCAGTGACGATCATCCTGGATCCTGGTTTGCGCTACCCACACTCCGTAGCATTTACACCAAAGACTAACCACCTTGTCGTCACGAATGCGGGCGCCAACTACTTCACCGTATATCAGCCGGAACGACACGGGGCTGAAATGCGGTGGTCTCAATCACCCGTGTTACAACCAATTGTTGGTCCTGATAGTGTTTTTAATCGAGTTAATTCACGCTGCAAAATGGAAGGCGGACCCAAAGGAGTCGCGATCCACAAAAACAATCTAGCCGTATGCAGTCCCGAATATGGAATTAAGATTTATCGATTCCGTGAGAATACTTTGGATGGTTGTATTAATTGATTGGACTAAGAGGTGGGGAAATAAAGATTGAATACTGATCGCGAAGTTGCGCGATTCGTGGACGACAAACTGACCATCATTGTTCTGGCGAACAGCCATAATGCAGAACCGGCTTCCATTTCGCTCGGCGTCGCCGCTCTTTACATCCCCGGTCTAATTCCGGATCGCACCGTGGCAAAGGCTGACCCAAAAATCTTTGATGCCTATGTTGAATGCTGCCCGCGCCCGCGGCGGCTGAAGGCCTGCGTGCGATCCAGCATGAGCATCTCGGCGGAAGGCCCCCATCTTGATCTGATGGGCTGGCGCCATTTCGATTCGACATGGACGCGGTTAGTCTCCCTGGATGCTAAGCGTTTTCGAACGCTCAAAAGCGATCAGATGGAGGCCTCCAGGTTTCCCTCGACGACAAAGTCGGAGATCATTGGTGCGTTAAACCTCAGCGGAGTGATCATCCAGTCGTCACACAGTTTCACAGACTATGATGCCGCATTGGTGATTGCTTTGGTCAATGGAAAGTTTAAAGTCGTCTTTAGCGGAGGCACGAGCGAAATACTCGACCTGAATGCCGATGGCGTACCGGAAATTTTCGATTCAATGTGGCCTGATGGTGATGGGCATCCGAAAACGACTTCCATTCATGTGTGGAACGGCAAGACTTATGTGCCGCTGATGAAACTACTCGTATTCATAGGATTCTTGATGCTGGGAATCTTGTCTCTAAGAGGTGTGCGGTGGGCCTACGTTACGTTTGTCTTATTGGGCCTGCTCTATTTTCCCGTAAGCGTGGGGTTCAGACTTAATCCACAGCCCTGCACACTCATTCCCAGCATACCGCTGGCGATTCATTCGTTGACCAACTACAGGCATATTGTGCTGTTCGTCTTGTTCTTCCTAATGACAAGCGCACAATTTCGGATGTCGAATTGGCGAGGCTACGCGTGGGCGGCCGTGGCGTGTCTTGCAATGGGGCTACTCGTGGAACTAGCGCAGGGCATCAGCGGGACCGGACATTGCCGCATGCGAGATCTAATTCCCGATGCCGCCGGTATCGTGCTTGGCGCCGGGATTGTCTTTCTCTGGAATACAGTGCGCGGAAAGCCACGAGATACATAGGCGCCCTTTCATATATAGAGCAGCGACCGGGTCGCCGCTCATCTACGAAGGCGATGGTTGACCGTTAAGCCCTTGGCTTTTTTCTTGCGACGGTGACCCGGTCGCTTCCGGTTTTGATACCGCTTCGAGATCTCCTTCATTCGACTTTTGTGCAAAGCTGAGTCGAAGGTGGAATGTAATCTCCACGCCCGGTCAACTCTGATGTTCATATTGGGTGTTGCGAGAGGAAGATATGGAGAGCTACCTCCTTTCGCCCGCAAGCGGGAGTGTTTACATCGAATGTTTCCGTCGTGACGGCACTGAAGAAACGAAGGAACTTATTTGGGAGAGGAAGTCTCGACAGTTTCGTTTGGTTTAGTCAGGCACCGAAACAAAGCGTTGCAGCTGACAGCGCGATAGGGTGTCTCCTGGAGTAACCGTTTTGCTTCAGCTCGAATGCGGATCCCGCGCCAGCAGAAGGCCGCGATCACTTTGGTATCCGCCAAATTGAGAAAAGTCCGTGCATGAGAAAACTTTTCCTGCTCTCAATTGGCTTGATGGTGTCATCTTTGGCTGAAATCGCTTGTTCGCCCGCGAGAAATCAGTCGCCGTTTTTGGCGCAAAGCGGCGCGTCGCCTTTGCCTGCTCCTTCATCTGAACCAAGTCCGCCCCCTACTCGCCACTCGCCAATTCGCTCGGTTGATTTCGAGAACTTTACCTATCACGAAATAGATTCGCGGCAAACTTTTACGCTCGTGAATGGTCGACAGCCGACTGAGAATGACCCTAGAAGTTTGGTTGATATTGTGTATGGTGATGTGACCGGCGACGGGAACGAAGAAGCAATGGTCGTTCATTCTCAAAGCACCAGAGGTACAGCTATTCCGTTTTACGTTTACATTTTTACGATAGAGGATAATAGGGCACGACCAATTTGGTCATTTTATGCTGGTGAGCGTGGTGATGGAGGTCTCCGGCAGATTTCCGCCGTGAACGGTGAGCTTTTGATAGAGCTTTATGGAAGAGACAGAGTGGTAAACGGTGGGACAAGCGTGGAGGAGGATAATGTTGGCGTATGTTGTCCTAGATTTTATACGCGCTCTCGCTATGAGTGGAGAAACCGACGCTTTCGTTTGAAAGAGAAAGAAGAAGCATTGCCTGTTCAAGGCGGCGCGGGATATCTAACTGAAGCCCAGCGTTCACTGCAAGATTGACTGCGGATAACGTTCAGACACTGTTGCCCTCAAATTCGGCTGCTCGTTTCCGGGGGTCTTCTCATGAAAATACCCAAACATATTATTCTTTGTCTCTTGGTGATGTTGTTGCCACATGTCAGATTCGGCTCTGCCGCCCGCTGTGCGGCGGTGGCTCTGCCCCGCCGTCGAGTTAGCCACCGCCTCACATCCGGAGGCGGAGCCGGACCTGAGGTGGCCCATGACTTTTGAGGTAAAGCCGTTGTTGTCCGCTCCCGTCATTGAAACGGAGCCGGGGCGAGTTTTCGCCCACGGGACGCTTGTTTGCCGCAGAGTGAGTCCGCCCTATAATTACGATCGATGGCTTCGTGAGTTAACAAAGCTCGGCAGCCGAGCCATACTTGCCCGGAGAAACACAGGGCTTTATGAATTCTCAACCTACTAGCCGCATAGTCTTGGAGCATGACATGACATGGACGAGGAATATACTGCGTCGCGACGCACACGTCTTCACACTTTTCGTCGCAGCCGCCTTAACCGTAATGTTGTGTGCGCATGAGGCGCGCTCCCAACAGCCTTCCACTGCCGAGCAAATGCAAACGCTCATGAAGCACCGGCAAGAGCTGTCGAACCGCTCTGTGGAGGAGCCGACGAAGCGTCGCTTCGAGGATAAAAAGTCAGATACCGTTTTCCCGTCGGATAATGCGAAGCGCAAAGCCGGCGTCCTGCACGCTTTTACTCCCGAGCAGCAGAAAGCGCTGCAGCACAACGAGCGCGGCATGGAACTCTTTTCGAAGGGTAAACTCGACGGCGCCATCAAGGAGTACGAAGCGGCCATCCGCCTGGATCCGAAGCTAGCTGCAGCGCATAACAACCTGGGAAGCGCACAGTTTGCCGCGGCAAGGTTCGAGGAATCGGCGGCAGCCTTTCGCCAAAGCTCCGAGTTGGACCCCGAATCTGGCCAGGCACTCTTTAACCTTGCGCTGGCGCAGATTAAGCTCGGGCGTCAGAAGGAAGCCAACGAGGCGTTGGATTCCGCCTTGCGCCGTTACAACTCGGCCGGCGAGACGCATCTAAAGGCCGGACATCTTAAAGAGGCCGAAGAAGCTTTCCGCGGCATGCTTCAAATCGATCCTGAATACGGGCCCGCGCTGCTGCGTTTGGCACTTGTTCACATTGACGCACGCCGCTATGAAGAGGCCGTGCAATGTGTGCGTCGCGTCGCGGAGCGCGAACCCGCCAACGCCATTGCGCACGAACTCCTTGCTGAAGCGCTCTACGGCCAGCAGAAGTATGAAGAGGCCGCCGTTTCAGCCGAAAGTGCGCTCAAACTTTCACCTGACTTTTCCGTCGCACTTTACACCGCCGGCCTCGCACGCGCCTCGTTGGGCCAACGCGACACCGCGCTCGCTCACCTAGCCCGTCTCCGCCAGCTTAACTCGCCAACTCTGGCCCAACAGCTTTCCGAATTCATCGACAAGAAAGCACCCGCGAAGTAGTTTGTTCCATAACACGAATGAATATGGAACTGGGCAGATCAAGCGTCCGAATTCGGATGGCTGTCTCAGAAGATGCGTCATCCATTGCGTCGGTCCTGCATGAGTCGTTCATAGAATATAAACCTCTCTACACGCACGAGGGTTTCACCGCTACCACGCCCGTAAGAGAGTGTGTGAAAACTCAGGTACGACCAATAACGCTGAAAGCGTTCGCGAATTCCAGCCCAGGGTTGGCTTTGAAACCCTGGGTTCAAGACGTTTCAAGAGATTCTTCGCAACTCTGAAGGAGTTGCGCTGCTTGCGTTTGGCGAATGGCGACGCAACTCCTTCAGAGTTGCGTCTTCTAAAAATGAATGCCTCTTTCCCAGGGTTGCCAAAGCGCAACCCTGGGCTGGAGCTAGC
>DASQKG010000330.1:0-8416 GCA_035630655.1 Pyrinomonadaceae bacterium
GAAAACGTGAAGTCGGCTGCGTCAGGATGAAGGAGAAAACATCCGCCGCGTAAGTCGAAGCATCGTCTTTGCCAACCGATGGTCCATGCCAGCCAATGTTGACGAGAACGTTCTGGATCGGCTGCGTGATTATGCCGCCTTCGCTCTTTGCGAGCGGCGGATGCTCGACGAGTGGAAACTCAACAAACGGGTCCTTCTCGCGACGCGGCCAATCGGCATAAAACTCCTGGGCCAGCTTGAAAACTTCTCCCGGATTAACATCGCCCGTAATCACCAGTGCTGAATTATTCGGGACGTAGTAACGCTCCTGGATCAGACGCATCATCGCGGTAGTCGCGGCAGATACTGTTTCGCGATTGCCCAGCGGATTTTTCCGGCTTGTGTACTTGCTGTACATCCGGCTAGTCATTTCCTTATTCAGGTAGAAGAAGGGGTTCGACTCCTGACGATCGATTTCGCCGATGACGACTTGGCGCTCGCGTTCAAATTCGCGCTCGTCAAATAGCGGGTAGCGAATCGAGTCGCGCATGAACTGCATCGACGTACGGAGGTTTGGGCTGGTGGTAGTGAAAAAGTAGTTCACTACTTCTTCGCGCGTCGAAGCGTTGTAGGCAATGCCGAGCTGTCCAATTGTGCGAACGTAATCTTCCTGGTTGGCCACGGCACGATTCGTTTTGAAAAACATGTGCTCGTAGAGATGCGACAGTCCGTTTAGGTCCGGAGGCTCAGTGTAGGAACCATTCCTCACCGCCAACTCGATCGTTATGAGCGGGATGGAGTGATCTTCCAGAACGATCACCTCGAGACCATTTGGCAGAATGTGATTCGCAAGCTGCGCTTGCGGCAAACGAGCTGGTGCGGCCGCCGTTTGTTGCCGCGCGCCACGAGATGGTTGCGGGACTCGCCGCTGGCCGGCAAACGCTGCCGGGTTTACCGCCAAAGACAATGCCAATAAGAGCAGGACTAAAGTACGTTTCACAGAAAACTCCATTACGGGATTATTTATAAGAATACGAGATTTCGTTGTTTTTCAGGGGCGATTCGATTTTCATGCGAGAACGTTCGATGAGCGACACCCGTATTTAGATGTCAGCCTGCGTAGGATTCATCCTGTTCAATCTTTGACAGCACCCAATCAAACTCTCCTGAGGTTATCTTCCCGCCGCAGAATTGACAAACGCCCGCATTGTTAACCTTGAGCGGCGCGCCGCAGTTCGGACAATTCAAGTCAACCCTGGCTGCCAATGCTCGGGCCTGGCGGTTGCGAATAAACGTCCAGTATTCACTCCAGCGGCGCAGGTTATTCTTCGATCCGCTCACCACGCGGCCGCCGGCATCGACAGTGTAGTCGTAGCCTTGAGCGCCAATGCGCAGAGTGATCGAATTGTAGAAGGCGTCGTCCTTAATCTTCACCGGTTGCATCGCCGTGATGGTGCATTGGTCGACTACATTGCGCAGTTGCTGCCGCTTGTAGGCGTCAATCCAGTATTGGTGCATTTGGAAAAGGTTGTCGGTCTCATGTGGCCGCGCACGCTCCCATGCCAGGGTGGCCCATGCTGCCTGCAGTTCATCGAATATCAGCCGCGCACGAGCTTGAAACTTTCCCCACGAAAAAGCGGGATTGTTTTTCTCAAACGCCGCACGAATATCTTCAAAGCCTGGTTGCACTACACTCGGAAAATCCGTGCCAACTTCAGGAACGTCGGAAGTAAGCAACGGTCCTTTGGCCTCACGATGCAGCAATGTGACCTGACGCACATACCATTGAAACTCGCCGCTAATAATCCGTGCGCCGCAAAAGGCGCAGGCTCCTGTCGTGTCTTTCTGAAGCGCCGCCCCACAACGCGGGCAATGGAGCGCAGTCGCCTGTGCCGGCGGCGGCGACAGCAGGTCACGCTTGCGTTCGAGGTCCCAACGTTCGCGAACGTAGTAAGTCATCTCTTTAGCCTGGCCATTTGCCTTCGCCACTTCGGTGTAGTTTGCATCGAACTCGAGGGTGACATTCACCAAAGGCGTATCCAACCCACGCACCGATACAACCTGCATGGCGCCGATAATAATTCCCTTTACTTCCTTGAGACCTGGCGGGTTAATTTGGAGCAAAGCCTTTCGCGCGGGGTCGCTAAGGTACGGCGAGAGTTGATCCAATTCTTTTGGTCCATTCCCTTTGGCATGGTGGGCCTTTGCATAAAGTGTATAAGCGAAATCGGTAAAAACGATTTCGGAGAAGTTGGGATCAAACCTGCGAAGCTGTTCAAACGAACTAGCAACACTTCTCTGATTGGCTGGAGTTGCGAGTCCCAGAGTTGTTGAGGCGGAAGTAAAAGTTGTGGGGCCCTTTCTCCCTTTCCTGACGAAGTAATAAATCACCGCACAGACGACGATAATGTCGAGCGGGATTCCGACTATTGGGTACTCGATGGTCAGGTAAACCAGAAAGCGAATGAGCTCAATGACAATCCAGGCGATAGCGCCACCGTCATCGTCGCCGCCACCACCACCTCCGCCATAACCCTGACCGCCGCCAACGCGGGCCACCGCCTCGATGGAATTCAACATGAGGAGCGCGACGGCCAGAAGTCCCAAAACAAAGAGACGATCCACGAAATCACACGAAGCCGAGCGAAAGGAGATCCTTTTTCGAGTCGTTTCCTGTGATTTCGTGGCGAGTGAACCAATACAGAACCGAGCGCGGTAGCGCCGGATGCTAGAGGCAACTCTACATAAAGTCTTTTGGGTTAGGGTTGTGGTCAAAGCAGCATTAAGCAATGATGCAGATAGTGCCGTTCTTAAAGTAGCCTCAGCATCCGGCGCTACCCGCGCTCGGTTCCGTAATAGCTCATTCCAAGTCAAAGCATGCCTGGTCGGGTAATTCGTTCGGGTTTTTGCCTGTGGCAGGAAGATGACATGCCAGCAAGGCGCCAAGCTTCGTCAATGCTTTTTGTAAGCCTTCCGGATCGGTGTTCCTTCCCGCCTCGTGTAGTTCGAATAGCTCCTCGTTCCATTCCAGCGCAGGAACCGCTTTGAGCACGCCGCGGTCCGCGATCACCTCCAGGCGTCGTTCAAGCAGAGACAGATAAATCAGAAGGCCCGTTTCAGCGTCAGTGTTGGCAATTCCTGACTCATAAAACATCGCGGCCGCGTGTGTTCGCACCACTCCCTTGCGGAATTTCTCGCGCGTTAGCAAACGTCGAAGTGCGTTACTCCGAGACGAAACGAGTGTCCCAAGCAGGAATAAGAGAGCGGCGTCAATAAGCACCCAGTAGGGATGAAAGTCGACTGGCGAAAACAGCAGGAAGATTAGGCCAATGAAAGCCAGAAGCGCGCCAAACAAAAAGTCGGCGTGGCGGTAAGAACCTGAGCGAGCGCGCACGACCAGGACCACCTCGGCATCAGTGGTCTCTTCAATCTTTCGAACGCAGGAGGTGAGTGCGTCGCGAGCGGAGTCGTCGAATCGGGCGTGGCTCATGTTATTTAAGGCTGGCCAACCACGTTCGGAATCCAGAAAGTTTGGCCGTCGACCTCGACACTTTTCAAACCGTTCTTCGGTAGATCTTTTTCTTTCAGTCCGAGGAAAGTGAAATGAGGCAAGTCGCTCAGGACCGTCTGAAACCAACCGTGCTTCGCAAGTATCTCTCGCACGCGTGGATCCAAAAACTCATTAACGTCGAAAGCGAGCATGGCGATGTGCTGTGACGTTCCCGGGGCAGCGATTGAATAAAGAATTGACTTGGAAAGATCCTTGCTGAAATAGATGCCGCTTTTTTCGAGTTCAAGTACGTGAGCGATTTGCAGGTGAAGCGGCATACCCTTCAACCGCTCGACTTGTTCTTCATTTAGTCTTCCCTGAGATAGCCAGTAGTCCAGGGCCGGCAGGAATCGTGTGTTCCACAATTCAAGACTGTCCTGATAACCACGCCGGGCTGCCTCGGGGCCATCGCGCGGCGTGATATCGAGCCCTTCTTTTTGTGCTTCTTCACGCGCCTTTAACAAGGCCTTCATCGCTTCCGGTTGCAACTCTACGTCCGCGCCCGCGATTGTTTCGGTAATGTAGTCGGCCTCATCCTGAAACTTCTCTACCTGCGTTTCACTGGTGAAAATGCAAACTGGCGGTATTTTAACTTTCTTGTCGGCAACGAAGATGGCGCCATATTCTTCCAGTATGCGCCGGGCCACGAGATCCGACGGGGGACAGATATTTTCAATGACCGTCTTTCGTTTCTTCAGGGCTTTCGGCAAGACCTCGTAAAACGAAGCGGGCGGTGTGGTGTCGTCGCCAGTGGTTCGATACGTCATCAGTTCGGGATTCTTTCCTATGCTTTCAGCCAGGGCGTTTGGGCCCAGGCAGAAACAGGTGCAGATCAGTAGAGCTATTAGAAACTTACGACCGCGCGCCTTTCTAACCAAACCTTCACCACAACTTTCGGGATTAGGGGCAGCAAACTGGGTGACTGTCGCGATGATAGTGTGGCCCTCTGCGACGGTCAAACAAGGAAGCGTGCTGGGGATCAAAAATAACTCGTGAAACGCGGAGCGATCTCATTAGCACCGTGGCTTTAGCCCGGTGATTAGGGTGAAAACAAACGCCAAACCGTTTCTAACGGTTTAAGTTTGGACCCTAAGAAACCGTTGGAAACGGTTCAGAACATTTAGTCGCACGTGGTCACCGGCCTAAAGCCACGGTGCTACTGAGATCGCTCCGCGTTTTCTTAAGCACTCAAGCACAGCTGGTCCGATGTACTTATGGATCGCGCAGCGCGATAGAATAAACTTGAGTAGCGAGAAAGTGACGAAAAGTGAATCCAAACGAACTCACAAATGAAATCCTGGCGGTCTATCGAAAACACGGGTGGCAACTGCGCCGTCTATTAATGACGCCCGAGACTCGTGCCCAGCTGGCTCTGTCAACAGCGCCCGATGACGCGAGATTGGAAGAAGCTCCAATAGATGCAATGTGGTTTTCACGTCCCTCACACGGCGGGCGAGAGGCCTGGGAATTACGACTGCTGGCCGAGCAACCCTACGCACTCTTTGAGACGTTTGAAAAAGATGAAACGGAAGAGCAGCGGGAAGAAATGCGGCGTGAGATGGAAAATCGAATGCGAGAAAGATTGATTAGTCCTGAGTAAAAGGCGTATAGAGTACAAGCTTTAACTCGCGCGGGTTGGGGAAACATTCGGCGCAACCTGAAGGTTGTACTCTATACACCGGTTGCTCCACACTCACCGTGCTTTGCCCATCTTGAGCGAAATAGGGATGCGCTCTTCTCCTCGCAACACGACGACCGTGATTGTGCTGTAGGGTACAGCGCGTCGAATACGAGCAAGCAATTCTTCGGGCGTACGAATTGGCACTCCGTCAAACTCAATGACGATGTCACCTTCCTTGATACCTGCCATGTCGGCGGGCATGCTGGCTGAAACGTTATCCAGGCGCACCCCAAACATCTTGGTGTTGGGAATAGGCACTCGCTCCGAGTCACTTTCTTCGTAGCCAAATAAACCCTTGCCGATGGGCCGGACGCGAAACTCTCTCTGCAACCGATCAAACTCTTCCTTTGAGACCGTGGTTAGTTGGGTCGTCTTTTGCTCACCGTCGCGAAGGTAGACAATCTCGAGTGTCTTGCCGATTGGAGTGCGGCCCAGCAATTCCATCATCTGGTCATCGGTGGTCACCGGCTGTCCGTCAACTGTCGTGATGATATCTCCGCCTACGAGCCCGGCTTTGTCGGCCGGTGACCCAGGGGGCTCAACGTTGTCAAATGTCACGCCGCCGTCCGTCGTATCGAAAGAACTAACGCCGGCATAAGACCGCGGCGGAGCCTGCTCCGCGATACTGGTCCTGATGTTTTGCCTGATCGGTCTGATGATCGCGGTGAATCCCGCTGCGGCTATGAAGAAAATCAAGAGGCCCAGGAAAATCCAGGTCATACCACTCAAGCGGCGGCGACGTTTCTTCATTGGCCCAGCCGGAGCAGCCGTCATCGAGCCGCCGGCGCCGTGAGCGAATGCACTGTTACCGGGTGTGGCTGCCCCCGGAACGTTCTGAAAACGGACTGTCTCGGTATATTCAGCTAGCCCCTCGCCAAGACGAAAACCGCAGTTGCGGCAGAATCGCAACTCTTTCGGCATCGGAGAGTGGCAGTTTGCACAGGTCGTAACTGCCGGATCCATTTCAGGCTTCATAGACATAAGATTTGCCGGGCGTCATCGCGCACTAAAGAGTGAGCGAAAACGGGTTCAAGCGTCTATACGCCAAAAGGAGCTTTCCGGTTGCATAGCTTTCCAATGGCGCGGATTTGTGCATATAGTAAGTCCGACAACGTTAGCAGCAAAACCTCGCTCGCCTTCGCGGTTACGGTTGTCCCGGCTGGTGGCACAGCCAATGCTCTACAAAGGCGCTCTCGAATGTTTGTCTGACGAGTGGAATACATCCTGCAAAAAGCGCCGGAAAACTTTTATAGTTCGACTCGTGAAGCTGGAGGAAAACGTCAACCGTGGAAGTAACCAAAGCACTCGCGGCCCTGCAGCCGCTGTACGGTAAAGATAATATCGAGATCGTCATGGTCGATGGACGGCGTATTCGTGGCGTCGTGCGTAGCATGAAAACGACCCAGGCACTCACAACCCCCAGTGTCAAAATTGAGTGCGCCAATGGCGAACTAATCAAGATACCTTTTCCCAACATTGCCGAGATCAAAGATCATAATGGCCAGTAGGCCTGAGACGACACTGACGTCGGCTTCTGATTCCTTGTCTTGTCCGGTTAGCTACTATTCTTTAGAGTCTACATCGCGTATAGTACGCCGTTTTAGTTTTCGGGAAACCGAAACGTTTTAGGAGAGCTGAGAAAGTTGTCATTAACCATTGAAGATTTCGGTGGACGGCTCGCAAGTATCTGGTCTGAACTTCGTCCGACGACTCGCGGCATTGTCGAGCGCGCGCTACAGGCGGCCAACAATCCGCCCGCCCAGCCGCGCAGCAATCCGAATCCTTCCAATGCGCCCTACGATGCCCGGGCCGATCACGAATTGAGCGTGCTTTTGTCTGCCCTGGACGAACGAGCCTCTGAAACAGTTAAGTCCCTCGAGACTGAGAACCGCGCCCAACACGCTGTCCAAATACGTCACATTGCCGACACGTGTGCTGCGGTCCTGCAGGAAAAGACCCGGTCTGCAGAAGTGTTTGCGCAGCTCGTCAGGCGAGCCGACAACCAACGCGACTATGCGCGCATTGACGCGCTCGCGGATGCGCTCACTCGTTTCGCTCCCAGCGAGATTTGCGAACTGGCACGTTCGCAAGACGTCGTGGTCAGAGCGCTGGCAAGTGAGACGCTGGCCCAGTTTCCTACCTCAATGCTGATTGGATTATTGAGTGATCCGGTAGATTCCGAGATTGCGCGCGACGCTCTGCGCCGGCAGGTAGTTGACTACGGTTCGGAAGAAGCGCGGCAAATAGTAAACGCCCTGGACCAGATGAACCTCAACCAGGACGATCTTTGAGAATTTCCTGAAGTGGCCTTAGTTTGCTTCAGGAATCTTTAGATCTGCGAAGCAAACGCTATGTAATCCGCGGATTGTTCTAAGCGGCGGCCTTCTCACCAATCTCGTGTAGCCGCGCAACCACCTGATCGATCAGCCAATTTGGAGTTGAGGCTCCGGCGGTTACACCAACACGCTTCGCAGCCTTGAGGTCGGTAGGATTAATTTCTGCGGGTGTTTCAATCAAAAAACTCTGCTCGCATTGTTCCTGGCAAACGGCCAGCAGCTTGACGCTGTTTGAGGAATGCCGACCGCCAATCACGTAGAAAATATCGACTTGTCCGGCCAGGGCCCGAGCGGCATCCTGCCGATCGCGCGTGGCTGAACAAATCGTGTTCACCACCTGCGGTTCAGCATCGGCTTTCGCGCGCACTGCTTCCGCGACTTCCAGAAACGTCTTCAACTTGATTGTTGTTTGCGAGACAACCAGCGGCGAGCGTAGCGTCGGCAGCGAGCCGACTTCGCTGGCATCACGGACCACGTAGGTGTTGTCAGGAGCGTAACCCACCACACCGATCATTTCCGGATGATCCGGATTACCGGCAACGACTACGTCTCTGCCCTCTTTGGCGGCGCGTTCCGCCAGATGTTGTACCCGCGTGACGAACGGGCAGGTCGCGTCGATAACTTTTGCGGCGCGCCCCTCCAGATCTTTTTGGACCTGCGGCGTGACGCCGTGGGCTCGAATCACAGCAATCGTGTCGGCATCGGCTTCCGCCGGCTCATCGATCGTCGAAACGCCCAGGTCACCAAGGCGCTCCATCTCCTGCGCATTGTGAATTAGTGGCCCAAGCGAGCGAATTGGGCGGACGCCCTCTTCAAGCGCGTCTTCAACCATCTCAACGGCGCGCTCAACGCCAAAACAAAATCCGAATT
>DASQKG010000331.1:0-6516 GCA_035630655.1 Pyrinomonadaceae bacterium
TGCGAAAAACGAAAAAGCGGTTGCGCTTCATTTTACCTGAAGAGCAACCGCTTCGAGAGTGGCGGAGCCGACGGGACTCGAACCCGCGACCTCCGACGTGACAGGCCGGCGTTCTAACCAACTGAACTACGACTCCGCATGAAAACTCTCAAATATCGAATCTGAGATCCGGGATCCCAAACTGGTGGGCGCGGAGGGACTCGAACCCCCAACCTCTTCCTTGTAAGGGAAGCCGTCTACCATTGACATACGTGCCCGAACTTCCACATCCAAAGATCAGCGCTTCCAATTCGTTTACGACTGACGGATTGTCATGCTAAAGAAGCGCGGCGAACCTGTCAAGGCGAGCAAAAAATCAAATATGTAGGAGCGTCCCTTCGTGGGCGCCCCTCACCTCGCGAAGAAACGGGGCGCCCACGGAGGGACGCCCCTACTGTATTGGGAAGCACGCTTTCGCTTTCTTATTTTGCAGCCTTCGCAGTTTACGGCTATAGTTTTACGCAAAAGTCCGGTCTGATTAAGCTCCCCATGCCAACCCTTTGAAGAGAGAGAAAACGCCATGCAATCCTTTCTCAAACCAGTGGCTGCAATCCTGGTGCTGTTTTCAGCCAGCCAGTTCGTTTTAATCTCCGGCCAGGAGGCGAATCAACAACGGCCGCGCAGAGTAACGCCTGCGGAAGATCAGTCTGCTTCGAATTCCGGCAAGCCCTCGACGCAGGAAGTTGATGAAGGCGATGTGGTACGCGTCGATACGCAGTTGGTGTCGGTGCCTGCTGTCGTCACTACGCCTACCGGCCGGCCACTCGCCGGACTACGAAACGAAAACTTCATGTTGTTCGAGAACGGACAACAACAAAAGATTACCGACTTCACGACTACCGAAGCGCCGTTTGAGATCGCGATCCTCCTGGACACATCGGGTTCGACACGCGCGGACGTGGCTTTGATTCGTCAAGCGGCTTCCGCATTCATTGATGGTTTACGGCCGGGTGATCGCGTCGCGATTGTTGGTTTCGGCACCGGCCGTCCGGGACGAGGGTTGGTTCCGCAGGTTGACGTGCTCGCGAAACTGACCGACGACCGAAAAACCCTTCGCGCGGCTATTGAGAATCTCGGGACGAGTAACGGAACACCTTTCTACGACGCGCTTGAACGCATTGCCGACGAGATTTTTCGTGAACCACCGCGCGAAGAATTACGTGGACGCCGCGCTATTGTGGCGCTGACTGACGGCGTTGATTCCAGCAGCAATGCAGAATTTCAAAACGCACGTTCTAAGGTGCTTCGGGCCGGCGTCGCGTCTTATTTCATACAAGTTAATACGGAAGAGTTCGTTGAGGACCGGTTACTAAAAAACTGCCAGGACGACGGAGCGCTAACGCTCTCGACCAAACAGGTTCAGCGTTATCGACGAGTGTTCCATCCAAAGTCGAAGCCTGAGGACTTTGTCGCGTTCTGCGAAATGGGTTCGTTTGAAAGAATGCAGATGAGCCGCGATCTTTATAATCTCGCGCGACGCGAGATGAATGAACTGGCAAAAACCAGCGGCGGAACGAATTTCGTAGCCGCGAGTTTGCAGGATGCGCGCGCCGCGTTTTCACGCGTGGCGGCGGAAATAGGCACGCAATACAGCCTGGGCTACTATCCGACTAACAAGACGCGCGACGGAAAGTTTCGGACGATCCGCGTCGAAGTTCAGGGCACAAAAGACAAGCCGGTCGTTCGTGCGCGCGAGGGATATTATGCTCCGAAGGGGTAGCGCCAGGAGGCAGGAAGCAGGAGGCAGGAGGCAGGAACCAGAGACTGCCCTTGTTCGTTGGTGCTCGTCCGGCCTTCATTTCTCATCAAAACGATCGATCCACGAAACACACTAATCAACACGAAATAGGTTTAGTGGGTCTTCGTGTATTTCGTGGATTGTATCCCATCGTCCAGCCGCCAAGACGCCAAGAACGCCAGGAAACGCAAGAACTGGATGAGAACCGGTAAGCGTTTTACCGTTGTATTGTTTTCTTCTTGGCGCTCTTGGCGTCTTGGCGGCTATTCTAAAGTGCGAACTATACTACTCAACCGATGAATCAAAACTCTCCTTTCAACCGCATTCTTTTAATCGTGCTTGACGGCGCCGGCATCGGCGAAATGCCCGACGCGCCCGCGTGGGGCGACGCCGGCTCGGATACGTTGGGCCACATTCTCGAATCAAGAGCGGTACACTTGCCGAACCTGCAACGACTTGGCGTGGGGAATGTCCGGCCGTTGGCAAACGTTCCACCCTTGGCCCAGCCAGTTGGTTCATATGGACGTTGCGCCCTGGCCTCAAACGGTAAAGACACAACGACGGGCCACTGGGAGATGGCGGGTATTATCCTCGATCAGGCGTTTCCCACTTACCCGAATGGTTTCCCGCAGTCGATTCTCGACCGGTTTGTAAAGGAAACCGGCGTGCCTGGAGTGTTGGGAAATATTCCTGCATCAGGTACGGAGATCATCAAAGACCTCGGTGAGGCGCACGTGACCACCGGCAAGCCGATTGTTTACACCTCTGGCGATTCCGTGTTTCAGATCGCCGCGCATGAAGAAGTAATCCCGCTTCCCAAATTGTATGGAATATGTGAGACGGCGCGCGCGATACTCGATGGCAAACACCGTGTCGGTCGCGTCATTGCTCGTCCGTTTCTAGGTGAGCCTGGTGGTTTTTATCGTACTGAGAACCGTCACGACTACGCTGTTCCGCCGCCCCGTGAAAACCTGCTGCCGGCGTTGAAGGACGAGGACCTTGATGTCGTCTGCATCGGTAAGATTGCTTCGATCTATGACTCCGTCGGTGTGACGGAAGACTTGAAGGCAAAGAACAATCAACAGTCGATCGATCAAACCATTCATGCACTCCAGCAGAATACGCGCGGCTTGATTTTCTCCAACCTCGTTGACTTCGACATGCTTTATGGACACCGTCGCGACGTTGAAGGCTTTGCCCGCGCCCTTGAGCATTTCGATTCCAGTCTGCCGGCGATTGAAGCGGCGATGCGCGAAGACGACCTGATGATAATCACCGCCGACCATGGAAACGATCCGAGTTATCCGGGAACCGATCACACACGCGAGTATGCGCCGCTGCTGGTTTATGGAAAGACCGCTCGTCCGGGTGTAAACCTCGGCACGCGCGATTCGCTTGCCGATATCGGACAAACCATCGCTGAGAATTTTGGTTTGAAGTTGACTGCCGGGAGCAGCTTCCTGGTGGCTGTCTTGAATATCTGAATGAAGCATGGATATTAGAAGGACTGAGCGCCGAGAGTCGCGCGAGATGGGCATGGCAAATACGCCATGATGCCCGTTTATGGAATTAGTAGGTTGAAAGATCGCGACCAGGGCCGGGCTGATTTCGCGTTTCTTAGTTCAGAGCTTCATCGACAAACTGCGGTGGATTATCTCAATCCACATGTCGGTCTTGATGAAGCCGGTGCCCCACGACTTCCATTCCTCGGGCAATCCTTCCGTCTTCATTTCAGCCAGAGTCTTACCTGCCGCCATCTTCTTTCGCACGATGTCTGTCGTTTCGATCAGCATCCGGTGAAACAATTTCAAATCGTCAGGCGTCGACAGTGGACCATGACCGGGAATGATCTTTACTCCCGCAGGAAGCTTGGTTATTACGTCGGCAACATTCTTCGTAAAGCCCTCAACGTTGCCGCCACTATCCAGATCTACAAAAGGGAAACGGCCCGCAAAGAAATGGTCGCCCATGTGAACGACATTTGAGTTCGTGAAAAAAATGATGCTGTCGCCGTCCGTGTGTCCCTGCGGGAAGTGAATCACCCGAATTTCTTCGCCGTTGAAATGGACCGTCAAAGAATGACCAAAGGTAATGATCGGCAGCGCTTCCCTGGGCGACGGCGGCGTGGTTCGCTTGAAGAATTCATTTTTCTGCTCGGTAGACATGCGTTTGCGGACGTTGTCATGAGCAATTACCGGCGCCTCAGGACCGAATGCGGCATTACTGCCGGTGTGGTCACCGTGCCAATGAGTGTTTAGCACAAACTTCAGTTTGCCTTCGCCCAAAGTTTTTAAGGCCGCTTTAATCTTGTCCGCCAGCGGCGCGTATTGATCGTCGACGATCAAAATACCGTCGGGCCCCACGGATACGCCAATATTCCCGCCCAAACCTTCCAGCATGTAAACGTTGCCGGACACCTTCGTAGATTTGATTTCAACTTTGGACCAGTCGGTTTGTGCGAACGATGGGCCAACACAAACGAAAGTGAGAAGTGCGGCGAAGAGCAAAATATGCTTTCTCATGAAGCTCCTTGTTTTCAGTCCCGGAAGGACCCAATGTTTATAGATCGACGATTATTTAAGAGTCTCAGCTCCGTAGGAGCGTAAGCCAATTCGAATATTTCGCTCCTATGGAGCTACGGTCATTGAATTCACGCGCTTGTCTATAAACATTCGGCTCCTATGGAGCAATGCGTCATGTTTACCGTGATACCAGAAAAACTCGCCTATCCTTGTTCCGGATTCTTCAAGACGGCAATGAACGGAAGATTACGATACCGCTCAGCGAAATCGAGTCCATAGCCGACGACAAAGTGATCTGGAATCGGAAACCCGAGATAGTCGATCTTGACTTCCTTTTCACGGCGCTCAAACTTATCCAGCAGTGCAGCCAGCTTAACACTCGCGGCGCCGCGCGACTGGAGGTTGGCCAGCAGGTAAGAGAGCGTCAGGCCTGTGTCGACGATATCCTCAACTACCAGAATGTGACGACCCTCGATTGGCACATCGAGGTCTTTCATAATGCGTACTTCGCCCGATGTCCGCGTCGACGAACCGTAACTCGAGATCGCCATAAATTCGATACTCAATTTCGTGTCGATCGCCCGCAGCAGATCGCTGAGGAAGAAGCATGCGCCCTTCAGCACACCGATCAACAAGGGATTTAGTCCAGCGTAGTCGCGTGTGATTTGGGCGCCGAGTTCCCGGATGCGTTCCTGAATCTGCTCCTGGGAAAAGAGTGTTTCGAGATTAGGATTTGAAAATTCTGAAGACATATGAGCGGTGGGAGTAGCCAAGTTAATAGTCTCCTGTTAAAGAAGTTGAACACGTCAGCACTTATGAAGCTACGTCGTTACACTGAACTCTCGGTGCGTCCTCTGGGTTCTCTGTGCCTCTGTGGTTGGTGTTTTGCCGGCTCGTTTACCACAGAGACACAAAGTACACAGAGGACGCACAGAGAACGAATGAGATCCGTGTTATTTGAATGATCTCGCGGTTGCCTATCAGCCGTGTGGTGCGACATACTATTGAAGCTTTCCCCTACAGGTCAATCGGCTCCAGCATTCGGGCCTGTTATTTTTTCGCAGTCGACCAACAGGATCGCACCAAAAGGATCGTATTGTGTCCCGTATCAAACCCGCATCCCTGAGTGTGGCGCTCTTGCTAACCCTGATTGCCTTCGCGGTACAGTCAGCCCGTGCACAAGCAGTCGCTCCCGCCCCATCTCCGAAATCCGCTGATATCCACACTCGCATTACCGAGATTCAAGTCGACTCAAGTGTGCCCGATGACCCTGAAGTCGAAAAAATGTTGCTGCCCTACGCACCAAAAGTGCGGGCGCTCAATGAGGTAGTTGGCACACTGAAAGGCGAGCTGAGGAAGGGCGGCATCGGCGCGGGTTCGATGGGGAATTTTGTTGCCGACGCGTTGCGCGATCGGGCGCAGGTCAAAATCGGCAAACCCGTCCTGCTCGCGATAACCAACAGCGGCGGCCTGCGCAGGAATGCCATCGCGGAAGGCGAGCTGAGGGCCGGTGACATCTTCGAGCTGCTGCCTTTTGAGAATGTGCTGGTCACGGTGGATCTTACGGGGGAACAGTTGCGCCGTTTCCTCGACGTGATCGTGAAAAATCGCGACGCTCAATCAGGAGCGCGGATTACGTATCGAACAAACGACAAAAAGGAGAACGAAACCGTTTCCGTAAAACTCGGAAGCGGCGGCAACGAATTAGAGATCGATCCAACTGCCACCTACACCATCGTCACCATCGACTACCTGGTCAAGCGCGGCGGCGAGTACACCATTTTGCAGGAAGGAAAGAATTTGCAGCCGCTTGGTATCACCATGCGCGATGCTGTGCTTGAATACGTAAAGTCGGAAACTGCCGCGGGCCGGCCTATTAAATCTACGCTGGATGGACGTTTTCGTTCCGACAAACCGCAAAGCGAAACGGAGAAGCCCTGATGATTAGCCGGCGAAAATTCCTGGGTGCATCAATCGTTGGGGGCGCAGCGTTGTCAGTTTCGCCCGCTTCGTTTCTTACCAGCGCTGCTGCTTCGTCGCTTGCCTCGCCGCTGTTGATACCGGAGAAAGGCGAGGCACTAATCACCATTCTTCATACCAACGACACGCATTCGCAAATCGATCCTATCCCTGCCACGGACAAACAAAATGGGGGACAGGGAGGAGTGGCCCGTCGTGCCACCCTGGCGAAACGCGTGCGCAAGGAGAATCCGAATA
>DASQKG010000332.1:0-22346 GCA_035630655.1 Pyrinomonadaceae bacterium
GACGCTGCGACTGCTGAATTGATGTCGCATTTTTATCAGGCAGTATTAAGGGAGGGGAAAACTCCGGCTGCTGCACTGAGACACGCCCAGATGAAAATGTGGCCACAGAAGCGTTGGCGTTCGCCTTACTACTGGGCGGCCTTCGTTCTTCAGGGGGATTGGAAATAACCAACCTTCCTAACCCTTCATCCCAATGCCTGCCGGTTCCTGCTGAAAAGTAATGGAGCCCCAATCGAAGACATGGGTTCTGACTAAAGCCAGCCTGGACCGCTTGCTCGCAACACTTCACCCTGATCGCGATCTAGCCGGGCGGGAGTACGAAAAAATCCGGAGCAAGCTGTTGAAGCTGTTCCAATGGCGTGGTTGTGTATCGCCTGAGGACCTGACCGACGAGACGCTGAACCGCGTTGCCAAAAAGGTGGAATCCGGCGAAGTGATTCGAGACATCCAGGCATACGTCGGAGGAGTAGCTCGTCTTGTCTGGCTCGAATCGGTGAAGGCCGAGCGTCGGAAAAGTCTTACTCTGGATCAACTATCACAGTTTGGGACCACGTACGAAACGGACTCTGCGAAGCACCGGCTAGCCTGCTTTGAGTCATGTCTCGCCGGTTTGCCTGCCTCAAGCCGCGAACTGATCATCGATTATCATCGCAAAGAAAAACGCGCCAGGATTGAGCTGAGAAAACAGCTAGCTAAAAAACTTGGCATACAGCTAAACGCCTTAAGAATTCGCGCGCACCGAATAAGGCTGGAGCTTGAGGACTGTGTCGCTAAGTGCATGAGAAAGTCGTCGGACTGACGAAACGATTCAAGGGTTCCAGCCACTAGTAGTTGGAAGACGCCAGATTAGTTGGAAGATGCCAGATTTCGACAAAGAACAATTGCTGAAGAAGTTTCTAGTGGGCCAGCTCTCCGAGGATGAGCAAGCGGCCGTAGAAGACCGTATCATCTCCGATGATGACTTCTTCGAACGCCTTCTCGTGATCGAGGATGAAATGATCGACGCTTACACGGGCGGTGAGCTGTCCGCCGGCGAAAGGAAACTGTTCGAAGCACACTTTCATTCCGCGCCACACAACCTTGAGCGTTTAGAATTCGCAAACACCTTGAGACAGTTCCTTGTTGAAAGGCAAAGCGAATCCAACCGCGTTGGAGCCCAATCTTGGTGGAGAATGTTCCCAGATTTTCGGTTTAATAGACCAGTAGCGTGGGCCACGGCGATGGTGTTGGTAGCCGTCGCATTTGGGGCCATCTGGATTTTTATCAGCCGAACCCGAATTGACGAGGGAAATCAACGCGTCCTGAATCAACCAAGTCCGCCCGGTCCTGCGCAGGTTGTTCCACAAAAGGATAATGTGACTGAACCCGATAAGGCCTTAGTAACTCCAACGCCTCCCTCCGTTCCCTCACCTTCGCTCCAGAAGAACTCAACGGAACCGGCAAGGCCCGTGACCGCAACGTTCATCCTCACGCCCGGATTGTCGCGCGATGCAGGCTCAGCGCGAGACCTCATAATTTCACCGGCTACAACTCAAATTCAATTGCGTCTTCCGCTCGAACAAGGGACGTCTGCCGACTTTAAGAACTATCGCGTCTTACTCTCACTGGCTGATGGAGAACCGGTCTGGAGCGGAGTCGCCAAGCCTGCCGGCGATCGGACACTTGGTGTGAATCTTCCTGCTCGCCTCTTCCAGCGCGGAGACTACGTACTTGAGCTAAAGGGTGTCGCCGCCGCCGGAAACTCCGAATCCGTCGCTGAGTATTCCTTCAGAATTCTCCAAAAATAGCTCGCTGGATCCGCGTCTCAGTTATTACCGATCGTTCGTTTAGAGTGCGGACTTGTCCGCGTCGGCGGGCACAAGTGCCCGAACTAAACGGGAAGTTACACTTTTCACCACCGGTAGTTCGTTTAGGATGCGGACTTGTCCGCCCGGCGGGCGCGAGTGCCCTAACTAAACGGGACCCGGTGAAAAAACCTGCCGCCGCAGATGAAATACTTTTCAATCCTCGACCACTTATAAATGAACCGAGGCAATGTCTTGCTGGTAATGGGCGGGTGCGCGCAATTGAGAGGCGGGCCCGAGGAGGAAAGAAAGTTATGAAAAGCCGATTTATTTTGTCGCTCGCGTTTTGTTTAGCATTCTCAATCAACTGTTTTGCGCAAGAGACCGTTCGGGTTGGAGATAAGGTCGAGTACTACTGTTCTTGTGGTGGAGGCCAGGTACACTGGCAAGAGGCGAGAATTGAAGCGGTGCTGGGCAACAAGGTAAAGGTGCGCTACGGCAATGGCCGGTATCAGGTTGACACCGTGACCTATGACCCGGCGACCATTCGCGCACCCGGAAGCGCTGCGAAAGAGGCAAAGAATGATGAGCTTCAGGCTGCCTTTCGTTCCGCCACAATCGACAAGCATTTCAAGGCGGTGCAAATGTTCTCGTCATTTTACAGCGACGAGTTTAACAACTATAGAGGGACACCAACTACGCCAGCCGGCTGGCAGGAGGTGATGACGAAGCTCGGCGAGCTGGATGGGCTGTGCAAGGGGCAATTTGCGGGCGTCACAAACACGCGACTCCATTGGCTGGTGAAAAAGGGCGAGGTCGATTATCGATACGCCGACTGGTGCCAGATTGCCGCGCGGCGGGAACAGCTTGCACCTCTGGTACGAGCCTCCGCCGCAACCTACATGATAACGATTCCAGGTGAGAGCGATCTAAAACGCGCGTTTGAGAGCAGTGATGGGCAGGGTTGGGTGAATGACGATATTCAGTTGCTGATGTATGAGCCGGCGAAGTTCAAACAGAAGCACCTGCCGGATGTGAAGAAACACTTCGCCACTTACGGAGTAGATGTTCCGGCCGATTTTTTCGATGCGCTTGAAAAACGGGCCGGCGAATTAAAAGCCCTTATCGAGCAAATGGCGCCGACGAGGACTTTTGAGCAGCCGAAGTTTAAGGACGTAGCGGTCGAGGCTTTTGTTAAAGGAAAACTCGCCGCCGAGCATCCCGGCGTTCAGGTCATTAAGTCGGGGACGGGCTATCCCAGCTGGTCCAAGAGCGACAGCCTCTCCTATCTTGGCAACAGCACGAGTGCTCGCTATTACAAGGTTGTTACTCAGTTCCACAAACGCGGACGCATGCTGGTTAGGTTGCCAAACCGCCCGTTTTGCCAGGAGCGTGAATGGGTCGTCGAACGGGGATCGGGAAAACTTTATTCCAACCCTACCCGCGGCGGAGTCTTTATGAAGTGCCCATAAGGGCTTCCGTCCAGCCAAACTTGTGGTTGGCGATGTCACGAGAACGGTATCGAGTTACGTGAAACACTTCTTGTCTAAAGACCTAACGCAGGAGAACGGATATGAAAAAACTTAGCACGCTTGTTCTTGCAAGCCTTCTCCTGGCGGCTTGCGGCGGCGGTGGTGGCGGCGGCGTGAGTACAAGCGCGAGCGCGCCTAAAGTGGACGTTAAAGTCGGTGGCAAAGATTCCACTCTTGACGTTAAGACAGGGGCCGTTTACGCAGGCAACGTAATTTCAACGGCTCCGGGAAAGCCGAACATTCAAACTTTTGCGCACACGATCTACCTCGCCAACTACGAGATGGAGACGACGAGCCCAGGATGGACGCGGAAAACTCCTAGCGCGCCCGACCAGATGCGTGTCGACATCCAGTTGACGGGGGAAGAAGGAACGAAAACGGATTCGCCTTTCAAGGTTGGGACCTACAGCGCGAAGGCTGACACATTCAACGGAGTAAGGTTTGCTCAGGTCATTACTTTCGCGGACGGCAAGCCAACGCAGACCCGTTTTGAAACCTGGGCCAGTGATTCAAAAGTTGATGGCGAAGTGAAAATCACGGCCGTGACCGCCGACACCGTGAGTGGTGAAGTGAATTTGATCGATGGCAACAACTCAATCAAAGGCAATTTCACGGCAAAGATTCCTAAAGCAAAATAATCCGCCGAAGATAAGGCCCGGGATCACTGGGACCGCGGGCGTCCCGCCCGCACGCGTGGCCAGGTCGTGGTGAATCTCTGGATCAATCTTTCGCACCCCTGCGGGCGGGACGCCCGCGCTCCCGGAAAAAACGGCTCGAAGATCAAGCACTAGAATTATGACTAGAAAAGTCCTAAGAAGCCTCCTACCGGCAATCGGCTTTCTATTGCTGTCAAATCTGTTCGCCGTTAGCGCACAACCGGCAAAATTTGAAACCAGATGCGGCTGGTATGACAACCCCACGCCGGGCAATCACTGGCTCTCCGATAAAGATGACGAATGGATTATCGGCGTGCAAGGCGGTTATCAACTGGAAGATTTCGTCGCGCCCGTTTTCAAGAAAACTCAATGGGTTAGTTTCTTCGGCGGAAGCTACGGTTATGGCTGCGCCTGTTTCCGAATGCGCGTCGACAAGGAAACCAAACATGTTTTGGAAATCAAAAGCGCCAACGCTCGACCGCTTTCGGTGTGCCGCAAAGACAAAGCTCTGCGCAAGTGGAAGGTCGAGGAAAACTAACAGAGGACAACCCGTTTAGATCAAAAACACTGAGGAGGAAGAGATGAAAAACCGAATCCTACCACTAACACTGCTGGTTATCAGTTTGGCTCTAACTTTCGGTTGTTCTGCTTCAGGCAAGAAAGCATTAGGCAGCACCGACGCAAAAGACAGAAAAGGAATACCGGCCACTCAAATTTGTCAGATGCTGGCGCACCCGAGCTTTGAATCCCGTTCTGAATACGACGGTGCTGGTTGTTCAGGCAGTACCTATTTTGGGGCAAAGGATATTAGGACCGCGTCGTATGAGACCGACATTCGTCCCTCCTTTGGTTATGCCGCCCTCGGTGAACAGGGTGAGATCAAGAAGGTCATACTAACCATGTCGAAGCGCCCAGACGGAACTGATTTTTTCATAAACCGGGCCAATGCCGTTGCAAAGATGATCAATGATGAGCCGCTGCCGAAGGAGCTCGAAACCGACATCACCGCCCCCTTGTCCACGTTAGCTAACGACTACAGCAGAACGTGGCAAATTGGCAACGCAACAGTTGAACTGAAGCGGACGAAGACTGATAGTGGGTTTTATTTGAGCTTTCAGTTTTGAAGCTCAGCCAGACGAGTGGCTTTGCCAAAAAGTCCATGAAGGGTTCGCGAAGCGGTATCAGAACCGGAAGCGAACCGGGGTCCCCAAGCGGGCAGCCCGCTTGGGGTGGTGGTAGCGACCGGGTGACCGTTGGAAAGAAAAAGCCAAGGGTTCACCGTCAAACTATCGCCTTCGTAGATGAGCGGCGACCCGGTCGATACCGCTTCCGGTTCTGATTTATTCGGCTTCGCCGACTTTTTGTGCAAAGCCCAAACGAGTAGGAACACGCGAAGGATTCCTTACCGCAACCCTGATGAAAACAATTATAGCGCTCTGGCTTCTGACCTCTTGTTTGGTATCCATCGCGCGCGCGCAGGCGACGACGATTGCGCTAAAAGATGGTAAGGCGACGGTCAATAAAAACTTTGCGCCGCGGAAAAAAGCCGACGCGCACTTCTATCACCTTGCGCTGCACAAAGGTCAGACTGCTGGAATAAAAGTTGATTCAAATTCTGTTTTCCTATCCGAAGAGAACGAGTGCGGCGTTTATTTTGAATTGTTTGACGGCAAGGGTAAGACATTGTTTCTCGGTGATTCTCCAACTGGAATTGATGAGTGGGAGGGTGAGATTGCAGAAAGCGGGAACTACAAAATCAAAGTTTATATGAGTTGCCTGGAAGCGTTTTCGACGGCTGACTTGCGAAGGAAAAAGCCCAGGTTCGGATATTCATTAAACGCTCAGATCAGGTGACGAAGTTGCGAGTGAAGAAACCACTTGACTGGGTTCCGCTTGAAAACCCAGAAGGGAGAACCTAAATGAAGAAAGTCATGATCGTGGGTTTCGTTTGTCTCGCGTTGACTGCGTGTCAACCGAGCGGAACAACTCAAAAGACAGCCGAGAACACAAACGCGCCGACACCCGCGAGCAAGGAGACGACCGCTCCGGCTCAAGCAAAACTTTCAGAAGCGACGCCACCGGTGTTTAGTTCAACTTCTGCGCCTGACGCTTCGGAACCAATCAAGTTTCCAATCGCGGATTTCCCAGCAGTGAACACCACCGCCAAGGCCGGCGAATACGTACTGGCGCCGTCGTATAACTGGATCAAAGACGCAGCCGAGAAAGGCGCTGAGTCGACGCGCTTTATCTGGTACGTGCAAAAGATGGCCCAACCCGATAAAGAAAACTCTGAAGTGCAATTCCTACAGGAACGCCGCAAGATCCCAAATGCCTACATCGTCGCTATACCGCCAAAAGAAACTGCCAAAGTCGGCGACGTGGTTTTAACCTGGTGGCAGACGGGTTCGGGGATGCAACGCGCAATCGTGGTTGACGATGCTGATCCAATCAGGCCAATCGTGCGGTATCTCGACATCGATTACAACAACCCGGCGAAGAGCCGCGATGGCGTTACAACGATCGGGAAAATGGACGAACGAATCGTGCCGGATTCCTTTGTGAAACTGAAAGCCTGGGACCCGGGCACAAGGGTAGCCGTTCAGGACGGCGCGAATAAGAAACCAGCTAAAGTGATTCGCGTTGCTGGAAACAATGTTCTGGTGATGGAAACCGGCAAGCTTAAGGTGTACCCGAGAAGCAGTTGTCAGCCAGTGCCGCTCGTGCCGCAGGTTAAGGCCGGCGACCGAGTACTGGGACTGCGTTACGGAATCACTTTCGCGGGCGCAAGCGTTTCAAGTGTTGACACTCGCAATGGCCGCATCTTCCTCCGTTTCGACGGAGCCAAGGAGGACGAGGCTATCGCTTTCGGAGACGTGTTGAAAACCTAAACGTGGTTGGGCACTGATGCAGTTTCGCGGATCGCGTTACAGAACCCAGTAGCTTTGCTCGTCTGCGACGCGCAGATAGCGAAATGAAACCTGTCAAAAATAAGGACTTTTTTGACCTGTTTCTAAGAAGCGGTAGCGCGGGGTGCTTGTAGTACCGAGCATTTAAAAGGCAAATTATTGTTTTGAGAAGCATCCGGCATCCAGCCCTACCGGGCTCTCGTTCTGTAACTAGTTGCCCTAATCAAACTGCATCAGTACCCGCGCTTGGATTAATGATCTTCAGTCTGTGAGATTTATTCTTTTCAGAATTTCCTGAAAGCGCGGATCGTCTTTGATTGCCGCAAACCGTGGTTCCTCCTTGGTCGTCACCACGCGTTCTTCGCGCAGCTCGATGCATTTCCACAACGCTGCCAGGGCTTCGTCCGTGCGTCCCATTTCGGCGTCATGATATGCCAGGAAATAGAGTGACTTCGGATCTTTCTCAGCCAGTTTCTTCAAAAGATTTCGCATCTCCGTCGCTTTACCAGTTTGTCCGGTCTTGTGATAAGCCGTCGCCAGCATCGACGCCCAGGCAAAATCGACTGCCCTTGGGTTCGAAAACTCCTGGTTCCCTAGTTCAATGACTTTGGGGTAATCGCCCTTGAGCAGATAGGCGTTGGCAATACCCCGACGCGCGAATTTGGAATCTTTGTCCATCTCCAGCGTCGACTGCAGGACTCTTATGGCCTCATCAAATTCGCCGCGTTTTTCCAGAGTGCCGGAAAGCGGAACTCCCAAGTCCGCCGAGCGCGGGTCGAGCTCCTGCGCTTTGTACATTTCGTTAAGGGCTTCATCGTAACGGCCAAGAGTTGTCAGCAGACGCGAGTAAAACTGGCGGGCGTTGACGCTATTTGGATTGAGCTCGATTGCGCGCCTGAATGATTGCTCCGCGCCGGCCCAATCCCAGTCATACCAATGTTTAATCCGGCCGAGTGAACTGTGAGCGTCGGCCAGATTCGGGTCTAATGCCAACGCCTTGTCGGTTGCTGTTTTAGCCTTCCGGTACAGTTCATCGTCGGCTTCGTTTGTAAAACTAGCCTGCCAAACGTAGGCATCTGCGAGCCCCGTAAATGCCAGGGCATAATTCGGGTCGAGATTTATCGCCTGCTGAAATTCGGCAATCGCCTTTTCTGGATTTCTTTTCTCCAGAAAAAAGCGGCCGCGCCAGTAAGCATCAAAAGCTCCCCGGTTGTGAGTGTCACGCCTGGTGAGCAGCTCCATCTCTTTCGCATTCAAGCTAGCGCCCAGCGATTCAGTTATTTGAACTGCCAGCGCATTTTGCAGCTTGAAAAGATCGGTTTCGTTTTCATCAAAGCTCGCCGACCAGATAAGCGCTCCATCACCGACCCGCAGCAAACGCGTGTTGATGCGAAGACGCTCGTCGGTGCGCTGGAGTGTTGCCTCCAACACCGCATCGACCCTTAGCCTGCGACCGATCTCAAGCGAGTCTGGGTCCTGGCCGGCATTCGACACCGGACGGACAACGATTGAACGCAGACTCCCGAGCCTTGTAATCAGCGTGTCCGTTAATCCCAGCGCCAGGGTTTTGTCAGAGTCGTCATTCCGCAATGGCTTGAGAGGTAAGACGGCAATTGACTGGATCGCCGGCGCGGCCGTACTGATCGGCTGATCCGGGACTGCCTTTCGCAAAAGGAAAAACCAGCTCAATGCTCCGATTGCTATTAAGGCGGCGGCCGCGGCGACGTACCTCCCTGTATGTTTTCGGATCTCCGGCAGCACAGAGGGTGACGCAGTCGCTTCCATCTCGCTTGCTACCGGCAATGCGGGCTCTTCTACCATTCGCGCGCGCGTGTTTTTTTCGACGATGAGTGCAGGGACTTCTTCAGCAACTTCACGAACGTTAGCGTTGAACCGATAGCCGTGTCTCGGAACTGTCTGAATATATTGTTCGCCGGCTGCGTCCGTCCCCAGTGCCTTCCTTAGCACCGAAACATTGAAATTCAAGTTGCCGTCCTCCACAAACGTGTCGGGCCAAATTGCGTTCATCAGTTGTTCGCGTTCGACCAGCTTCCCACTTTGTTGAACCAGGACAAGCAGCGTTTCAACGGCTTTGGGTGTGAGCGACACAAGTTCGCCATCTCGCCAGAGGCAGGGTTTGTCGGGGTCCAGCCTGAAGGGTCCGAATTCGTAGAGATGTCTAACTTGGCGAGACATTCAGGGGCTCTAATAAATTCTCTAACAATTTCTAAGGGGAGTTCAAAGGACTTTTGGCTGTAGGAAGAATAAGAGTGTGGCTATTGAAAGGCAAGAGCCGTTTGAAACACTGCGTTTGAGTTTCTCCGTGCGTCCTCCGTCTCTGTGGTTTGTTCATTTGAAATCAGTTCACTACAGGGCAAGGAACACAGAGGGCGCACCGAGAAATTCAAATTGATGCAGGACAGACGGTCATGTCTGTCCACCTTTGAGGTAGCGAACGACCGACAGACAGGATTGTCGGTCCTGCAAAAGGAGAAGATTATGAAACGACTGACTTTGTTTAGTTTCGCCCTGGTATTTGCAGCTTTGTTTGCCCCTGAGTCAATTGCTGGTCAACGACGCCGCGTGGTGGTCAGACCGGCTCGACCTGCGCGTGTGGTAGTTCGCCGGCCCGTCACCCACACCAGGCTGGTCGTACGCAATGGACACCCCATCCGGCGGGTATTGCCTTCGACGGTTGTAGTGCGTCCGGCGCGAAAAGTTGTGACGTTGAATGCGCCGGTGGTGTATCTCCCAGCCCGCGCCTGGAACGCGACAGTTGTATCGCTGCCGTCGAGTGATCGTGTGGTTTGGGAAGACAGCGAGGAAATACACAACGACGAAGGCTGGGTAGACACAAACCTCGGTGTCGACAACAGGGGCAAGGCTCTCTTTATAAAGATCGACGGTTTGGCTCAGCTTAGCTTCGCGGAAGTCGTCTTCGGCAATGGTAGCGTTCAAGTGGTGGATTTCAACGATAGCGCTCAACGTGCCGGAGTATACAACCTGCTCGATTTCTCTGATGGGCGTCACGTCAGCAGCGTCCGCCTCCTCGCGAAGTCAAGCTCAGACGATTCGAAGCTGACGCTCTACCTGCGCAAATAAAAAAGGTAAAGAGGGTTTAGGCGTAGAGCGGGCAATACAGCGTCGTGAGGGTTTCGGGCGCGCGATGCAAAACGAAGAATGACGTTTGTTCGATCAAGAATGGAGAAACCATGAGAACCAGGGTGAAATTATTAGTCGCGATTGTGTTCGGCATCATGCTGTTGCCGGTCGCGGCCCAGGCACAGGCCGCAATGAAACCTGTCGCCGATACAGGCATGTTGACGCTCGGCCAGAATCAAGTGCTTCGGCTTACGGTCGCGACCGGTGACGTGACTGGCGACGACGTTGTTCGCGTCCGCTTCAGACAAATGGAATACATCGAACAGGGCAATATCTACCGAGTCGCATCTTCTAACATGTCAGGTCCGTTAACGCGAGTTATATCGAATCTGGTGACGGCGGGCATGCTTATCGGCAGCGGCGGCTTTGTGAGCGCAGTCTCGGCCCAGCCGACTGATGCGCAAATCAAAAAAGACTTGACCGGTCCAAAAACCGTTTCCGTGGTGCTCGGAAAACCGGGCACCAGGGAATGGAGCAGCACTTACAAGAAGTATGTCTGGAACCGCAACTTCACCGCGAAGTTAAAGACCGAAGATCCGCAGATCTTCGTAATCGTTAAAGGCTATGCGTCGTACGACATCATCGGCGGCAGATTTGTCTTTTGGCGCACGTTTACCACGTCGAACAGCTATGAAGGCCTTTCCAATCCCACAGCCGCCGATGTGGAAGCTTTAATACCGCCATTACAGAACGAGACACGGTAAAGCTCGGCGACGTTCTATTGCCCCAACGGGGCTACGTCTTACAGCCAAGGGTTACCGCTTCGGCTACCCTGGGAAAAAAGCGAACGATTAGCTTCTTCAACCGCAACGCGGTTGCGCCTGTTGAAATGCTTGATGCAAATGACGCAACCGCGTTGCGGTTGAGACTTCTACCCTCAACTATCCCAGGGTAGCCGAAACGGCAACCCTGGGCTTTAAGACGTAGCCCCGTTGGGGCAAGGAAAACAATTCTCAGGAGACCAACATGCAAAAGTTGCTGGCAGTTTTTCTCGCTGCTCTGTTTCTGAACGGTTGTGGCGCGGCATCTTCCGGCGCAGGTTCGCACCAACTCAACGTCAAACTTGGTGGCAAAGATTCGACTTTGAACCTCAGGCCAGGCGCTGTCTATTACGGCAACGTCATTTCGACTGCACCCGGAAAGCCAAACATTCAGACCTTTGCTCACACTATTTACCTGGCTAACTACGAGATGGACACCTCTTATCCGGGTTGGGTAAGGAAACCACTGGCGTCGCCGGAGCACATGCGCATCGACATTCAGCTGACCGGTGAAGATGGAACCAGGGATGATTCGCCGTTCAAAGTTGGGACTTACAGCGCAAAGGCTGACAAGTTCAATACCGTTCGCTCAATCGTCATTAATGCATCGACCGACGGCAAAGAAAGCAAAACGCTCTTCGAGACGCTGTCCTCCAGGAAACCGGTTGACGGCGAAGTAAAGATCACAGCGGTTACCGCGGACACCGTAAGCGGCGAAGTGAATCTGACCGAAGCCGACAAATCAATCAAAGGCAGCTTTACCGCAAACCTGCCGAAAAGGAAATAGCCAGATCTTGATTACAAGAATGGACCGATCGATGAACAAGCCTGAGGAATTCTCAAACACGCGGAATCCTAAAGCGAGTCGGCACTCAAAATTCGCGCTCTTTTCCTATCGGAAAACTTCTCAGCGACCTGCCAGGTAATTGCCGGCGGGTTGGCTTTGGCTCGTTTGGGTAGGCGAGTCCACAGCCTCATAAGCCACTTACCCATTAACATTATTCGGAGGGTGACTGTCGATCGCGAGCCGCATGAAGTGACCCGACGACGACGCGTCAACGTTCGAATTAAGGATCAACAAAGGAAACCTCAACATCATGAGTACACAAACCTTCAAAGTTACAATGAATAAGATCATCGTGCGCGACAACGGCGAATCCCCCGGCAAGGGAGAGCTTTATTGGAGCCTCATGGCCGATGATGAAGTAATCGAAGAACTTGCCAGCCCCGGGCGCAAGGTAGGAGATGGCGAAACCATCATCCTGGGGAATTCGGCCACGATTACCAAAGGTACGGATGCAACGCTCACGGTCCTTGGCAACGTCTCCGAAAAAGACGACTTTCTGAAAGGTGGGGATGACACAGCATCATTCAGACATTCCTACACGGCCAACAACAACTGGGGCGTCGGGAGCAGGACTGCCAAACTGGGCGACGGCAAGCACCTCGACGTCACGGTGTACTACACCATCGCAAACGCGTAGGAGTTCTCGATGGGATCGTCTCTTACGGATTCGGATGTCCAACCACCAGGCGATTGCCTGGTGGTTGGATGCTGAATTCCAGATTGGCCGGTGAATCAAAGTAGGACCGGACCGAAATGGCGGCACCTTTAAAACCTACCGCCCGAAGATGTCAAGGCTTGGTCGAGTTAGACCCCAATGTTATTCGACCGATGGTTCTCGAATGTCGGTTTCTTATGAGACTCATTCAATCGTTCGGACGCACTCATTTTGGAAGGAGATCAGTTATGCGGCATAGAAAGCTTTATCTCGTTCTCTTTTTTATTCCGGTCCTCGTGTTGGAGCCGATATTGCTGGACCATACGTTAGCGCAAGTCAGGATCAGAATCCCACGACCTCGCACGGAGCCTGTGAACAGACCAACCACGACGACCTCTACTACTGAAGTCACCCCTACGAACGCACCCGTCACGGTGACGACTGCAGCGCCGATGAGTACGTCGGTCAGCCCGCTTGCTCCCAACGGAATACCCAGCACCACCATCATTGACGATGGGTTCACCTTTTTCACGCTGCGCAATAAGAAGGACTACGTTGGCGGCAAGCCTCTGAACAAAGGCTGGAGTTTAGTCAGCGATCTGCGGATGGCCGGCCCGGCAATTCCAAAACGGAGTGGATACAAGATCGTTGTCAAGAAGGGCGTCCAGCCACTCGCTACCGCTCGCTGCGAGGCAGACATACCGGCAATCCCTCAACATGAAGTAGGCCGAGTGGTGGTGCCGATGTTGGGCCATTGCTACGACGACACTCAACTGGTCCAAGGTGAAGGCAAATTTGCAGTTGAAGTCCATTTCGTCAATGGAGACGACGATAGCGAGCGGCTCGCACGCACTTACGAGATTGAAGTTCGTAAGGTGGATCGCGTACGCGGCTCGGTTACCAATCCTGAGCCGGACGCTCCGGAATACTACATCTCACGCCACGCTGAGGTGCTGAGCAGTATTCTTTACCTGCGCCCGGAGGGTTCACGACCTTACGTAAACGATTCCCGCGCCGACACGTTTGGCGCCAACATGGTGGAAGTCGTTTACAACACCTCCACAACCGACGAGGGAATGGGAATAGGTGGCTCAACCAGTTTTCTGCGCTGCAGCGTTAACGGGCAGAAAATCGAACTCAAAGACGACAAGGTGCGGCATTATCGGCCCGGCCACCGGTACTATCAGGAAATACATACTGACCGCCTCGCTCCGGAGTTTAAGCAGGGAACGGGTTACAAGGACGAGATTAACTTCCGTCAGTATTTTGCAGTGCTTCCGCTGACGTGGGGTAAGCAGGGTGTTTATCAAAACTATACGAAGTTGGAAGACCACCCGGGTCAATGGGAATGTACGTTTCGCGAGGGCCCCAACGTTGTGCGTTCATGGCGTTGGACCGTAAGGCCCGATGTTGTAGTGGCGCCACACCCGGAGGAGAGTGCGGGGTTGAGCTTATATCCCGGTGCTCATCTGGTTGAGACGGAAATTCCAGTAGGCGGCAGTTTCATAGATAGGCGAATCTACCCAGCAGCCGCGCAAGCAGGTTTTATGTACGGCCGTAAGTGGCAGACACCGGAAGGCAAAGCAATGGCAGCCAAGGTGCCCGCGAAAGGTAAACCCTGGCCCGTGCCATCGACCGCCCGCTAAAGTTGTAGGGGCGGCACTCCGTGGCCGCCCCTCCTCCGGATTCCCCGAACCCTAATCGAAACAGACCTCAATCGTAACGAAGGGGGCGGCCACGGAGTGCCGCCCCTACAATGGTAACCTGGGGATCTTGGTTTTTTGCCGGTTTGCATCTACCGCAACGTAAACAACCTCAGCTTCTGTGACCCTGACTTCTTCCCTCCCCGTTCCCACCCGCTCGGCTTCCACAATGACTCGAATCGTTATCGAAGTGGTCCCTATCCGGACTGTCTCGGCGTAGAAGCTGACAAGGTCGCCGACAAAAACTGGTTTATGAAAGATGACTTCGCGCATGGCGACGGTAACGAACCTCTCCATTCGCGTGCGCCGGTGCGCCTCAATCGCTCCAGCCATATCGATATAACTCAGGATGACGCCGCCGAAGATAGTGCCGGCTGAATTCGTGTCGCGCGGCAGAAGTGTTATTCGAATGGCCGGATCGCGCGGTGATTTAGGTTCGATGATTTCACTCATAGTTGTTATGCAAATCAGTTTATGCCGCGGCTTGCCTTTATCTGACTGATTATCGGGTCAAACTCGCCATGCAACTGCGGGTCAAGTTTGAAACCTGTATCAAAATCCTTTTGCGCCGACTCGTCCTGGCCATTCTTTAACGCGAGCAACCCCCGCAACAGGTACGTGCGAGCATACCTTGGATAAGATTGAATAGCCCGATTATAGTCAGCCAGCCCTGATTCTTCCTTACCGATTTGCACGTAAGCAAGGCCGCGATTCAAATAAGACTGGACAGACGGTTCGAGATTGATTGCTTCTGAATAAGCCGCTATTGCTTCCGACCACTTTTTTAAGGTGAGGTAGATGTCTGCCCGGTTGCGGTAAGCCCCCACCGTCGGTTTGAGCTCAATGCTGCGTGTGAAGTCGGCAATAGCCGCATCGTAGTTCTTTTGGTCCATATACGCGACGCCGCGATTGTTGTAGGCGTCTGGTTGTCTTGGATCCAACTCAATCGCACGAGAAAACTCAATAATTGCTTTCTCGATTTCACGCGCCTGCAAGTGTTCTGTGCCACGATTATAGTGAGTTGCCGATGCCTTTGAGTCTTTTGAAGCCTGCGTTTCCTTTTTGAAGTTATGTTCTTCAAAACTCGGGTCATTAGGTAGCTCGTGGCCTTTAAGAAAGTCCCAGGCGGTCAGATTTATCTTCGGGGCCAGGTCATAGTACCAATGGTCGTGATTGGGTAATTCTCTGAGCTCAACTGGAAAACCGTCAGCAGTAAGGGCCTTGCGCGTTTCCCTAACGATGGAAACCGGAAAGAACGGATCCCGATTACCCACCTGAATATGAATCGGTGTTTTTCTTTTCGCAATTTTTATCAGCCGAATGCTGGCGGAATCGAGTGCTCCTGCGTGAACAGCAACTGAGGCAAAGTATTCCGACTCATAAAGGGCCATCAGGAGCGCAAAAACAGCCCCACCTGAATGACCAAACAAATAAACCTTCCGCGAATTGATCGGATACTTACTTTTCAATTCTTGGACAAGGTCACGCATAAACACTGGACCGTCCGCCGGAATGTTCCAAACTGCCGAATCAATTGAATCCGGCGCCGCCATTATGAAGCCCTCCTTGTTCGCCAACTCCTTCCACTTCTCCGCCAGCGATAGCCCGACATGGTTTGAGCCGTGAAGTAAAACCAACAATGGAACCGGCGACTCTGGTTTTACGTTCGGCGGCACGTAAAGATAGAAACTCCGCTTCTTCCCTTCTGAGGTTAGCTTTTCCTTTGTGATCTTTTGACAAAGAACAGCAGACGGGGAAACTACCAGAAGCATCGCGATAGACAAGAGCGTTGTTTTTGGGAACGCGCGCGTCCCGCGCGCAACGGCGGCGACGACTAATCCAGAGATCGCAGGACGCCATGACCACGATCGCGGGCGCGACGCCCACAGTCCCAGATAAGGCTTGTACTTCATCATCAGTAAGTCAGTTTATGCCGCGGCTTATCTTTATCTGTTTGATTATCAGATCAAACTCATCATGCAACCCCGGGTCGAATTTGAATCCCTTATCGAAATCTTTCTCCGCTGTCTCAACTTCCCTTTTCTTCAGAGCTAGCAATCCTCGCAGGATATAAGTGCGACCCACACCCGGATCCATTTTGATCGCCTGATCGTAGTCCGCCAGTGCCAGATCTTCCTTGCCGCTCTGGGCGTATGCCAGGCCGCGACTGGAATAACTTTGCCCGGAAGGTCTCAATTTAATGGCTTCAGTAAAATCCGCTACCGCGTCGTCCATTTTTCTCAAGTTGAGGTAGAGGCCTCCCCGATTCTTGTAAGCGACTTCAGTGGGCTTGATGGCAATGCTACGCGTGAAATCAGCGATCGCCGCCTCGTCCTTCGTCAAGCGCGCGTAAGCAACCCCACGGTTGTGATAAGCCTCAGCGTGTTTATCATCCACTTCGATCGTTCGCGTAAAAGCGGCAATCGCGCCCGCAAAATCGTTCGCGCGCAAACTTTCCATACCGAGATTGTAATGAGAGGTTGCAGCTCGGGCGTCTTTTGAAGATGGTTCCTTGAAGCTGTACTTCTCAAACAGCGGGTCCCTCGGAAGTTCGTGAGCTTTGAGAAAACCCCACGCCGTCAAATTTATCTTCGGCGCCAGATCGTAGTACCAATGGTTGTGATTGGGAATCACTTTGAGTTCAACTGGAAAGCCGCCGGCAGCGAGCGCGTCGCGCGTTTTCCTGACGTCGGTAACAGGAAACAAAGGATCCCTGTCGCCCACCTGAAGATGAATTGGGGTCTTTCTCTTCGCCATTTTGATCAACTCTATGCCATCGAAATCGAGTGCTCCGGCGTGAATAGCAGCGGAGGCGAAGTATTCCGACTCGTAGAGGGACATCCGCATCGCAAAACCTGCTCCGGCTGAGTGTCCAAAGAGGTAGACCCTCCGCGAATTGATCGGATATTTCATTTTTAAGTCTTCGACGAGGTCATAGATAGACACTGGGCCGTCCGCCGGAACAGCCCAGCCCACCGAATTAATGGAATCCGGCGCAACCACAATAAAACCTTCCTGGTCCGCCAACTCTTTCCACTTGTCCGCCAGCGATAGCCCTACGCGATTTGAGCCGTGAAATAATATTAACAACGGCACCGGAGACTCCGGCTTTACGCTCGTCGGCACGTAAAGATAGAAGCTCCTCTTCTTCCCTTCGGAAGTTAACTTTTCCCTGGTGATCTTTTGACACAGAACAACAGGAGAAACTGCGAGAAGAATTATGATAGATAAGAGCGTTATTCCTGGGACCGCGCGCGTCCCGCCCGCAACGGTGGCGAAGACGAATTCTGAGATCGCAGGACGCCACGGCCACGATTGCGGGCGAGACGCCCGCGGTCCCAGATAAGACTTGTACTTCATCATCTGTTATGCCTAAGTCTCCGAATGGCGTTTAGCCCATTCGGCAATTATCTCCTTTAGCTCATCAAGATGTCCTTCAAAAAAGTGGCCACAGTCGTTTATGACGTGTAATTCGACATCCGTGTGTGTCTTGAGCTTGTCAACCAGCAATTGAAGCTTATTTAGAGCGCCATACTCATCGCGGTTTCCGTGAACGAAGAGGATCGGTTTACGACACGCTTCGAGAAAGCTGAAGTCGTATTTGCTTACGGGCGTACCGATGCTGATGAGATTCACGACTCGCTCGTCTGACATTCCTGCTTCCAGGCCCACTCGCGCGCCAAAAGAAAACCCGCATAGCGTGATCGGCTGATTCGCGTAGTTTGCCGCCAGATATTCGAGACCCGCGCGAACGTCCTCCAGTTCGCCGCGGCCTTCGTCGTGTTCACCCGTGCTTTGGCCCACGCCGCGAAAGTTGATGCGCAGTGTGATCAACCCCGCTTCATTCAATGCCGCTGCCGCCCGGAACACGACTTTGTTGTGCATCGTGCCGCCGCCGAGTGGGTGCGGATGAAGTATCAGCGCAACGCCGGACCCGCGGCTCCTCGGTTCTTTCAAAATAGCTTCGAGACGCCCATGGCCCACCGGTATGAATAGATTGCCTGCTGGATACATCGTTGTTGTTGTTGTAACGCAAACCAGCAGTTTGCGTAAACTGATGAATTGCGCAAGCTGCAACTGATTCCGTTTAGAGATCGGAGGCTTGCACAAAACGCTCTGCTACGCCGGCATCAGAACCGGAAGCGGACCGGGGTCCCCAAGCGGGCAGCCCGCTTGGGGTGGTGGATGCGACCGGGTCGCCGCTGCCCTACGAAAGCGATTGTTCATAGTGAAACACAGTATTTTCTTACCAACGCTGCCGCGGTCGCTACCGCTTCCCGGTTCTGATACCGCTCCGCGAATCCCTTCCTTCGACTTTAGGGTAAAGCAGAGTGCGGACTTGTCCGCCCCATCAAGGGCACAAGTGCCCACACTAAACGGGACGTAAACCGCGGGCTGGCGCCACGTGACTCGCATTGTGACCCAAACTAACAGTTTGCTTTACGACGGCAAGCATTGCGACAATCCGCACCGATGGCATACGACACGCCGGTCACCGATCCCAGCAGCAATCCCGATGTTCACTTCCAGAATATCGTCGAAAACTCTCGCATCATTGCCGAGACCGCGTCTGACGCAATCATAACCATTGACGAGAACAGCACCATCCTGTTTGTGAACCGCGCCGCCGTCAAGATCTTCGGCCACTCGGTTGAAGAGATGATAGGTTTCGAACTAACGATGTTGATGCCCGAATACCTGCGTCATCTGCATCGAGCCGGCCTCACGAATTATGTCGAGACCGGGGAAAAACATATTTCCTGGGAGGCGATCGAGCTACCCGGTCTGCACAAGAACGGTAAAGAGATTTCCCTGGAACTTTCCTTCGACGAGTTTCAGAAGGACGGCCGGAAATTCTTTACCGGAATTGCGCGCGACATTACAAGGCGAAAACGCGATGAGCTTCGCCTGGCATTGCAGCATTCCGTATCGGAGATCCTTGCCGAAAATTTTACGCTCCCCGAGGTTGCGCCAAAGCTACTGGAAAAGATTTGCCTAAACCTCGATTGGCAGTTCGCCGCGTTTTGGTCGGCAACTCCGGAAAAAGACTCGCTCCGACTGGTGACATATTGGCGAGTTCCCTCATCCGCCGGCGGGGCGGAATTTGAATCGGCAAGCCTTCAGCCGACTTACGATCCTGCGGCGGGTTTCCCGGGCAGGATATGGACCACCAAGCAACCCTCCTGGATTGCGGACTTCGCCCGCGAGACGTTTCCCCGATCCCCGGTTGCCGCTCGCACCAATCTGCACACAGCTTTTGGCTTCCCGATCATCCTGGGCGAAGAAGTACTTGGAGTGATCGAATTGTTTTCTGAAAAGACCGGGGAGAGGGACGAGGCGATGGTTTCCACCCTGACGGCAATCGCCAGCCAAATCGGACAGTTCATAGAACGGAAGAATAACGAACAGGAACTGGTCAGCGCGCTCGGGAGAGCGCAGGAAGCGCGTCTGGAGGCGGAACGGCTCACAAACCGTTTGACAGCGCTCCAACGAATCACTGATGCCGCTCTTGGCCACTTCACCGTCGATCGAGTCCTGACAGAATCGATCACCCGCATCCGCGAAGTGTTGAATGTTGACACCGTCGCAATTCTCTTGCTCGAAACCGAAGGCGATGTGTTAGTTGCATGGGCGGCGCACGGTCTTGAAGAGGAAGTTGAAATGGGTGTCCGCATCCCCGTCGGAAAAGGTTTTGCCGGGAAGGTCGTCGAAAGCCGAAGCCCAATTATCATCGAAGACATCACGAAGGCAGATGTTTTCAATCCACTGCTGAAGCAGAAAGGAATTAAGTCGCTGCTCGGTGTTCCTTTGCTGATTGAAGGCCGCGCCACCGGAGTGCTGCATGTGGGCACGCTCGAGTTTCACCGCTTTACCGAAGACGATGTCCGACTGCTGGAACTCGCTGCCGTCCGCATAGCGGTGGCTGTCGAAAATGCTCGGCTTTATCAGGTTGAGAAAGCAGCGAGAGACGAGGCCGAGGCTGCCAATCAGGCCAAGGACGAGTTTCTTACAATTCTTTCACACGAATTACGCACTCCGCTTACACCCATCATCGGCTGGGTCCACATGATGCAGAACGGCATTCTGGGCGATGCTGACTTCAATCGCGTCTTATCAGTCATCAATAGAAACGCTTACAACCTGAAACGTTTGATTAATGATTTGTTGGACATGTCAGCGATCCTGAGCGGCAAAATGCGGATTGAAGAATCACCGGTATCTGTCGGCAGTGTGCTCGAGGAATCTCTGGAAACTATGCGGCCTTACGCCGCGGACTCAAAGATCCAGCTCCGGCTCAAAATAAGCGCCCCGTCCGATAACCTGATGGTAACCGGCGATCGCAGTCGTCTTAATCAAACCTTCTGCAACATTTTGCATAACGCCATCAAGTTCTCGCCTCCGAATGGATTGGTCGAGGTGACGTGTGAAGCTGTGAACTCGCAAGTCGTGATTCGCTTCAGGGATCAGGGTGAAGGCATACCAGTCAAGTTTCTGCCGTACGTTTTTGAACGGTTTCGCCAGGCCGACGGTTCACGCACTCGTTCTTATGGAGGTCTGGGACTTGGTTTATCGCTGGTTAAAAGCTTCGTGGAGGCACATCACGGGACGATCGAGGCCATCAGCGAGGGAGAAGGAAAAGGAAGTACGTTCGTAGTCAAACTTCCACGCGACGCCGCGCAGGACGATAATGCCAGGTTGAAGAAAACAGAAGTTGGGACACAGAGTAGTAAAGCTAATGTACGAATCGTGGTGGTTGAGGATCAACCCGATACGCTAGAGATGCTGATCCTCGGTCTGCAACGACAAGGCTATCAAGTAGCAGGTTGTGATTCAGCAGCGAAAGCCCTTCAAATCGCGGATGACCAGCCCTTCGATATTCTGATCTCTGACATAGGCATGCCGACAATGGATGGCTACCAACTCATCAAAGACCTGCGGCAGAAAGAACCACACAAAAACATTTTGGCTATTGCCTTCACCGGATACGCGTCAAAGACAGACATTGAAGCAACACTTGCCGCCGGCTTCGATCTGCATTTGTCGAAACCGATTGATCCAGTCGAACTGGCACAGGCGATTGAACGACTCCTGGCTACGCATCGTAAGCCGTAGAAGGACTGCTCACCGTGTTCCA
The DNA here is from genome assembly GCA_035630655.1 of Pyrinomonadaceae bacterium. Classification (GTDB taxonomy): domain Bacteria; phylum Acidobacteriota; class Blastocatellia; order Pyrinomonadales; family Pyrinomonadaceae; genus PSRF01. Next base: position 21,142 of record DASQKG010000332.1, read on the forward strand.
GCGGCTTGCCGCCTTCCGTGCGGAAAGGCTCTGCCCGCCCGGGTGACCCAATAAATATTTGAGGCTACGCCTCCGGATCAAAGGAGGCGTAGCCTCCCAAATTCAATAAGGCAGTTCACGGTAAGGCAGAGCCGGCAGAGCCTTACCGCACGGAGGGCGGCAAGCGCTCTTATGAACTAAGAGCGCCCTCGCGAACTAACCAAAAGCGCCCGGTCTTACGGATTTCCTAGACAGCGGAACTTCTTTCGGCTAAATTAAGGCCCCCCAATTAGTTCAACTTCTGGCAGGTATCGATGATAGAGCCCAGCTACCCGACCTCCTTCCCCAGTCTTTTGTCCAGTGCGTTCTTGCCTTCTCGAGGAGTGCCGATTGATTCCGCGTCCCCGCAAACGCAGTCTTCGATCAGCGATTCCATCAAACGCCGCTGGGCACTCGTCGTTGACGACGTTTCCGATGTCACCGAAATGCTGTCAGTGTTGATGACACACGCCGGATACGAGGTGTCAACTGCATCCTCCGCTCCCGAGGCCATCAATCTCGCGCGCGAACACCATTTCGATGTGGTGATTTCGGATATTGGCATGCCCGAGATGAATGGCTATGAACTTGCGAAGGCCCTAAGACTATTGCCGGGTTACGAAAGCATACCGATGGTCGCCGTCACAGGTTATTCGATGTTTGACGATCGCAACCGTTCGCTCAATGCCGGATTTAATGAACACGTAACCAAGCCGATCGATCCTCGTGCCTTCCTCGATCTAATCGATCAACTGTGAGACTAGAGAGTGCTCGCCGCAAGGTAGTTTTGGCGGTAAATGAAAACCTCGCCACATCTTCCAACCTGGCTGCAATCCGAGACTGCATCGCGCCTTGTAGTGTTGGTTACTGCTGCGATCATTATCGCTATCATATTTCTGCGCTTACAGTTTTCTACCGACGCCATTTGTTGCGGCGACTTTGATGGTTACTATCACATAAAGTGGAGCCGCATACTCTGGGACTCTCTCCGCCATGGAATCCTTCCACCGCCGTTTAATTGGTTACCTCTAACGACGCTGGATCCCAAACAATTCGTAGATCACCACCTGCTGTTCCATGGTTTTCAAATTCCATTCACATGGTTCACCGACCTTCGTCTGGCCGCAAAGATCTCGGCGACTGTCTTCGCGAGTGTTGCAGTTTTTTCCTGCTACTGGATGCTGGTC
>DASQKG010000333.1:0-4672 GCA_035630655.1 Pyrinomonadaceae bacterium
CGAGCGGCGGCGGCGCCATCAACTGCCAATTCGGATCCTCCTCGACCCAGGACGCAAACAGCTTCGCCAGACGGCAATGTTCGCGGATGCGCGCGGCCAGACCCTCATGCCCGAAGTAGCGAATGATCATCCACAACTTCAACGCGCGAAAGCGGCGGCCTAGTTGGATCCCGTAGTCTGAACCGCTGCGCACCTTCTCCTGTTCGGGCGTGCGCAAATATTCCGGCACTAGAGAGAAGGCGCGACGCAGCAGATCCATGTGGCGGCAGTAGAGGACGGACAGGTCAAATGGCGTAAACAACCACTTGTGGGGATTGACGGCGACGGAATCTGCGCGCTCGCATCCTTTCAAGATATGTCTCAGCTCCGGTACCACCGCTGCCGAACCTGCATAAGCTGCATCGACGTGTAACCACATTGCATGCTTCTCACCAATCGGAATAATCTCCGGAACAGGATCAATGCTCGAAGTTGAAGTCGTGCCAACTGTCGCCACTATGCAAAACGGCAGATAGCCCTTTTGTTTGTCTTCTTCAATTGCCTCAGCCAGAGCGCGTACGTCCATGCGGAACTCGGAATCGGTTGGAATCTTCCTGAGGCCACGTTGGCCCAGCCCGAGCGTTATTACACCCTTCTCAATCGAGGAATGGGCTTGTTCGGAAGTGTAGACACGGAGCAGCGGCAGATCTTTGCGCCCACTCATGCCTTCTTCACGAATGCGCATCTCTACGCCTTCGCGCGCCGCGGCAATGGCGTGCATGCTCGAGACTGAGGCAGTGTCGTAAATAATTCCGGTGTAGCCGGCATCGAGTCCCATCATTTGCCGCAACCAATCGAGCGTGACCTCTTCCAGCTCGGTCGACGCCGGCGATGTCCGCCAGAGCATGGCTTTGTTGTCGAAAGCAGCACTTAGAAGTTCGCCGAAGATCCCGGGTGCGGAGGTTGAAGTTGCAAAGTAAGCGAAAAATGACGGGTGGCTCCAGTGGGTCAACGCCGGGACAATTAATCGATCGACGTCGGCAATAATCTCTTCCATGCCTTCACCTTTGAGAGGCGGGGACGCCGGAAGCTGGGCCTTTAGATCGCCGGGCTCGATTTGCGACAGTACGGGCAGGTTTTCGACGTGTTCCAGATATTCGGAGATCCAGTCGATCAGCTCGTGCCCGAACCGGCGAAACTCTTCTTTGCTCATGTCGCCCAGGGGCGGCGAGCTATTTAGGTGCGGTTCACTCATTGCGCGCAGTCTAGTGGAGCGGTGCAACAAAGGTAAAGCAAACCGTTAGCTTGCTGGTGTGCCGCAACGGAGGTGAGGGTTCACCGTGGTCGGGGGCTTTGCACAAGGAGTCGAATGAAGGGTTCGCGAAACGGTATCAGAACCGGAAGCGGCCGGGTCACCGTTGCTAGGAAGAAACCAAGGGTTTTGCTGTCATCGCCTTCGTAGATAAGCGGCGACCCGGTCGCTATCCGCTTCCGGTTCTGATTTATTCGGCTTCGCCGAATTTTTGCGCAAGCCAGTGCTCAGACCAGTTCTCCGGCGAACGGTCCGCAAACTAACAGTTTGCGTTACGAGCCACTTAGAGATTGCGCCGGAAACACTCTCGAAGCTATTATGCAGGCTCGTTTTTAGCCTACAGCAACACTTTAGCTTGACGACCTGGACGCGACTTGATTAAGACCTGACGCGCTTCTCCAGCTGTCATAGTTTGCCAACACTATTCGCCTGTGAGGACCATATGAAAAGAATTCTGATTTCACTGCTAGTAATCTCCTCGTTCCTTTTCTCGTTCGCCTGCCAGCCTACCAGCACCGGCGGTGACAAAGTCAGAATCGGCGTGTTCATGTCGTTAACAGGCTCTACCGCCAACTTCGGCATCTCTTCGGTTAATGGCATCAAGATGGCCGCTGAAGAAATCAACGGAGCCGGCGGCATCAATGGCAAACAGATCGAGTTGCTGGTCCAGGACGATCGCTCAGACGCTTCGGAGGCGGCGACGATTGTTACGAAATTTGTGACGCAGGATCAGGTTCACGGCATACTCGGCGAAGTCGCCAGCTCGCGCTCAATAGCCGCCGCGCCCATCGCTCAAAACGCAAAGATCCCGATGCTCACTCCGTCTTCTACTAATCCGGAAGTGACTCGCAAGGGCGATTACATCTTCCGCAGTTGCTTCATTGACCCGGTACAAGGCGCAGCGATCGCGCAGTTTGCCGCTCGTAATCTAAATGCCAAGCGCGCTGCAATCATGGTGGACAGGAAAAACGACTATTCGACCGGGCTCGAAAAGAACATCAACGAGACGTTTACCCGACTCGGCGGGACAATGGTAGCCACGCAGTCTTACCAGGAAGGCGACCAGGACTTCAACGCGCAGTTGACTTCACTCAAGGGCTCGAATCCGGAAGTCATCTTTGTTCCCGGCTACTACAACGACGTAGGTTTGATTGCAAAACAAGCCCGCGAGCGCGGTATAACGGTACCGCTGATTGGCGGTGACGGCTGGGATTCGTCGCAACTTTACGCTATCGGCGGCTCCGCACTACACGGCTCTTTCTTTACCAACCATTACTCGCCATACGATACCGATCCGAAGGTGGTGAAGTTTGTTAACGATTACAAGGCCAAGTACAACGGCGTGCCAGACGCGCTCGCTGCCACGGCCTACGACGCGGCCCACATCATGTTTGACGCGGTCAAGCGTGCCAAGTCGCTGTCGGGCCCGGATATCCGCGACGCCCTCGCTGCTACCAGGGACTTCCCCGGCGTCACCGGAAAAGTGACGTTCAATGAAAACCGTGATGCGGTTAAGCCCATCATTGTTATCGAGATCAAACCGGGCGGAGAATATGGCGTCCGTGAACGCGTTGAGGTTGAAGGTGCGGCTCCGTCGGCGGCGGCGGCCAGTCCTTCACCGGCTACTGGCGCATCACCGGCCACGGCTGCATCGCCGTCTGCGCCAGGTGCGACCAGATCGCCGGCAACCGCTGCGTCTCCCGCGAGACCGGCAGCCAGCGCCACGCCGTAAGGCTGCCGTTTCGCCTTTTAGCATTCTGACGAATTCTCCACGACTCTGACTCACAAGTATGAGTACGTTTCTGCAACAGCTTATTAATGGCGTCTCGCTGGGCGCCATTTATTCTCTAATCGCGCTCGGCTACACGATGGTTTACGGCGTGCTGAAGCTGATTAACTTCGCGCACGGCGACGTCTACATGGTGGGCGCGTTCATGGGTTATTACATCGCCAACGGGCTTGGGGCTCGTGGCGCGCAGATGATAGGCGCCAGCGCCGACGGTTTCATTGCTCGAGGGCTTCTGGGGAGCGGTGCGATGGAGCCGTCGCTCATAACCGCGCTTGTCGTTATGCTTTTGGCGATGGCGGTTTGCGCGGCGCTGGGCGTAATCATCGAACGGTTTGCTTACCGGCCCGTTCGTAAGTATTCGCGTCTGACCGCACTGATCACCGCAATTGGCGTCTCGTTGCTGTTGGAAAACGGTGGCCAGGTTGTCTTCGGGGCGGACCCAAAGTTTTTCCCCGAACTGTTTACCAAACGTAATTTCGAGATCTTTGGAGGCGCCACTATTAACAGCGCTGACATCATTGTGCTGATCATTGCGCTCGCCTTGATGTTTGCCTTGCAGATGATTGTTTACAAATCCAAAACCGGCCGCGCAATGCGCGCTGTCTCGTTCAATCTGCAATCGGCGAAGCTGATGGGCATCAACACTGACCGCATCATCATGTTTACATTCGCCCTCGGTTCGGCCCTCGCGGCCGCCGCGGGTGTGTTGGTTGCCATACGCATTCCTCGCATCGATCCACTGATGGGCATCCTCGTTGGCTTAAAGGCGTTCGTGGCCGCAGTGTTGGGAGGTATCGGTAATATTCCCGGCGCCATGCTGGGGGGATTGCTGATTGGGATTACAGAGACAATGGTGGTGGGCTATTTGGATCCCACTTACAAAGACGCGGTGGCGTTTGCAATTTTAATTTTGATACTCCTTTTCCGGCCCTCCGGCCTGCTCGGAGCGGTCGCGCAGGAAAAAGTCTGACGGGATTGCAGAATGCTGAATGCGGAATGATGAATTAAGATTCGACTTCTTCTTTTTTCATTCCGCATTCAGCATTCTGCATTCATCATTCGATATATATGCCGCGTTACCTGCGTAACCTAATCATCGCCTTGATCGTGCTGGCCGTGCTTTATGGGCTGGACTATGTGTTTCAGGGTCGCCTGATTAGTCCGTATTTCGCCCGCATCCTCATGCTGTCGGGAATAGCGATTACCCTGGCCGTTTCACTGAACCTCATCAATGGATTCACCGGACAGTTTTCAATCGGACACGCCGGCTTCATGGCAGTGGGCGCCTATTCATCCGCATATTTTTCCGTCAACTATGGTGAGAGGATCGCCATAGCCCTGGGAAACGGGAAGGTGGGTTGGGCGGTGGCCCTGTTTTTGGCCACTTTGATTGGCGCGGCCGTTGCGGGTGTCGCCGGACTAATTGTTGGCGTGCCGTCATTGCGTCTAAAGGGTGACTATCTGGCGATCGTCACGCTGGGTTTTGGACAAATCATTGTTGTCTTTTTAAACAACATCGAAGCCATCGGCGGCGCACGCGGCTATTCGGGTATTCCCATCGTCAAAAGCTTCTTCTGGATTTTCCTGATTGC
>DASQKG010000334.1:0-5564 GCA_035630655.1 Pyrinomonadaceae bacterium
CTATCTGCGCCTGCACGGAGGCCTGCGCTCCCTGGCCTATGCTGACCATGGCGATCACGGCGGACACGCCGATGATGATGCCGAGCATGGTCAGTGCCGCGCGAGTCTTGTTGCGCACCAGAGCACGGAAAGCAATTTTTATGATCATTAAGAGGTTCATTATTTTATGACCGCACTAAACTTCTGGTCACCGCAGAGATGCAGAGAACGCCGAGTGACGCGAAGCGTGTTATGAGCAATGAAATACTCCGCGCCGCTCTTCGATTCTCTGCATCTCTGGGGTGAAATTGGTTCATTTTCCTATTCTCCGCCTGTATCAGAACCGGAAGCGGGTAGCGACCGGGTCCGCGTAGGGAGGAAGTTGGTCACGACAATTGGGCGCCTACGCACCTCTTCGGTAAATCCACCCGGTCGCTACCCGCTTCCGGTTCTGATACCGGACCGGGGGCACTCTTAGTGGCGTTAGTCTTCCTCGTCCTCGTCGATTTCGACTTCGGGCATTTGCTGTAATTCCTCCGCGGCGTTGCGCGGTGCTTCGATCGGGTAATCCTTCTTGATCTTACCGTCTGTGAAAACAACCACGCGGTCGGCATAGTCTGCGATATCGTGCTCGTGCGTTACCAGGATTAGCGTGATGCCGCGCTCGCGATTGAGCCGTTGAAAGATTTCCATTACCTCCACGGAGGTGCGGGAGTCCAGATTTCCGGTTGGCTCATCCGCCAGAATCAGCGCGGGTTGATTAACTAACGAACGCGCGATCGCCACCCGCTGCTGCTGTCCGCCGGACAACTGATTGGGATGGTTAAGCTCGCGACCTGCCAATCCAACGGACGCAAGAGCTTCCTTTGCCCGCCGCCGGCGTTCGCCGGTTTCCACGCCGGCGTAGAGCATGGGCAACTCAACGTTCTCAATCGCCGAAGTGCGCGAAAGTAAATTGAAGCCCTGGAACACAAAGCCGATTTTCTGGTTCCTGACGTCCGCACGTTGATCCTTCGACATTGCAGACACGTCCTGACCATCGAGAATGTATGTGCCTTTGGTTGGACGATCGAGACAGCCGACGATGTTCATTGTGGTCGACTTGCCGGAGCCGGACGTTCCCATGATGGCGACAAACTCACCTTGTTTGATTTCCAGGGAGATTCCGCGCAGGGCGTGCACCTCGACATCGCCCATCGTGTAGGTCTTGTGAATGTGGTCGAGCTTGATGACCACAGGCGCGTTTGCCTTCGCCGCAAGTACGCCGGCGGCGAACTCGATGTTGGGCTGTTGAATTTGAATCGCTGATTGCATGGTCTTCTTTTTCTCATCAGAACCGGAAGCGGTAGCGACCGGGTCGTGCAATGCTAGAAACGTTTCTTGAACTCAACGTCGACCCGGTCGCTACCGCTTCCGGTTCTGATTGGTTACCGTCTGCCTCCGCCACCTGGCGTGCGCGGTGCACCGCCGAAACCTGGCGTCGTCGTTCGTTGCGCACTACCGCCTGATGCGATCGTTTCGGTGGTAATCACCATTTCGCCTTCTTGCAAATTTCCGTCAATCACTTCGGTTGCTACGCCGTCGCTGAGGCCAACCGTGATCCGGCGACGTTGGGGTTTGCCGTCCTGGCCCATCACCCAAACGATGCGCATTTGACCCTGCAGAACGGGCGCACTTGGCGGCGCGAAGTTGCTGGCGCGTTCCCCGCCCTCTCCGCGCTCTCCGACTTGCTGCGCCCGATTCTGCCCGGCAGCACTGCCCCCCGCATCTACTGCCGTTTGGCCCTGGGAAGATCCGCGGTTTCCACCCTGCCCATTATTTCGTCCACCACTTCGTTCACCTCTTTGCCCGGCCGCATCTTGGGGTGTAAAGCGAAGAGCCGCGTTTGGTACCTTCAAAACATTACTGCGCTCGTCGATCGTGAACGTCAGATTGGTGGTCATTCCGGGTTTAAGTTTCTCTTCCGGATTGCTGACTTCAATAGCGACGTTATAAGTCACGACGTTCTGCGTATTCACAGGGTTCAGCCTAATTTGTTGAATCTTGCCGCTAAAGCTGTCACTCGGAAATGCGTCAACACTAAACTGAACAGACTTTGCTTGTTCGACTAACCCGATGTCAGCCTGATCGATGTTGGCAATGACCTGCATCTGTTTCAGGTCGTTAGCGATTGTGAACAGTGTGGGAGCTGACAGACTCGCAGCTACTGTTTGGCCCACGTCAACGTTGCGCGACACCACGACGCCATCGATAGGCGACTGGATGGTTGTATGCGTCAGGTTTATCTGAGCGAGCTGCAATGCTGCCTGGGCCTGCTGCACCTGAGCTTCAGCGCTTTGCACCTGAGCTTGCGACTGCTGAACCTGTGCCTGCGATTGCTGCACCTGCGCATTCGTTTGCGCGACGCCCGCACCCGCCGCCGATTGTTCGCTAACCAGCGCCTGGTTCAACTGGGCTTCAGCCTGGTGGTATCGAGCGACGGCGCCTTTGTAGGCGGTGTTTGCTATGTCGTATTCACGCTGCGCAATGATGCCGGACTTCACGAGCGATTCCTGTTGTTTCAGGAAATTAAGTGCATCGTCGCTTTGCGCTTTCAACGCGACGAGATTCGCACGTGCGCTTAAGACTCCGGCTTGCTGATTTTGAACGGTTGAGTTTGCGGCCAAACCTCTCGCCTGTGCGTCGGTAACACCTGCGCGCGATGCCGCAACTGCGGCGCGGGCCTGGACCAGGCCGGCGCGTGCCTGCTCGAGATTCGCTCGTGCCTGTTGCACCTGGGCCTGCGTCGTAGACGGATCAAGCTGCGCTATGACCTGCCCCTTCTTAACTCTTGAATTGAAATCTGCGTGGAGCGCGGAAATCGTGCCGGAAGCCTGACTGCCAACCTGGACGGTCGTCACAGCCTGCAACGTGCCGGTAGCGGTAACAGTGTTACGCAAGTTTCCGCGTTCGACTTTGGCGGTCAGATACTGTGCGGCGCTGGTTTGCTGGCCACGGAAAATGAATCCGGCAGCGATGACCAAAGCCATTGCAGTGGCAGCGACGGCATAACGCCGGCGACCCTTGACGATCAGCTCGAGCCAATCCTTAACTTTTGACAGCGATATGACGCCGGTCGGTAATGGCGCAGTTTTAATGATTTCAGTGCTCATAACCTTCTAGACACAGCTGGCGGGTGTTTGGTTACAAGAAAAAATTTGCGTTTTTGGTTTGGCGAGACTGAGAGTTTCGAGAGATGTAGTTGCTTTCCAGTTTTCCCTTTGCCGTAACGAGTTCATCTTCGGCGGCCGTGAGTTCGTTGCGAGCGATTAACCCCTCGGCCACCAGTTGGCGCAGTTGTTCCAGCTTCTTACTAGCCGCCTCGATTTCCTGTTCCTGAATGTGCACCACTTCCTGGGCGCTGGCCTTATATTTTTCAGTCGCCTCGATTAACTCAGAACGTGCCTACGCGATCTTATTAACCGGGGTTGTTTTCGCTTTAGCAGGGGTCTGCGCGAACACCGCGCCTGGCGCCAGCAGGGCGAATAGGGCGATAAAAAATAGGCAAAGTCGTGGAGTAATCATCTCAAAAGGTAAGACACCGGCCGCGGATGGAAGGTTACGCAAGCGGCCAAAAAGGTTCCTCGACTCAAGCTCCGAAGGAGCCGGATGTTTATAGATTCAGGGAAATAGAGGGGATCGAAGCTCCATGGGAGCGAAATGTTTCGCAGCGACCTTTCAAGTGAATAACGGCCACATTCAGCTCCTAACGGAGCTGGGACCATTACGGGGCTTGAATCTATAAACATCCGGTCCCTACGGGACTAGGGGCTATAGGTTATGTCGCCCCTCCTGTGTAACTTTTCCGTGCGATCGCGTGTCTAGCTCTCCGGGAGGCTAATGCGGGCCTCTACTAAAAGCACAAGGTTAGGAGCAATTAAAGAAATGAAGAAGTTTTCAAGGTTTAAAATGCTGGCATTAGTCTCCCTGTCGAGCATTGTTTTGGTCGCTTCTGTCGCGTTCGCGCAGACAACAGTGACCACTCAAGATAACAAGGAAAAAGCTCGTGGCGAGTGGCGCGGGCGTGGAAAAAGGGACGGTCATCGTGATGGCTTCCGCGGAGGCCGTGGTGGTTTCGGCGGCGGGGCGATGTTTCGGCAACTTAATTTAACGGAAGATCAGAAAACCAAGATGGCGCAGATCCGGGAAAGTTTCGGCGAGCGCACCAAGTCTCTACGTCAACAACTGCGTGCGAAGCACCAGGAGTTGCGTCAGGCAGAATCCAGCGGTACGTTCAATGAAGCACTGGCCACACAAAAGCTTTCCGAGGAAGCTGTATTGAAGGCGAAACTGATGGGCGAGCAGCATAAACTGCAACAGGAAATGCTCACGGTTTTGACTTCCGAACAGCGAACTCAAATGGAGCAATTGCGTGCACAGTTCAAAAACAAACGTGGCGAATTCAAAAGGAATCGCGGCGAACGCAGTGCAACACCGAACCAGTAACCTGGTTCATTCACGGGTGGCGGACCCGGAAAGCGTTCCCGAGTCCGCCTCCTCGCCTGGTCTGTAGGGGCGTCACTCCTTGGGGCACCCCGCCTTAGGCGGTGTTGCGCGAAGATCGGGGCGGCCACTTAGTGACCCCCTACAAATGAGGCATTACGGCAACCGAGTTATTTGAGGAACGCTTCTGAGTATCGATTACGATCAGGGCCCGGACCTGCAACTGGCGCAGCTCGCACGCGACGGCGACGAGTCGGCGTTTGCGGAGATCGTGCGCCGTTACAGTCCCAGGGTATTCGCGTTCGCCAGCCGTTTCTTTCGGCAACGAAGTGTAGTTGAAGAAGTGGCCCAGGAAGTATTCATGAAGGCGTTTGAACAACTCGGCAGCTATGAAGGACGCGGGTCGATGGAAGGTTGGTTAACGCGCATTACCACCAACACCTGTCTCAATATGCTGCGCAGCACAAAGCGGCGCCCGGAGATGACAGTTTCGGATATGACGGATGATGAGAATGCCTGGCTGGAAAGCAAACTGGCAGGATCAGCCGAAGAGAGTTTTAGATCGAGCGAGCGAAGTTATGTCGCCGCAGATCTTGCCGAACGGGTGATGGGGAATTTATCTGCAGACGATCGACTCGTGTTAACGCTGGTGGATGGCGAAGACGCTTCGATCAAGGAGGTCGCAGAGATGACCGGGTGGTCACTATCTAAAGTGAAGGTTCAGGCATTTCGCGCGCGACGGCGGATGAGGGCCGAGGTGGAAAAACTTTTAGGTAAATAAGAGAGAGTCAGTACCACCTGCGTAAGCGGATGGGTTGAGGCAGCAATGAAACAAAACCACATCATCAATCTTCTCGAAAGCATTCCCTTCGCGAGTTTGAGCGAAAGCGATCATCGCGAGATGCGGGCTCACACGACAAGTTGCGACGATTGCGCGCGCGCTTATAAAGCGGCGGTGGTGTCGACATCGTTGTTAAAGGAAGGCGCGGGCGAAGTGTTTGAGCCATCGCCATTCTTTCAGACTCGAGTCCTGGCAGCGATTCGCGAACAACAAGGTGAGGTCCGCGGATTAGCGCGCCTCTGGCGGGCTGCAGGGGCGCTGG
>DASQKG010000335.1:0-7332 GCA_035630655.1 Pyrinomonadaceae bacterium
GCCGGTGATCATCGACCTGCGCAACATCTATCTGTCCGAAGAGATGGTGCAGCGCGGCTTCACCTACGAAAGCGTAGGCCGGCCGGGATCGCGCGAGGTCGCGTGATAGCTCCAAGTTTTTGGAGCATTGAACGGTGCCAACGCCAAGTCCCCCGCAGGCGTAGCTCGTTTTGGGCTTATAGCGGTCCGCTTTCACGTCGCGGTCCAGTCCTGACCATTTTCTTTCTCGCTCCCACCCGCTTTGGAGCCTCAAGATAAACGCCTGAAAGCGCACGCTCAGAGAAACGCTCAGTTGGAATGCACGGCCCACCGCCTGGACGGCGCGTATACTATTAATAATTATTATTAAAACCAATTTAACAACCAATTTGTTTCAGTTCTGAATAAAAGGGACTCCGCGCTCGTGAGAAACTGCAACTGTTGGGATCGGATCCTCTTATGCAATCGTTCGCGGCAAACGATGTTTGCAACATGCGCAGCATCAAGGTCAGGCAATCTTGCAAAATCCAACGTCTCGGCGAAACATTGATCGCCGCGGGATTTGTCACACTCGACGACCAAGCTAAAGTGTTGGGTTTACCAAGAAGCACCGCGTGGACAATTCTGCGAAGTGCGCATAAGGGCTCGGGTTTATCAGCCGCTACCATCAATTGCATGATCAACTCGCCAATGCTTCCTTCGGCGGTCCGAATCATCATTCTTGAATACGTTGAGGAAAAAACAGGAGGACTATACGGTCATACTAAGTCGCAGCAACGAAGGTTTAAGGCAAAAATTACAACAGACGCCCAGCTGGGCCTCGCTGGAAGGACCCCACTATTTCTTGCCAAATAACTCCTCGACCGCTTTCATGACGGGCACCTTGAAATTCTTCTCTTGATAACAATAATTTTGCAGTTTGCTTACGTGGTCCTGGAGAACCTGAGTATCGATGAGGGTAATATTTCGCTTCGCGTTGTAATAGCCACTGAGCCAAGCAGCAATGTAGTTCGGCGTAGCAATTTTGGAATGTACATATTGATCACAAGTAATCTTGGAAACATCCATTGTTACCTGCGCTTGCGCGGCTGAGGCGAGCGCAGCAACAGACATGACCCCTAAAATTGCACGATCGAGACGCATGATCTGTCCTCCTGACAAAGTTACGAATGAACGGTAGCACGACCCAGGGCAATCAAGGTCACACAAATTCAAACTGAGGCACGACCAAGCCCTCGCATTCTCCAAACTCCCCCCGTCAGTCAAATTCTTGACGCACTTCTTACAACGAGGTCGGTGAAATCGCTATCCGCGCGACGCGATTGATTCGTGTTATCTCGGGCCCAAGAAATACTGTGACGTTGTTTGAGCCTCCTAGCGGCTTCTGCGAACGTTAGACAGCACCATTCGAGGTAACCTGAACAGGTAATGTTAAAGCCGGAATCGACTTGCAGGCTGATGCGTTAAGGGGCACCCAACCATCCGAGGACCACGCGGGCTAGATTTTCTTGGACGTGGAACATGCCTAAGGGTTCTTGGGTCGCACGTACGGGAATTCTGATCCATGTCCGATCTTGCCGTTGAATCGACCCGAAGCGCTCCCCAGCAAAGCGCCAGCCGAACATCCAAGCTCGGTTCGCTCGTGGAAATTGGTCTGCTGGCAGCCTGCGGTGCCGTCACCGTAGCCTGGGTGGGAGTCATGGGATGGGCCGCAGCGCATCTGTTCGGTTAACGACGCATCATGGAACTGCACGGAGGAACGACACCGATGCAGAGCGACAACACCTTGCCAGCTTCCTGCGCCACACAAGCAAACCCAGAAGATTTTGGGTCCGGCTTCTCAGTTATCGAAGTGCTCCCTTTGATACGTTTCGATTTCGTGGGGGCAGCTCTTTAGTCCAGACGCCCGCGCCGCGCTCCCGGCATTGTAGAAATTTTGCATTTCCGTGGCTGTGTTGGACGGCGCGAAGCAGGCCGCAAGCCACTGCCAGCCCGCTCCCAAGGTCATCCTGGACGGACGATTGCGAACGGGAGGTGGTTAGGGACTTGGTTGAGACTCATTAACCGTTTGCTAACGAGCTGAAGCCTATCGATATCGTGTGTGGCCCCGATAGCGGCTGACACGACATTTTAACAAATACCGCCGTCTCGTGTGATCCGTCTCGCGCATGAGAGAATTAATGTTTCAGCCACGCGATAAGCCCAATTCTCCCCGCACACGAGCAAAAGCGGCCCTAACCTGCATGGCTGCGATGGGAGTTCTGTTGAGCACAATGGGACAGCCCGCTTCAGCTGCCACCGAGGTGCGACAGCAAGCCGATGTGATTCACCTCCGGGCAGAGAACGCATCGATCAAAGAAGTGCTCGCAGCGCTGTCTGGCACGTTCAAACTGACATATAAGCTCCCACCCGCTGCAAGCCAAGTTTTCACGGGTCTCTATTCGGGGAGTCTTCAACACGTCCTTTCGCGCATACTCGACGGCAATGATTATATCATCAATGTCTTAGACGATGGCATCGAGGTTATCGTGCTGAGAGCTTCGGGCGCCACGACCCCCGTTCCTGCGAATCACGCAATCACAACGCGCGAAGATAAAGCCACGACTGTCGTGCCGGCCAACGAACCGAGCACGCCGCCCACGCCGCCGCTGAGCAGTTACTTCTCCGTCAACGCTACCCCATAGGCTCAAGCTACACGGGCGGCAAAACGAGAACGTACGCGACCGCGCTTGTTGAATGCCGGCGGTCGTCATCTGAGGGTCCTCGAGGCGAGTTTATCGCCATTTACGCAACGGTAAGGAATCCGTTGGGTCAGAATCCACCACACTCGGTGCTTTCACAGATTGCCGCTCCCTGTTTTTTGTTTGCGCTTGAATCGTGTCGGCAAAAGCTTCTTTGGATGACATTCTGCCTTTCAGCAGAAACCACACAGTCATCAGCATGATTCGAAGATCAAGCGACAATGAAGCATTTTGAACATACCAGTCATCCAATTGCCCTTTTTCTTCCGGAGTGACAAGCTTTCCACCATTGATTTGAGCCCAGCCAGTAATCCCCGGACGAACGGAGAGTCTGACCGAAACGTTTGATGGTTGATCTTCGGGAAGAAGCGGCCGCGGTCCGATTAAGGACATATCGCCTAGCAAAACGCTGAACAACTGGGGAAGCTCATCGATTCGCGTGCTGCGCAGAAACCCACCAATAAAAGATAGTTTTCTGACCTCTGGTGAGGAATACCCATCAGCATAAAATGGAGCTCCTAAGGTTCGGAACTTATAGAGCAAGAATAATCGCCCTTTCCATCCGAGGCGCTCCTGCCAGAAAAGAACCGGGCGACCAACATCTAAACAAACCAACAAGCTCGCCAGCACGAAAACAGGAAACAAAATGACGATCGAGGCGGATGCCGTAAGGACGTCTATGAACCTTTTCAGCTTGAAAAATGAAGAAGCGGGTGCAAACGTTTGCTGCGCCTCGCGGGGCACTGCCGCGATATGTGCGGGTGCCTCCTCAGTGAGGCCCATCATACGCGGCAAAAACGACAAGAGAATATGTCGCTTTCTGCAAACTCGCTCGATTTCCTGCAGAACTGCAGAACTCAGCATTTGCGCCTCGCCGGCGACTACGATTCGATCAACATCGACTCCGTGAATGGAGAATTCGCTGATAATTGCATCAAGCTCATTCGGTGACCCCAATACTCGCACACCTGCGAGCGCTTTACCGCGCATATCCGAACTCGAATCCAATATTCCAACCACCAATTGTCGTGGCGCGGCGAAAGCCGCAAGCATGCGAATGAAAATGGATGCCAAAGGATTGGCCCCAATCAAGAGGACGCGGGTTTGCCGATAGGTATAGGTGGCGGACGTGTCATCTTCGGTAAAAATAACTCGGATCATTATCCTTGCTGCGAGTAGGCCTATCAGCAATAGCACTCCGTGCAATATTGGTATCGAACGGGGAATACCATCGAGCCGGGTGAGTGTGAAAAGTGCGAGGATTGTCAGAAGCTCGCTAAACAGCACCGCTTCGCCGACATCAATCGCTTCGTGCATCGAAAAATAGCGCGTCATCCCATCCTGCAGACGGAACGCGAAGAAAGCCAAAATGGCAATGCCCGCAGAAAGCAGCCAATAAAGTCCGAGCGTGCGCCATTCCGCGGCCACAATGATTCCGGGATCAAACAAATACAGTGCAAGAATGGGCGACGCGATCGCCCAGAAAAGATCCCAGACGGATAGATAAATCCTCTTTCCGCTACGCGACGTTGGAGAGGGGATACTCATCGAAAAGGTTGCTTTCTTGGACCAGGCAAAGCCGTGTTGTTTTGTGCTCGAAGGCTGAAGCCGTTCCAGCCGGCAGCGGTTCCACAGCATTTAAGATTTAATCAATCCTAACCCTTTCTTCAATAACTGACTATTGGATTGGTAAATGGGATGCGCCAAAAAGCCCAGTTTGACGCGGCTTTTAGCCAAGTTGTCGGCGGCGTGCAAACTCGGTTAGGTTAGGTCGGCAACGGGCTAAAACCTCAACACTCCGTCACCATTTCCAACAAATGCGCCAAAGGAAACAGGGCTCGGCGCTGGTTGCTGCCCGATCCGTAGCGTGGGGATTCCAGCATCCATGTTTCGACCGATAGGCTGAACGGTTGGCGGTGATTGCAATTTAAGAAGACTTATCAAAAAATGGTTGTGATTGGGCATATTGAAAACGACAGCGCTCCTAAAATCGCGCATCTGACGGAGTGCAATGCGCCCGAATTGCCGGAATGGAAGGCTCGCGCCTTCGTCGACACCATTCTCCATTCAATCTTCTCTGTTGAGTATTCACCGAAGGTGGAGCGATACATTCTGAAGTTTCTAAGGAAGATAGAAATCGCCATAGTAGAGTACCGATTGGGGCGCAGAGTGCTGCAGAGTGCTGTCGCCACAACGCCAAAAACAGATCATCATTTTTTAGAAACGCTGCGCGCGCTTTCGCATTTCGAGCAAAGCGCGGTGGCGCTGTATCAGGCAGCCCAATTAACGCGACCGTTAATTAGAAAAAGGCAGCTTTTTGAGCCGAACGACAAATCGTCTCCACTTTACAAGCTGAACAAGATTTACAATCGCAGCAGACATTTCGAGGGGGAGGAAACGCCCGGTCGGATTCCGGCTGCCCCCGTTTGGTTGACCAACGCAGGTCTGGAAACTCCTGAATGCACTTTGAGGTTCGTCGAGATGCATGAAGTCATTCTAAGCCTAACGAATGTCGCCAAGCTTGTTGCAGAAGAATTTCCAAGTCGCGTGCTCGCGTTGCGGAAAGAAGCCGATTGATGCCAACTGCACGTTCGATCGCCCGCTCTGTAGGCGGCAACTCATGTTCCGGTAGAGGTTTCGCTTCATGTCATGTAACGACATGTAACGAGATTGTCGCAGAGTTGCGTCAGGCGGGTAGGCCGCTTGGCGCAGAGTCAAACGGAGTCCGGTGTCGTGTCGGTGTCGGTGTGCGCGTTCAGAAAGCCGCCGCGGAGAGGTCAAGGTTTAGGTGCAATGCCTAACCCGACGCAGTAACCCATCCGGTGTTCTGATCAGCATCGTTCGGCAACGGGGAAAGTCGGGCAAGTAGACATGGGATCGGCCGATAAAGCGGTAGCCGATCGGCCCGTAATAAGGGTAGCCGATCGGCCCGTAATGAGGGACGCAGAAGCCATAGAAGGGACCAGGCTCACAAACCGGCACTTGCTCATAGACGTATGCAGGCCCCCGTATTGCGGGTCCGTACACCCGGAGATCAGCAGCTCTTGCGTCGATTACTGAAGGGCCCAGCGCCACGATGGCCACGATTGCGAGCGCTCTCATAGTGCTGTTCCTTATCGCTTGCAGCGGCGGAGAGGGGCCCTCGATGCGGTCCCCAATTCTATGGTGGGGCGGCGACGGAGACAGGCGTGCTGAGCACGCTAACCGCACCCGTTCCGGCGACCAAATTTTTCAATGTGTAGAATTGAGTCGCGGCATTCATCGGATCGGTGGCTGTCCCATATACCGTCGCCATGAAACTCCTGAACTTCTGCAGTTCTATTGAAGCCGAGTTGGCTACATAGATGACGTCTTTATTTCGCATCTCGAATGCAGTGGTCACGAACTGGGCGCTTGGGTCTTTGAGGTTGATATTATAGACGACCGGAATAATGGGCCCGGCAAATCGCGATGTGTCGAAACCCATTGCTTCCACAATTTCGCGGGTTTCGCCGCGATAGAGAAATACCGACGTCGGATCAGCTTGGGCGTCGTTGAGGCCTCCGGCTTTGGCGATTGCCTCAGCAAGCGAGATGCGCCACGCCTCGAACGGGATCTGGCGCTGAGCTCCCAAAGCACCGAATGTCAGGAAGGTCTGGGGTTCGCGGTAGACGTAGATCGTGTCGCCCTGATGGGTCCAGATATTGTTTGCTGGTTCATAGAGGAGCGCGCCATAGGGCGACAAGGCCCGTCGCCCACCACGCTCCAGTATGATCCACTCGTCAGCCCCCGGCGCTGCCGTTCCACCTGCTCTGGTGATAGTGTCGAGGATCCGCTCCCCAGCCGCCAACGCTGGAATCCGGGAAGGGCTTCTCACATCTCCGGCTACGGTCACCAACGAGGTTTGCTGGCTTATAACCGAGACAACCACCTGCGGCTCAATCGCACGGTTTTTGAGAGCTTCGACAATGGCATTCTGAACTTCAATTTTGGTGCGACCGGCGGAGCGAATGTTGCCTGCATAGGGAATGGAAATGTTTCCCTGGTCGTCAACGGCTTGACTGGGGATGGTAATAAAATTGCCTGCCCGATTGGTGGCACCCTCTGCGACGAAAAGCCCGCCTGCACCGGCCTCAAATATCGTCACGCTCAGGATGTCGCCAATACCAAAACGCAGATCGGCTGGTCGACGCCGGTCACGAAATTCGCCGACGAGCCTCGGCGCGGCCCTCTCCACGACTTTCGCTACCCTTGGGGTCACTTTGATGGAAACGTAGGGCGTGCTCCCGTCCGGGTCCGTTATGCGATTCTTGATCTCCCAGCTTTGGGGTCCAACGCCTGAGCAACCTGCCAATACGACAATCAGCAGCGCCGGAACTGAAAAGGGCAGCCGAATGTTTCTTATAAGCACCGTTACAACCCCGCCGCCCAACTTTTCCAACCAACTATATCCCAAATCAGCAAAACGTCGGGTGATACGATAGGTCATGTTGAAATATGTTTGTGTAAAGCCGCCTTTTCCCGTCTATTGTGGCCAATATGCGACATCGTTAACAATCGTCGCTATGGGTGGGTGGCGATTACGGCTCGGTTTATAATATCGAAGCGCCGTCCCAAACCCCTGTTCACCGCT
>DASQKG010000336.1:0-15159 GCA_035630655.1 Pyrinomonadaceae bacterium
GAACCGGCAACTCTTGTGGTATTCACACGCGCGCGCTGCTCACAGATATGAACCAACCGCTGGGCCAGGCGGTTGGCAACTCGCTTGAAGTGAAGGAGTGTGTCGAGCTATTACGTGGCGATGCGCAGGAAGGCGCGCGTCCAGTTTTTGATCTCTCGCTTGAACTGTCTGCACACATGTTGGTCCTTTCCAAGGTTGATGATTCTCTCGACGCTGCTCGTGAGCGCCTGCGCGGAGTCGTGGCTTCCGGAGACGCTCTTGAGTGCTTCCGCAAGAATGTGGAAGAGCAGGGTGGCGAGCCACGGGTCTGCGACGATCCGTCGAAGTTTCTTCCTTTGGTGACCGAATCGTTTAAGGTAGAATCAGCCCGCTCTGGATTTGTCACAAAAGTAAATACGGCTGAGATCGGACATGCAATTGCTGCTATCGGCGGGGGGCGTGTGCGCATCGACGACACTATCGATCCCACGGTCGGGTTCATGGCCGAGGTGAAAATCGGCGACCGCGTGAATTCGGACACGGCTTTGGGCACGATCTATTGCCGCGACGATTCCAAAGCCCGAGAGGCGGGCGCGCGCATCCAAGCCGCTTACGAAGTCGCCGACCAATCTCCCCTCGAATTACCGCAACTGATGAGGGAAGTGATCAACGAATGAAAGTCGTATTGTTATCCACTTTGCTGCTTCTATGTTTGTTGGTCGCTTTTGCTTCCGGCTGCAACACCGGCAACCTCAGCGCTAGCGAACAGGGAAAGATCCGTGTGGGCATCGTCTTCGACATCGGTGGAAAAGATGACCGCTCGTTTAATGCCGCCGCGTGGGCTGGCGCGAAATGTGCGCAGACCGGAACGTGGCCTGACGGATCCAACTGCGGCAAACCCTCTCTTCCGATCATTCTGCGCGACATCGAGCCGGGGAATCCGACTTCAATTGAGCCGGCTATGCGTGCGTTTGCGGAACGCGGGTACGATCTAATCATCGGGATTGGGTTCGCGCAGACGCCGATTATTGAACTAGTAGCGAAGGACTATCCAAATATTCGCTTTGCTATCGTTGATGGCGTCAGCGATCTACCAAACGTTGCGTCGCTGGTTTTCAAGGAACATGAAGGTTCGTATCTGGTCGGCATGCTGGCGGCTAAGACGTCGAAGACAGGAACGATTGGGTTCCTCGGCGGAATGGACATTGGTCTGATTCACCGCTTCAAAGAAGGCTATGAAGAAGGCGCTCGATCAGTTAATCCCAATATTCGTGTAATACCAAACTACGTCGGCGTTACCGACGCTGCCTGGAACAATCCCGGCAAAGGCAAAGAAATTGCGCTGGCCCAAATCGACAAGGGCGCCGACGTGATCTTTACGGCTGCAGGAAACTCAGGCCTGGGCGCGTTTGATGCGGTCGAGCAAAAAGGAAAACAAAACGGCCGAGCGACCCATTTCGTCATCGGCGTTGATTCCAACCAAAACATGGTGAAGCCCGGGTTTGTGCTCACGAGTATGGTGAAGCGCGTGGACAATGCTGTTTACGACATCGTCAAAAACATCGTTGATGGGCAGTTCAAGGCCGGCTTTCACGTGTATGGCTTGGACAAGGACGGCGTCGGTTATTCGTTGGATCAGTTCAATAAGGAGCTGCTGACGCCTGAAATGCTAAAACAGGCTGATGAAGCTCGTCAGAAGATTATTAACGGCGAGATCAAAGTCACAGACGCAATGACCAAGTAAAAAGCGGAGCTTTGAACCTTTGTTCTTAGCTCTTTGGCCGCTGGCATATCACCCTCCGCTACGAGGAGCCTTCAGATGGAAAGGACAAATTTTGAGCGGTTGAGGGTGTATAAACTTGCCGAGAATCTCGCGGATCGAATTTGGGAAGTGGTATTGAAGTGGGAATATCTTCCTAAGGACACAGTTGGCAAACAAATGAAAGCCTAATGCTTGAGTTAAGAAACATAACAAAGCGGTTTGGTAACGTATTAGCTAACGATCACGTTAACATCAAGGTTGCGCCGGGCACGATCCACGCCATCGTTGGTGAGAATGGCGCCGGCAAGTCTACCGCGATGCGCATCGCCTACGGTTTCTACAAGGCGGACGAAGGCGAGATTCTCGTCGACGGTCAAGTTAAGGAAATCAACACCCCACACGATGCGATCGCTTTGGGCATTGGAATGGTCCATCAGCATTTCATGCTCGTGGACACCATGACGGTGGCCGAGAATATCGTTTTGGGCGCTGAGCCTGGCAACGCAGTTGCTCTGGATCTGCGCACAGCGTCGGCTGAAATTCAAAAGCTCTCCGAAGAATTCAAACTTGCTGTTAATCCCCACGCGGTAGTCGAACATCTTTCCGTGGGCCAACAACAACGCGTCGAACTTCTCAAGGCGCTTTTTCGCCACGCGCGTCTGCTGATTCTCGACGAGCCGACCGCAGTCCTTACCCCACAGGAAGTTGATGAGTTCTTTGCCATCCTCCGCCGCATGCGGGAGCAGGGAAAGACCGTCGTCATCATCACGCACAAACTAGCTGAGGTGCTTGCGATCTCAGATGAAGTAACCGTGATGCGTGACGGTCGTGTGGTTGGCGGCTTACAGACGAAAAAAACAAACGCCGCTGAGCTCGCGCGTTTGATGGTCGGCCGCGAGGTCCTTTTGCGAGTCGAGAAAACGGAGGCTACGCCTGGAGCCGCACAGTTAACGGTGCGAAATCTGTCGGTTACCGCGCGAGAAGGAAAAGCGATCGACGACGTTTCGTTTGAAGTTCGCAAAGGCGAGATTGTCGGCATCGCCGGGGTCGAAGGAAATGGTCAAACAGAACTAATTGAAGCACTGGCAGGGTTAGTCGACGCGTCCAGGCTTTCCGGGGAGATCAACCTCGAGGGTCAGGACATTACGCGGGAAGGCTCGCGCATCCGGCGCGAATTGCACATCGCTCACATTCCGGAAGACAGGCATCGTCGAGGTTTATTGCTCGAGTTTGATCTAGCGGAAAACTCGATCCTGGGTGTGCATTATCGCAAGCCCATAGTGGCGTACGCAGGTTTTCTGGACCAGCAGGCTATTCGAACACGCGCGAACGAAATTATCGAAGGCTATGACGTGCGGCCGGCGAATGCGGATTTGCCCGCACGAGCACTGTCCGGGGGCAACCAGCAAAAGTTAATAATTGGCCGCGAAGTCAACGTCGACCCGAAACTCCTTTTAGTTTCGCAGCCAACTCGCGGAGTTGATATAGGGGCCATCGAATTTATTCATCGTAAGCTGGTCAGCTTGCGGGACGCTGGTTGTGCGGTCTTGCTGGTCTCTGCTGAGCTGGAAGAAGTTACGTCGCTCGCCGATCGGCTCTTGATTATTCATAACGGCCGCATCGTCGGCGAAGTTGATCCGAAGGTTGCCACGATTGAAGAGATTGGACTGCTGATGACGCGTGGACACTAAGGCTTTTGAGCTCTGTTCTTGGTGCTTTGTGCTTTGTGCTTTGTTAGTTGTTATTTGTAGTTGTTAGTTGTCAGTTGTTGCAGGGTGCCGCCAAGGAGCTTCCACAACTAACTACTAACAACTGACAAAGAACAAAGTACAAAGAACAAAGTACGAAAAGAACCTAATCGAGATTTGAGATTACTTAAGATCTCCATGAACCTCTTACGCGAACTCTTGTTTCCCCTAATCGCTGTAGTTGCCGCTTTCGTCGTCGGCGGAATCCTGATCCTTATCATTGGGGACAACCCTCTTGCAGCGTATGCGTTGCTCTTCGGCAGCGCTCTTTCGTGGCCCGTCGGTATTGGCTACACGCTTTTTTATGCAACGCCGCTAATTTTTACGGGCCTGGCGGTGGCACTGGCGTTTCGTTGTGGGTTGCTCAACATCGGCGCTGAAGGACAGTTGTATGTCGCTGCGTTTGCAGCGGCGTGGGTTGGCATCGAGTTTGGCGGGGTCTTTATCAAGTCGCCCGGCGGCGATATCGTGAATTCTCCGATGGCAAGTCTCCCGGGCCTGATTCTCATTCCGCTGTGTTTCGTCGCCGCAATAACGGCAGGCGCGATCTGGGGAGGTATACCAGGCGTTCTAAAAGCGCGATTTGGATCGCATGAAGTCATCAACACGATCATGTTGAACTTCATCGCCGTCGCCCTGTGCAGTTACTTCACGCAGTATCACTATAAGATTCCCGGCGATCCCATCATGCAGACGGCTGCGATAAGCCAATCTGCACACATTGCGCGGTTAGGTAATTATGTCCCGGGTTTTCCGCAATGGATTCCGTTAAATCTTTCGTTTGTAGTGGCCCTGATCTGTTGTGGGTTGGTCTATCTTTTCCTGTGGCGAACAAAGTGGGGATATGAGCTGAGGGCCACAGGAACAAATCCTACGGCGGCGGAATACGGCGGTATCTCCGTGCGTAAGCAAATCATTCTGGCCATGACTATCTCGGGCGGACTCGCGGGATTGGTCGCGATAAATGAAGTGCTCGGTTATCGATATCGATACTACGATGGGTTTTCCGATAACTATGGTTTTACAGGAATTGCAGTTGCGCTACTGGGTCGCAACCATCCGGTTGGTGTGATTCTTTCGGCGCTGCTGTTTGCGATTCTTCAACGCGGCGGAATTCCCGTTGATGCGTTTACCGAACACGTTACCAAGGACATCGTTCAGGTGCTTCAGGGAACAATAATTCTGTTTGTGGCGGCGGAAGCTTTCTTCCGCGGTCCTTTCGCGAAGTGGGGATTACTAAGGCGTTCAAAGGTTTGAAGCAATGGCTGAACTCTTCACAATCTCTTTGATTTGGTCGACCATCCGTTTGTCGACGCCGCTTATTCTCGCCGCGCTTGGTGGTTTGTTTTCCGAGCGTTCGGGTGTGATCAATATCGCGCTCGAGGGGATGATGCTGGCCGGCGCCTTCACAGCAGCTGCGGTTACCTACGCAGTGGGCAATCCTTACGTCGGGCTTCTAGCCGGCATGGGTGCGGGTGCACTCATAGCGGCCATTCACGCTGTGGCATGTATTCGCTATCGCGCCGATCAAGTAGTGACGGGGACGGCAATCAACATTTTGATGATTGGCATTCCAGGTTTTCTAAGCGGCGCATTTTTTCTTTCGTCAGGCTCCACGCCCCAGATCCCAAAAGAACAGTTGATACCCGACACGCCGATCTGGATTGCCTTCGCCCTGGTTCCACTTGTGTGGTACGTCCTGTACAAAACTCCATTTGGTTTGCGCCTCCGTTCTGTTGGCGAAAATCCTGAGGCGGCGGACGCTGCGGGTGTGCGGGTCGCCAAGATGAGATACGCCGGTGTGCTGTTGTCCGGTTTGCTGGCCGGACTAGGCGGCGCCTACCTTTCAATCGGACAGTCGTCCCTGTTCACGCGCAACATGACCTCGGGTCGCGGTTTTATCGCGCTCGCGGCGTTGATCTTTGGGAAGTGGCGGCCGGTTCAAACCATGCTTGCGTGCCTTTTGTTTGGATTCACCGAAGCTGTAACGATTCAGATGCAGGGCGTGGTGAAGCTCCCTTCGGGCGAAGATATTCCGATCCAGTTTATTCAAATGGTCCCCTACGTTTTGACAATCGTTGTGTTGGCGGGATTTATCGGATCCTCGCGTCCGCCAAAGGCCCTGGGAATCCCATACGAGAAGGAACGGTAGACCAGCAGCGTTGGTGACCGTGGGTGCCACCTGCGTTTGGCGGGTGGGTACGCCCGGAAGTTCTTATGCCCCAAAGGGGCTTCGACTTAAAGCCCAGGGTTGCCGCGCTTTGGCGGCTACCCT
This sequence comes from Pyrinomonadaceae bacterium, assembly GCA_035630655.1. Lineage (GTDB taxonomy): Bacteria > Acidobacteriota > Blastocatellia > Pyrinomonadales > Pyrinomonadaceae > PSRF01. Next base: position 5,765 of record DASQKG010000336.1, read on the forward strand.
GGGAACCGGAGTAAGTCGGGTGCCTCAACCGCAACGTGGTTGCGGCTGCTGTGCTTTTTTCTTGGTAATGACGCAACCGCGTTGCGGTTGAAAACATCCCCCTTCGCAGTTCCCAGGGTAGCCGCCAAAGCGCGGCAACCCCGGGCTGTAAGACGTAGCCCCGTTGGGGCAAAGAAATAGCAACGACAGATGAGTGGTGACACAGATTCTTACGGAGGTGGTAACGAAAAGAGACATCCCACGCGCTTCGCAAGCTGAAGCTTGATGAACTCTGAACTGCGTTAGTAGTGCCCGAGGTATCAAAGTGTCGGAAGAAAAGGAAAAACAGGATCTCTACTCGCGCGCTGAGCACGCAGCGCGGACCATCGGCGCACGTGTGAATGTGGTCCCAAAGATTGCACTGGTGTTGGGCAGTGGACTCGGAGCTTTCGCCGACGAGTTTGAGGAGCCGGTTGGTATCCCGTATCAGGAGATCCCGGGTTTCGTATCTTCAACCGCGCTGGGTCACGCGGGTCGACTTGTAATTGGCAAGGTGGCTGGTGTGCCCGTTCTGGCGATGCAGGGACGCGTCCATTATTACGAAGGTTACTCGCTGGAGGAAGTTACTTTTCCAATCAGGACTTTCAAGTTGATGGGAGTTGAGACTCTGATTCTCACTAACGCTGCCGGTGGAGTCGACGTTGAATTGAGTCAGGGTGCATTGATGGTTATCAGTGATCACCTGAACTTGATGGGCGCTAACCCGCTACGTGGTCCCAACGATGAACGTTTTGGTCCACGGTTTCCCGACATGTCTGAAGTTTACGCGCGCGACCTTCAGGAAATGGTGGGTGAGGAAGCCAAAGATCTTGGGGTAACAATTCGCCGCGGCATCTACGCCGCGCTAACAGGTCCGAGTTATGAAACTCCCGCTGAAATTCATATGCTGCGTGCCTTCGGCGCCGACGCTGTTGGTATGAGTACGGTGCCGGAAGCTATTGTCGCCCGCCACATGGGGATGAAGGTCCTGGGCATTTCCTGTATTACGAACATGGCCGCGGGCATCAGCGAAGGCCCGATTAACCACGATGAAGTAATTGAAACCGGTCAACGCGTGCGGAGCACGTTTACGAAGTTGCTAAGAAACTTGATAGCGCGGCTGCTGTAGTGGACATGCTTCCTTCCGATGGAGGGGCCAGGGGCTATTGGCGCGTGGCATGGCCGCCATCCGTGCTAAAAGCGACACCGGACTTGCAGAATGCGGCTTTGCCGCAATCCGTGCGGAAAGGCTCTGCTTTCCGTCGCCTCTACTGTTTTTGAGGCTGCGCCTCGGCAACGAGTGCCGGAAGCATAGCCTCTTCGAAAGTGTTGCACATCGGTAAGGCAGGGCCTTACCTCATGTAAGGCGGCAAAGCCACACCACGATAAGGCGCAACGGCGACGCGACGACTTGATTCGATGTCGGATGGAACCGATGCCTCAGGTGGACTTGAGCCGCTAGAATAGGCGATAAATACAGGAATGAGTTTGATAATCGGCATTTCCGGCGGCACCGGCTCGGGCAAGACAACGATAGCAAATCGAATTCTCGAGACGGTCGAAGCCAGCGAAGTAGTTTTCATTCAGCAGGATTCCTATTACCGCAATCTCAAAGACCTTCCTCTCGACTATCGACACGTCGCTAATTTCGATCATCCCGACGCGCTCGATAACGACCTGCTTGTAAACCACGTCAGGAAGTTAAAAGCCGGTGAGTCGGTTGAGTTGCCGATCTACGACTTCCGCACACACACACGTTCGAATGACACTCGGCCCGTGGAACCCAAGCCGATTGTAATCGTGGAGGGCATACTGATCTTCGCGGAACCACGACTGCTCGAACAGTTAGACATCAAGGTCTTCGTCGACACGCCCGACGACATTCGTTTCATTCGGCGTCTGCAGCGTGATATTGATGAACGAGGCCGGACGCTTGAATCCGTCATTGAGCAATACGTAGCGACAGTTCGGCCGATGCATATGCAGTTTGTTGAGCCGTCAAAGCGTTACGCTGACGTTATCATTCCGGAAGGTGGTCATAATTTGGTGAGCATAGATCTTATAAGTGGGAAGATTCGTGAGAGGTTGGCGAGTGCTGTAACCTCGGTTGGAGGACGTCTTGAGCGAAGAGAATTTTGAGGAATTGATCGAGATAGCGAAGGCCGCGCGCTTACAATCCGTGGCCCCGTTTTCAAAGTTCCTTGTTGGGGCTGCGGTAAAAACAGAAGACGGCAAAGTCTACATAGGTTGCAACATTGAAAGCGCCAGTTATGGTCTGACGGTGTGCGCGGAACGAGTGGCTATTTGGAAGGCATTATCTGAAGGTGAAAGACAATTCTCAGAGCTGGCAATCGTGGCAGACACTGAACAGCTAACGCCGCCTTGCGGCACTTGCCGGCAAATCATCCACGAGTTCTGCGATGGCGCAACCATTGTGCTGGCGAACCTTCGTGGTGAAACCCAAACCTGCGACATAGAAGAACTGTTGCCTCGCGCGTTTGATGCGCGCTTTCTCAGCCGCAATGCGAAGTAGAGATTGCCAGTCAGGGTGCGAAAAATGGTTTGGGCAATGCCTGGAGAGACAAGACAATCCACTAAAAACATGAAATTACTCGAAACCGGTTCGTGTGATTTAGTGGATTCGTTCTTAGCTTTGTGGCTGGATTCACTAACAAACTTATGCTCAAAAAACCATTCATCATCATCGTCCTAATCATCGCAACGGTTGTTGGCCCGGCCTTACCCGCCGCCGCACAACGGAGGGGAACGCGCATGAACTCCGTCGATCTTCTGGTGCTAAACGGTACGCTCGTAACCATGGATAAAGGCCATCGCGTCATTGAGGACGCCGGCGTGGCTATCAAGAATGGGCGCATCGTCGCCGTAGGCCAGCGCAGAGATATCGTCAGGCGCTTCACATCGACCCAGACGGTTGATGCCCGCGAGAAGATCATTATCCCCGGTCTCATCAATGGGCACACGCACGTTCCTATGACCTTATTTAGAGGTTTGGCAGACGACCTCGATCTTCAGGAGTGGTTGACGAAATTTATCTTTCCTGCGGAAGCCAAAAACGTTTCGGAGGAGTTTGTTCGTGCGGGAACGCGTTTAGGACTGGCGGAAATGATTCGCGGTGGGACCACAACCTACTGCGACATGTATTACTTCGAAGACGCTATTGCAGACGAAACCGCTAAAGCAGGGGTACGCGGAGTTCTAGGTGAAACGGTGATCGATTTTCCTGTCGCCGATAATAAGACAAACGCCGAAGCGATGGCTTACGTCGAAAAGTTTGTCCAGAAATGGAAGGGCCATGAACTTATCACTCCCGCCATAGCGCCACATGCTCCTTACACTGTCTCCGAAGAACATCTCAAGGCAGTCCGAGCGTTTTCCGATCGAACCGGCGCACCTATCGTGACGCACGTTTCAGAAACTAAACGGGAACTGGACGACAGTGTGAAAGCGAAAGGCGCGAGCCCAGTCGAGTATCTGCGCCGAATTGGATTTCTGAATGACCGCGTGATTGCCGCTCACGTAGTTTGGCCTGTTGGCGATGACTTTAAGACTCTCGAGCGGGCGGGCGTTGGTGTAGTTCACAATCCACAGTCGAATATGAAACTCGCATCGGGCGTGGCTCCTGTGCCGCGGATGATGCAGGAGGGTATTAGGGTCGGATTAGGCACCGATGGGGCCGCCTCGAACAATGACCTCAGCATGTGGGAAGAAATGGATACCGCTGCCAAGCTACACAAACTCTCCAGCGGCGATCCTAAAGTCATGTCGGCCCTGCAGGCGTTTGAGCTTGCCACGATTCGCGGGGCGCGAGCTCTGCACATGGAGAAGGAAATCGGATCGATTGAGGTAGGGAAACGCGCCGATCTGGTGCTGGTGGATCGTGATTCCCTGAACAAGATACCGGTTTACAACATTTACTCCGATCTTGTTTACGCTACCAAGGCATCTGACGTTCAGACCGTTATCATCAACGGCCGCATCGTGATGCGCGACAGACGGCTGTTGACCCTGGATGAAACTGCGATCAAGCGAAGTGCTCGTGTGTTTCGTGAGCAGGTAATCAAAAGCCTGGCGGGCTCGGCCGGACAAGCAAAGTAGCATGGGCGAAGTAGACAGGCATTCCTGCCTGTCACAGATGTCCAAGAAGCCTGTTTTAGGGTCACATCAGAGCTTGCTAAGGATCGACAGACACGAATGTCTGTCCTACTCAGCCACTTGCCATAATTCGCCTATCCGATCATAATAAGCCGCCAATTATATAGGACTTGTAAGCGAGCCTCTGGCTCGCTTTTGAATTTATGGGAGTGAAAGTTTAGTGCATTTAGTTAACGCCCTCCGAAGTCCCCAGCGTACATTTCTAGTTACTTTCCTTCTGCTGCTGTCTTTTCCGGCAGCCTTAGTCGCGCAGTCGTCCGAGGAATCCAGTACACCCGCGGACGTTGTTAAGATCCGCATCGAACGTGCCCGCGCCCTGGTAGCAGCCCATCAATTGGAAACAGCCGCCGCTGAGCTCGAGTCGGTCAGAGCAGCAACAAAGGATTCATCCGTTCATAGCATTACGTCGATCATGCTAATGAACATATATCTGGAAGCTGGAAACTACGGACGCGCCGAAGCCCTCCTGGAAGAGAATTTCCTCGCGCGAGCATCCCAATACGGGGGGGCTTATTTCGCTCTCGCTGGACAAGCTGTGAACGGTGTCCGCACGCATCTGGCTCGCTATCGTGGCCTTGGAATCAATACCGCCGCTCAGAATCTGCCTCCCGAAGCCGTGAAAGATTTGGACCGCTTGAGATCGTTTCTGGAGCGGATGATTGCGCACGCCAGGGAAATCATAGCTGATCGTAAGGCTTACGATTCACTTTCGCTGCTCGAAGATGTGCTCGGCGTAAGATTATCTCTGGCCAGAGACGCTGACGAGCAAGCGAAGTGGAGCGGTGAGTACTCAGGTGCGCGCGAATTGTTGGCGTCTCAAACACAAATCGCCTCACCAAACGGAATCTCGGCCTTACCTCCCGGCAAAGCACCAGCCATCAAGTCGCCATCGCCCTATTCAAGTCGGCGAACCCCGGAAGTTGTTGAAGCCAAAGCGACCGACAACGGCAATCAACCCGCACCACCGTCGGCTTCAGCGAGCGCTCCTGCGACCAGTAGTGCTACCCCTTCCGAGCAAAAGCTCACTGACTTTGGTTTGCTTAATTTCAAAGCTTCAAAGCGGGTGCTGCCACGTTATCCACCTCTCGCAAAGCAGACTGGCACAACCGGACTCGTACGGGTACATGTGATTGTTGACCAAACCGGAAAGGTGGTTGACATATCGCGTACTGAAGGACCCATGCTGCTCCGACAAGTTGCCGAAGATGCTGCACGGGAGTGGTTTTTCGAGGGCTTGGCGGCGCCTGGCCAGACGCTTCCCGCCGGCCGCTTCACCGGTTACATCGACTTCAACTTCACTCTCTAAAACCTTAATATAAAGGCCTTATCGTTAGGAGATCCACACCTTACCAAAGTTGACTTAAAAGTAAGGATTCGTTACACTCCGTCGTAATCGGCGAAGAATCAATATGAAGATATCGGCCCAGGAAGAATTTGGATTGCGCTGCCTTCTGCAATTGGCACGCGCGGAAACTCAGCAGGAGTCGCTGACGCTTACGCAAATTGCGCGGCTGGAGGGAATCTCCGTCGCCAACGCCGGCAAGTTGATGTGGATACTCAATAAGGCCGGGCTGGTTCAGTCGCAAAGAGGAACAAAAGGTGGATACCGCCTCGCGAGGCCGGCGTCAGACATCCACTTGAATGAAGTGATTAGCGTCCTGGACAACGAGCGTATTGAGACACATTGCAGTAGTTATGCAGGCATCCTTGCATCCTGTGTGCACACAGGCGATTGCGGCATCAGACCAGTGATTGTTGAGTTGCATCAGATTGTCGACAACGCTCTGGCAGAGATTACCTTGTCGCAAGTGCTCGGTACGGAAGCCACAGTCGATGCGGTGCTTCACAAGATTCAAGGCACCAAGCAAATGCAAAGGGCAGAATCGAATCATGCGCAAGCGTGATCTAAGCGATTGGACATAGAGGGATACGGTTTAATAACAGATGAGCACAGCAGAGCTTTTAGCAAAACAGGAATACAAATACGGGTTCGTAACAGACATCGAGTCTGACATGATTCCGCGTGGACTCACGGAAGACACGATCCGGTTGATTGTTGAGAAGAAGAATGAGCCTGAGTGGATGCTGGAATTCCGGCTCAAGGCATACCGGCATTGGCTCACTATGACCGAGCCAAAGCACTGGCCAAACATTTCGTATCCAGAGATCAATTACCAGGACGTCATCTACTACAGCGCTCCGAAGCAGAAGGCCACAAAAGCCAGTCTCGACGAAGTAGATCCGGAGTTGTTGCGGACGTTCGAGAAGCTTGGGATTCCTCTGACCGAACAGAAGCAACTTGCCGGAGTCGCGGTTGATGCCGTCTTCGATTCGGTTTCAGTCGCTACAACGTACAAAGAAAAACTCAAGAAGCATGGAGTGATCTTCTGCTCGTTTACTGAAGCTATTCGTGATTACCCTGAGCTAATTAAGAAATACCTGGGCTCAGTGGTTCCCACCAATGACAATTTTTTCGCAGCGCTCAACAGCGCAGTCTTCTCGGATGGTTCCTTCTGTTTTATTCCTAAGGGCGTGCGCTGCCCGATGGAGCTTTCAACCTACTTCCGAATTAATAACTCGGAATCAGGCCAGTTTGAGCGAACTTTGATTGTGGCCGAAGAAGGCTCTCACGTTTCTTATCTGGAAGGCTGCACGGCGCCCAAGTTTGATAAGAACCAGCTGCACGCAGCGGTTGTTGAGCTGGTCGCTTTGGACGACGCACAGATCAAGTATTCGACCGTGCAAAACTGGTATGCGGGCGATGAAGAAGGTGTCGGTGGCATCTACAACTTCGTAACCAAGCGTGGGAAATGCGCGGGACGAAATTCAAAGATTTCCTGGACCCAGGTTGAAACTGGTTCTGCAATCACGTGGAAGTATCCGTCCTGCATCCTCCAGGGTGATAACTCGATCGGTGAGTTTTATTCCGTGGCGCTGACGAACCATGCGCAACAGGCAGATACGGGCACGAAGATGATTCACCTGGGAAAGAACACTCGCTCGACGATTATCTCAAAGGGAATTGCGGCTGGAAAATCGAATAACAGTTATCGCGGCCTGGTGAAGGTGATGCCGAAAGCGGAGAACGCTCGAAACTATACGCAATGTGATTCGATGCTGATCGGTTCAAACAGCGGAGCCAATACGTTCCCGTATATCGAGGTGATGAACAACACTTCGAGTGTGGAGCACGAAGCATCGACTTCAAAGATCAGCGAAGAGCAATTGTTCTACCTGCAGCAGCGCGGCATCTCCCAGGAAGACGCGGTCTCGCTGATCATTAACGGTTTTTGCAAGGATGTATTCCTGCAGTTGCCTATGGAGTTTGCGGTGGAAGCGCAACGTCTGCTGGGCCTCAAGCTCGAAGGCAGTGTCGGATAAAGATTGGCTGACGGGTGTCGGGTGTCAGGTGTCGGGTGCTTGGAGAGCTGTGCTGGCACCCGGCACCTGACACCCGACACCTTTCACGGGACGTTAGGAGTGAGTGATCAATGTTAGAAATCATAAACTTACACGCGGGCATAGATGGTAACGAGATCCTGAAGGGCATCAGCCTCAAGGTCAACAAAGGCGAAATCCACGCCATTATGGGACCGAATGGATCCGGGAAATCAACTCTGGCTAAGGTCCTGGCGGGACATCCGGCATACGAAGTGACGAAGGGCGAAGTCCTTTACGAAGGGAAAAATCTGCTCGAGATGTCGCCCGACGAACGTGCCCGCAACGGCGTTTTCATGGCCTTTCAGTATCCGATTGAAGTGCCTGGCGTTTCCAATGCGCAGTTTCTGCGACTTGCATACAACGAAAAACGGAAGCATCTCGGCGAAGAGGAGCTCGACCCACTTGAATTTAAGGACCTGCTGAAGGAGCGGGCCAAGGTGGTGGAAATGGACGCCAGCTTCATGACGCGTTCCGTTAATGAAGGATTCTCGGGCGGTGAAAAGAAGCGCAACGAGATTCTCCAGATGGCGGTGCTTGAGCCAAAGCTCGCGGTCCTGGATGAAACGGATTCTGGTCTCGATATTGATGCGTTGCGAATCGTCGCCGGCGGCGTTAACCAACTGCACAATCCGGACAATGCAGTAATTCTCGTCACCCACTACCAGCGCTTGCTCGATTACATAGTGCCGCAGTTTGTGCACGTACTAGCTAACGGGCGCATCGCCAAAGAGGGCGGCAAGGAGTTGGCGCTCGAACTTGAACAAAAGGGCTACGACTGGCTCAAGACGCCTACAGCAGGCAAGAACGGTCAGACAGCACAGGCGAATCAGTAATATGGCTACCGAATTAAAAGCGTTGGAAAAATCGTATCAGGAAACGTTTCGTGCGATGCATGACCGCGAGCCGGACACCAATGTCGCATGGTTTGATCGCTTACGTCGTACTGCGATGGAGCACTTTGGGGAGCTGGGGTTTCCATCAGTTAAAGACGAGGAGTGGAAGTATACGAATGTTGCTCCCATCGCCAGGATGGATTTCAAACCAGGAGCTGATTCGGCGACACAGCGCACTGATGAGCGTGAATTGATTGATCTCGGGATTGCAGAGTGCCGCGAGAGCCAATTGGTGTTTCTGAACGGTTCGATCAGGAATGATCTCTCGTCACTCGCGGCGCTTCCGGCGGAAGTGGTTGTTATTGATCTTCTGGAGGCTATTGCCGACGCGCGATACCGCGAGATTATCTGGAAGCATCTGGCGCAAGAGGCCGACTACGTAGCTGATGGCTTCATTGCGTTGAATACGGCGATGATGTCTCACGGCGCCTTCGTACTCATACCGAAAGGCGTCGAAGTTAACGTGCCGCTCCACCTGCTTTTCATTTCAGACGGTGAGCAGTCAGCCACTTTTCCGCGCGTTCTTATTATTGGCGAGGAGAACAGTCGCGCGACGGTGATTGAAAGTTATATCAGCACGCGCGAAGCCCAGTATTTCACCAATGCTGCGGTTGAGGTGTTGCTGAAAGACGGCGCACGGCTCGAACATTACAAAGTGCAGCGCGAAAGCATTTCCGCGTTTCATGTTGCGACAACTGCGGCTGATCTTGGCGCGGGCGCAAGTTACGACGCCACCACGATAACCTTTGGGGCCCAGCTCTCCAGACATGACGTTAATGTCAGGATGGATCACGAAGGCGCTGAGTGTTGGGTTGACGGTTTGTACATCGTTACCACCGGCCAGCATGCGGATACCCATTCGCTGATTGA
>DASQKG010000337.1:0-16658 GCA_035630655.1 Pyrinomonadaceae bacterium
TTTCCGTTCCTTCATCCTCAGCCTCATTTTCTACCCCGCTCTCTAGCTTCAATCCTGCGGGGTTAATCTCTCTCATTTCGAGTAGATTTCTTATTTGAGGCAACGATTCACTTTCGAGTAGATTATTTGTGAGGCAATTCGGTCATTCGACAAGTAACTAACTACAGAGTAGACTTTGGTCGCGATGCGCAACTTTTCCCCCATCAAGCTAGCTCGACTACTACTCGCAACCTCGCTGAGTCTTTGGATTGCGGGCGCCGGTTGTTTTTTGGGCTGCGAGGGAATGATCGCTTCAGCCGCGAGCGGTGGAAGTGCCGAGTCAACGCATCATCCCAACAAGAGTCCTAACGTCGTTGCCTCAGGACACGCCTGTTCGGCAGGCGAAACCAACAAATCACACGACTGCTGCAAAAAGAGCGCTGAAAACCTTAAACCAGCCGCGGCGACAAGCAGTAGCGATGCATTGTTATTAGGGTTGAGCAGCTCTTCGTCTAATACGATGAACGGCTGTCCGCTCGCGATGGGCCGAGCAGCCGTGGTCGCAAAAACCCGCGAGAGTGATTTGAATTCCGCACAGGCGCTGGCTCCGACCGTCCTTCCTAATTTGAATTCCGCGGAGCGCACATCTCCACTTTTATCACCCCTTCGTGTGCCTAATCGGGGGCATACGTACCTCCACTGCTGTGTATTCCTAATTTAGAGATTGAGTAGGACAGACATTTCTGTCTGTCCTTTCGCAACATCGACAGACTGGGGAAGTCTGTCTATGTGGGTATCAGTGCGTTCACTGATATCTGGGCAATAATCTCTAAACTAGGAGAACAAAATGAAAAACATTCGAGGATTTGCCCTGGGCCTTGCGCTCGGGTTGGTGACGGCCATTTCAACAGTTGGTTTGGCCCAGGAGACGAAGCTGGCCGATCAGAACAAGAAGACCGAATCGTGTTGTGCGATGGAGTCGTGCTGCAAGGGTGATTCATGTTCCATGAAGGACCATGCTTCGAAGGACCATGCGAAGAAGGACCATGCCACGAAGGACGAGTGTTGTGCGATGGAGTCGTGCTGCAAGGGTGACTCATGTTCCATGAAGGACCATGCCAGGAAGGATCATGCCGCGAAGGACCACTCGAAAGACCATTCAAAGCATGACGGATGTTGCTGCGATGGCGAGTCGTGCAACATGAAGATGAAAGACAAGCAAGGCAAGCAAAAACAAGGGTAGGTAGGGCACGGAGAGCGAGAGCCGTCTTGCCCCTGAAAGCCGAGTTTGAGGGTTACGTTTCCCTTATCGCGGTTCCGGTAAGACGGCTGCGCTCCGTTAAAAGCTGAGGTAGTTATGAATAGAGAGTGGTTGAAATTCAGGCAGGTAATAAACTGGTCTTTGGTTGTGCTGTTACTAATGGCTCTAGCTCCCACGATGCTTGCCCAACATGAGGGCCATACGATGCCGAACATGAGCAAGCCCAAACCAAAGACAACTCCAAGACGAAAAGCAAGAAGGAAACCGAGGCGAAAAACAGCCGCTCAACGGCCGAAGTCTGCCCAACCAGCGGCTATTCCGGCTGCTCCGGGCCACGCGGGACACACTCCCGGAATGGTGATGCCGTCGCCCGCTGCGTCTCCGGCACCAGCATCTTCGCCCCATACGATGCACACGTCAGACACGCCCAAGCCGGCTAGTTCACCCGATGCAAGACCCCAGGAGTCTCCGGGCCAACACGAAATGCATATGCCGAAAACGACACCCTCGCCTTCGGCTTCTCCACACCAGATGGACGTGCACACGCCGGCGTCTCATCCTTCGCCTGATCCCGTTCAGCAAAGTCATGGTGCGATGGGCCATACTAAACCGGAGGCAGCAAAGCCGGCTGAATCGTCGGCCGGAACGCACCCGGCAGGAGGCCACAAAATGAACACCGCCTCGCTGATGGTGATGTCGGGTGACGATATGGGAATCCGCGTTGGCGCGAGCGATACAAATGTAATGCCCATGGGCCAAATGGGTTCAGGAACTTCCTGGCAGCCGGCTTCGACCAGGATGAACATGCTGCATAAATCAGCCGGCGACTGGTTGCTGATGTTTCATTACAACTTCCTGGCGGGGCTTAATTCTCAGGGCGGTCCTCGGGGCGTCACAAAGTTTGAATCGGCAAACTGGTTCATGCCGATGGCCTTCCGCAAAGTTGGTCCAGGCACCCTGGAGCTGCGAAGCATGTTTAGTTTTGAGCCATTCACATTTCCGCCGGGAGGCTCGCCGCTGCTTTTCCAAACCGGTGAAACTTACAAGGGCCGGCCTATTATCGACGCCCAGCATCCGCACGATCTCTTCATGGAGCTCTCGGCTTCCTACACTGTGCCCCTCGGCGATCGGGCGACCTGGTTTGCTTACGTTGGTTATCCGGGAGAGCCTGCGCTTGGTCCTACAGCCTTCATGCACCGCGCGTCCGCGTCAGAAAACCCCGCTGCGGCTCTCTCGCATCACTTACAGGATTCATCGCACATCAGCTTTGGGGTTTTCACGACCGGATTCACGTATCGCTGGTTCAAGCTGGAAGGCTCGGTTTTCAACGGTCGTGAACCGGATGAGAATCGTTATAACTTGGAAGCGCACCGCTGGAACTCGCGTTCGGCGCGTCTTTCGTTCGCGCCGAACAGTAATTGGTCCATGCAAATCAGTCACGGCCTGCTTAGAGATCCCGAAGCACTCGAGCCGGGTGACGTGAGGCGCACAACGGCCTCGGTAACCTACAACAAGCCACTAGTTCGCGGCAGTTGGGCGACTAGTTTGATCTGGGGACGCAATCACGAAAACCACGGCGGCGAGATCTTCGACCTAAACGGGTATGTTGCCGAATCCACGGTAAACTTCCTCGACAAGAATTATCTGTACACCCGCCTGGAGCTTGTCGACAAAAATGCGTTGTTGCGAGATGCCGATCGGGCGCAACTAGGCATTACAGATCATCACCCGTTGTTTCGCATCGGTGCCTATACTTTTGGCGGAGCTCGCGACTTTTACACGACGGAGAAATTGCGGATTGCAGTAGGCGGTGATGCCACTTTTTACTCGAAGCCTGCAATCCTGGATAGCATTTACGGGAGCAATCCCGTTTCGTATCGGGTTTTTCTCCGCTTTCGTCCGGGCAAAATGTCGATGGCAGGACATGCGGATCCGCACCAGGGAATGAAACACTAACAACCGGACGGAGCAGGGAAGAGTTTCACAGCATCCTGAAGGGGTGCCAGAATAAGGTTGCATGAACCACGGGAGTAGGAAATTTGTAAGCTCTGGCACCCCGCCGGGGTGCGGCAATCTGTTGGCGGTGTTCCGGTGGTCTGCGCTACGCTCCGACCACCGGCTACTATCTGGCAGCCCTCCAGGCTGAAATCCGCTCACTATGTTTCATGCATCCTATGAGCGACGGCGCCTAAATATTTTCGAAAACGACGGGGTGAACCTATGAAGACTCGAATTTTATTTGTTGTTATTGCCATACTCGCTTTCGCCCTTGGCGGCGTGATGATGATGCGGTCGGGCGGAAGCTCTAAGCAAACCAATGAACCAGCCACCGCGGTGGATTCTCATGCAACCGCTCCCCACTCACACGCGGCACGGGTTCCTGCCTTCCAGACGGTGGCTCAAATAGATACCCTGCCGCCGACATTGCCGGCCAACAAATTCATCGGTAAGTCGCGCGAAGCTTATCTGGTTGCGAAAGAGATTCCCAAAACGTTGGCCCAACTGCCGTGTTATTGCGAATGTGATAAAGCCTTTGGACACAAGAGCCTTTACTCTTGCTTCGTTGACGATCATGCGTCTCAGTGTGCCGTCTGTGTCGACGAAGCATTGCTGGCATATAAGCTCCAGAAAGAAGAAAGACTAACGCCGGAACAAGTGCGTGAGAGGATCATCGAGAAGTACTCGGCTGCTCAGTAATGCTCACTCTCCTTATCGAGGTTTGCTCCACAATGCGTCGAACACTCTTAGTTTCGTTTAAGAAGACGTCACCCCGCACGAAAGGCCTGAGCAGAGTTGGGAAGTCCTTATTGATGTTAGTTGCGGTTTTCATCGTTGGATGTAATCGAATCACGCCTTCGCCTTCCGAGAAGGGCCCGAACGCAAGCTCTTCATCAGACTCCCCACTGACAATTCGTGCGAGTGATTCACCTGCCACTGGAGACAGCCGCGAGCCCGAAATCAATGCTACTCCGAATGGCGGAATCATCCTTAGCTGGGTAGAGAAGGTTGGCGCCAAACGCTATGCATTACGGACGTCCATGCGAGACGGAAACGCGTGGTCGGAAGCGCGCACCGTCGCTGAAGGGGAGAACTGGTTCGTCAACTGGGCGGACTTTCCGTCAGTAATCGCGTTGCCAGACGGCTCCCTGGCAGCACACTGGCTGGTAAAGAGCGGCTCGGGAACTTACGCGTACGATGTGAACATTGCCAAATCGAAAGATGGCAAGACCTGGAGCAAACCTATCGTTCCGCACCGAGACAACACTCAAACAGAGCACGGGTTTGTGTCGCTAATACCGCTGCCGGACGGGCGTCTGGGCGCGGTATGGCTCGACGGTCGAAATATGAAGGACATGAAGCACGGCGGGGATAAAGACGCGCCGGCGTCCGAAAGCATGACACTGCGGTATGCATCGGTCGATGCGGATGGGAAACTCTCAGAGGAAGCGCAACTCGACGATCGCGTCTGCGAGTGTTGCCAGACTTCTGCGGCCCTGACGAGCGAAGGCGCAATTGCGGTTTATCGAGACCGCTCACCGACAGAAGTGCGCGACATCTATTCAGTGAAACAGGTCAACGGCATTTGGACAGCGCCCCGATCCGTTCACCCGGACAATTGGGAAATAAACGGCTGTCCTGTTAATGGCCCAGCTGTCGCCGCCAACGGACTGAACGTGGTCGTGGCATGGTTCACCGAGGCAAACGATGCTCCCCACGTAAATCTGGCGTTCTCTAATGACGCCGGCGCCACCTTCGGCAGTCCGATACAGGTTGACGACGGCGAGAGCGTCGGCCGAGTCGACGTCATATTGCTTCCTGACGGCTCGGCGCTGCTTTGCTGGTTGTCGGGTAATGCACAGGGAGGCGCCGTCAAAGTGCGGCGCGTGCGATCGGATGGCGCCCTGGGTCCGCCGGCTGTCGTCGCTAAAACTGATATCTCCCGTTCAAGTGGCTTTCCAAGGATGGCGCGTCTCGGCGACGAAGTGCATTTTGCATGGACGGAATTCGGCAAGCCCTCGAAAGTGCGTATGGCCACGGCGAACATCGGCGCTTACAAATGAAACAGTTCTTCATTACGTTACCGGAAGCTAACCAGATATGACAGTGAAAGATTCCCCTTTCGTGTGTTCTATGACTGCGATACCGGCGGAACAGAGGGAGGCCCATCTGGGTACCATTGAAAAACTGTTTCGCGCGGTTGAATGCATCGATGAATTGTCGAACGGTTACACATTCCGTCTGCCTAATGAGTCGGACGTATTACTGGAAGCGGCAAAGTTCATCGCGCTTGAACGACTATGCTGTCCGTTTTTTAGTTTTCATTTAAATGTGGAAGGCGAGCGCGGCGCACTCTGTCTAAGCCTTACCGGGCAAGAAGGTGTAAAGCCTTTTATCTTGGCAGAGATCGGCGGCCACTTGCCTCTGAATATCGAACGGCAAATGGAGTGTAGATGAAGAGATTACTTGTTGGTTTATTGTTCTTCCTTTTTGCCGCAGTGCAAGCGCCGGCGCAGAGTACCAGCGTCCGCCTGGAAGGACAGGTTGTCTGCTGCGCTGACTGTTGGGCGGAAGCCGATCGTACCAAGGTGGAGTTCGGCACGGCTGAGGACCTTCTGAAAGCCAAGTCGTGTGTTGAGGGAGGCGATCCTACGTTGCTCGCCGTTCGTGAGGGCGACACGTTTAGGTTCTATCAATTGGAGCAAGGAAAGTTCCGGCTTCCCGGGAAAAACTGGCTTGAGTTCGTGGGCAAGCGGGTCGCTGTGAGAGGAGTGGTGAAAAAAGAGAAACAGGCAGAGGTGATCCGAGTTGAGGCGCTTGAAGTGCTTGCCCCAAGTCTCGCGGAACGGGAGGCTCAGAATGTGGTGGGCAGAGAAGTTGAGCTGACGCTTAAAGACCCGTTTGGCACAACCCAGAATTTGGGGGCGCTCAAAGGCCGCATCGTTATCTTGAACTTCTGGGCGACCTATTGCATTCCATGTCGTAAAGAGATGCCCGATCTTGCCGCAATTCAAAACGAGTATGCGGCGCTAGGCGTTCAGGTCATTGGAGCTTCAACAGACGAGGCCGATGATCGCGGCAAAGTTTTACAGTTCGCTAAGGAAACAAAAATCAATTTTCCGGTCTGGATGGGAGCTACTACGGCTGACATGATTCGCTTTGGACTTGGTGGAGCGTTACCGGGAACAGTGGTCATCGCGAAAGACGGACGTATCAGCAAAGTGATATCCGGGGTCGTCAACCAAGCCGACCTTAAAAAGCAGATCGATGCGATGCTTGCCTCTGCCGAAAAAACCACGGCAAATGAGCGATCGAAAGTACCTGATCAAGTCGCTTCGGCTAAACCAAAACCGAGCGAGGTGTCGTCAGTCCCTAGTTGACCCCTTTGACCCGGCGAGGGCCGCGCCGTGAGCGGGGCAGGACAGCAAGACATAAACAAGTGGACGTATGGCGTGCGTGTGATAGCGAATCAGATCGACCGTGCGAAGTGGCGCAACACGCTTACCTACAGGTTTCATCCGCGCTTTACGGCCGGGATTGAATACAACCCGTTTGCGGGAAAGGTCTCGCCGCTCGCCAACGTCGTCGCATTGACGGAAACACATGAACGGCCGGCGTTGATTCTTGGCACAAGCTCCGACCGGATCGGCACGCCATCCGGTCAGTCGTTCTATGCAACGTTTAGTAAGAATCTAAAGCACCACACAGGCTTGCCGATTGCTCCGTACGTCGGTGTGGCCTACGGCACTTCTGAAGATCGGTTAAGAGCTATCGGCGGATTGGGGATCACCTTCAACGAGCATTGGAGTTTAACCATACTCTTTGACGGAGTGCGAGTACACCCCACGGCGAATTACACACAAGGGCGACACCAGTTTGGCGTGATTTTCGAACGCGGGCGCAACCCCGGCGCGAGTTACAGCATTTCGTTTTAGCTAACTGTTTATGAGCATTAACCTGACTGCGGAAACACAGCGCGTCGATCTAGTTCGGCGTGGCCGGTGGCTGGAATATTTCACCATCATCTGGAATCTTTTAGAGGGAATTATTTCCGTGGGTGCCGGCTTGCTTGCCGGCAGCATAGCTCTTGTTGGTTTCGGATTCGATTCCTTCATTGAGAGCGCATCAGGCGGCGCGCTTCTTTGGCGGCTGCACTTGGATCGACCCGAACGTCGCGAACAGGCGGAGAAGTTTGCGCTGAAACTCGTAGGCACAAGTTTCATTTTGCTTGCCGCATATATCACCTTTGATGCTGCAAAGTCTCTTATAAACCGAGAGCCGCCGGAAGCCACCTACCTCGGTCTTGGTATTGCCGCGCTTTCCCTGGTAGTCATGCCCTTACTAGCACGGGCAAAACGCAGCGTGGCTAAGGCCATTCATAGTCATGCCATGGAAGCTGATGCTCGACAGACTGATATATGTACATATCTCTCGGCAATCCTCTTAGGCGGCTTGCTTCTAAATGCGCTTTTCGGGTGGTGGTGGGCTGATCCGGTGGCCGCGCTGGTGATGATCCCAATCATCGTCAAAGAAGGAATAGGAGCGTTACGCGGCGAAACCTGCGGGGATTGCCACGCTAACATAGCAACAAGTAACTAATGCTGACAGCACAGAATACGTATGTTGCACTGCTTGTAGTCCAGGCGCTTCACTTACTTCACCACCGTATCGCCAAACGTCATATCAGTTTTGCGGAAGTGATTTCCGCCCTTGTGCTGTGCGTGCCGCCTTGGGCGCCGCTTCCGGCGTGGCTGTTGATAGGCACGAACCTAACGCTGATTGCCGTTCAGATAATAGGAAGTGTTTGGATCAAGAGACTCTCACCGAACTGGATAAGGGGAGAATAGAAATGAGACGTACTACTTTCCTGGTAGCGATGGTTTTGGCCGTGCTGTTTGGCAGCGCAGCGACGTCGCAGGCTCAAGTGAGACAGGTTGAGATGCACATTGACGGCTACTTGTGCGGCAATTGAGTCTACAACATTCAGAAGGCCGTGAGCCGTCTAGACTACGCACCAAAACTCAAAGAGATTAAGGTCACAGACATTAAGAAGGGTATCGGTGTGTTTACACCGAAACCTGACAAGCCGGTTTCTTTTGTCGCTCTGAAAGAAACTCTGAAGAAAGCAGGCTACACGCTTGCATCAGCGGATATTACCGTCACGGGAATGCTCTCGCGTGAGGAGAACGGCTGGTGGATCGTTAGCAGTAGTTCAGGGCAGCGATTCGCACTTGATGGCAAAGAACTGGAGCGGGTCTTATCGGACGTTTCGCCGGAAAGCCGCGCCGAACTCACCGGAACTTGGAGGACCGTGGGGGAGGCGAATGCTGCGCGAGAAACTGTGACGCCACGGACAGTGAAGAAAATCCCAACCACTGCAAACCTTAGTGTTCCCGTCAGTTCAGTTGAGTTGTCCGACCAGGAATGGTCTACGTTTAGGTTCGAACGCGCAAACTTCAGAGTGTCCGAACGGACTTCAGCGTCCGGGATCGCGAAGGGCAAGCTGACGAAGCCTCTTGCTCCGATCCGCACCACCTCACCAGGCCTTACTGTTTACAAAGGAGGAGCGATCACGCCGCGCCTATATTTAATCAAACAGCACCTCGGCAATCTCGACGTCAGACGGCAAATATTGGACATCAGTGTTTCATATACGCCAGGTCCGCGGCTTCAGTTGGAGGTTGAAATCCCGATCGCGCGCACCTCCTTTGATGATGGCGTGAATTCCGGATCGGAAGGAGGGCTAGCTAATATCACGTTATGGAGCAAGTTTCGGTTCTTCAGGAAGGTGAAGACCTATGGAGATCGCCAGGCTTCGGCGCGGTTTGGCTTGGAATTGCCGACCGGCAAGAAAGACGCGCCGACCGCGAATCAAGTCAACGCTCCAGCTTTTGTTCGTCAGCAACTCACGCCGATCAGTGGTGGACTGTCTCCACACATCGATGTGTCATTCTCTCAGGCGGGGGGAAGGTTCATCTTCGGTGGCAACGTTGAGGGCATAATCCGCTCGGAGCGTGATGGTTTCCGTATGGGCCACGAAATCCGGATTAACACCGACATGGAATATGTTTTATTCCCTCGCGATTACCAAGCTCCGGGGAAGGAGTTGTTTGTCATATTGGAGACTACATTTGTTCATCGGCGGCTCGGGCGCCTGGAGGGCATTGAAGTATCCGGAAGCAGTTCGACTGAGTTCTATGCAGCGCCAGGACTGCAGTACGCAGCGGACCCGAGATTCGTGGTTGAGGGCAGTGTTCAGCTTCCCGTAGTTCGAAACACCGGCCCGCAAGTGCTACGTAACAGCCTGAACGTGTTGCTGGGTGTGAAGTATTTGTTCTGAAGATTACCGCATGTGGAGAGCCATAACTTTGGGAATGCTACTCGTCGCTTCGCCCGCGACAGTGCTGGCTCAGGTACGAGCAGCACCCGACTTCGTTCTCAAAGATCTAAGAGGCCGCAAAGTGCGATTGAGTAGCTACAAAGGAAAGATAGTGCTACTGAATTTCTGGGCGACCTGGTGTCCGCCGTGTAGAGCGGAGATGCCGGAACTTGTGACATGGCAACGAGAATACAGAGCTCGCGGCCTGCAAGTGATTGGTGTCACGTATCCGCCCATAAATCGCACCGAAGTCCGCCGATTCGTTCGAAGAATAAAGGCCAATTACCCTATCGTGCTTGGAACGAAAGAAACCAAAGGCCTCTTCAGCGACAGTGAAACCTTGCCGATTACCGTCGTAATTGACCGTGAAGGCAAGATCCGCGACACGATCGAGGGCATTCTTTTGCCGGAGGAGTTCGAAGAGAAAATCAGACCTCTGCTCAAGCAATCAAGCGTCGACAGCAAGTATTACAGCAGTTTTGAGAATCGCTTCATGAAGGAGAAACTAACAATGAGAATGAAATACATCGTTGGACCTTTGATCTTGGCGCTTGTAATGAGCGTCGGCGTGAATGGCGCTTCTGCGTCGAGCGCGACGGTCACAATCCGCGTGGAAGGCATGCACTGCGGCGGCTGCGCATCTTCCGTCGAGAAGAAGTTGAAAGCAACCAAGGGCGTGCTACAAGTGCGCGTGAGCTTTGAAAAAAAAGAAGCGTGGGTAGAGTACGACGATCAGAAGATCACCGTAGCACAGCTTCGTGCCGTCATAAACAGCGCTGGTTTCCAAGCTGTAGAAGAGAAAGGGGTCTTATCCAACCGCGATGCCGAGCAGTTGTACCAAATTATCGACCCGCTAAATCTCCGTAAGTCCTCATCAGGGGCGGCTAGGCGCCTTCGGTAGTTTTTTGCCTTATAGACGCACCAACCAACACCCCTACTACGCCAACGATCGGATTGAGGATTGCGACCCATGCCGGAGTGCGGGCGTTTTGCATGGCCTGCATGTTTGGCACATCGGCCGGTCGAGTGTTCGGTCGGGTGTCGCTCCCAGTGATTGCCGGGATAGCGATGATGATTCCCAAAACGAGCACGATGCCTGCAAGCACTTGCGCCGCCCGGGTACTTCGCGCGATCAAGGCGCACGTGTAGCCGCCTACAATGGCTGCAATGAGGCTCAGGACAAAGCTTAAGGCGGTCCATCGGAGGGAAACGTCATAGGTGCCGGGTTTGAATGCGTGGTTTGCGCCCATTACGAGGTAGGCAACTGAGAAGGTCAGAAAGACAAGCAAAGCCATTACTACGTAGCCGACGATCACGCCGAGAATTTTTCTTGCCATTATCGAGAACCTCCGCGGGGGATTTTAAATCTGGCGTGAGATAAAATCACAAAGGCACTGAAAAGCCAAGATGGACGACTGGAAGATTGTGGCCTGTTCGCATTTTTTTGTGCTCCGGAGGAGCGAAATGTTAATAGATTTGACTTACATCTACGACTCGCGCTCCAGCGGAGCGCAATGTCGGGTGATTGACCATGGAGCGAATACGTTTCGCTCCTCCGGAGCGCAGGGATTTTTTAAGATGAGTTCTATACACATTAGGTCCCTACGGGACGAGGAGCTTGGTTGGAGAGATTTTGTTTTCACGGAACAATACAAGAGGTGAGGGTTTGTATTAGGAGACGCAGCGACTTCACATGGATAAACCACTTCCAGAGAATCAGGTAAACGGTGGGACGTCCGCGTCAATAGATCCAGTCTGTGGGATGACCGTCGATCCTAAATCTGCCGCGGGGTCGCACGAGTATAAAGGGACTGTCTACTACTTTTGCAGCACACACTGTGTGCAGAAGTTTCGTGAGGACCCTGAGCGGTTTCTCAACAAATCGGCAGGGCCCGTGATGATGCAACCGATCGGAATCGGACGCACTAAGTCAAAACAGGTTGTCCAACCAGCTGAGAATACGGGAAGCATCTACACCTGCCCGATGCATCCCGAGGTTCGTCAGAATAAACCCGGGTCATGTCCAAAATGTGGTATGGCGTTGGAACCGCTAACCGTCGCCGGCCCGCGAACGAAAACTGAATACACCTGTCCAATGCATCCCGAGATCGTTCGCGATGCACCGGGTAGTTGTCCGCTTTGCGGCATGGCGCTTGAGCCTCGCACCATTTCTCTCGACGACGAAGAGAACCCTGAGCTGCGTGATATGCAAAGGCGTTTTTGGCTGAGCGCTGGATTGTCTGTTCCGGTTTTTGCGATCGGCATGAGCGACTTGATCCCCGGCCAACCGCTGCAGCAGGCGATTCCCATCGAAGTATTGACGTGGATTCAGTTGGCCCTGGCCACGCCGGTTGTGCTTTGGGGTGGCTGGCCATTTTTTGTGCGCGCCTGGCAGTCGCTCGTAAATCGCAGTCTGAATATGTTCACGCTCATTGGTCTCGGCGTCACCGTTGCTTACGTTTACAGCCTAGTAGCGACCGTAGTTCCTGACATCTTTCCGCATTCGTTTCGCGCACACGGCGGCGGTGTTGCAGTTTACTTCGAAGCGGCTGCGGTAATTACAACCCTTGTGTTGCTGGGCCAGGTGTTGGAACTTAAGGCCCGCGGTCAAACGAGTGCGGCAATTAAGTCTCTGCTCGGACTGGCGCCCAAAACCGCCCGCCAGGTTCGCGACGACGGGGCCGAAGAGGACGTGCCGCTGGAAGACGTCGGGGTTGGCGACAAGTTGCGAGTGCGTCCGGGCGAAAAGGTTCCTGTTGATGGGGTCTTAGTCGAAGGTTCAAGCACGGTAGATGAGTCGATGATTAGCGGTGAACCGGTTCCTGTCGCTAAAGGACCAGGCGACCTTGTAATCGGAGCCACAGTAAACGGGACCGGCACCTTTGTAATGCGGGCCGAGCGCGTCGGATCGGAAACACTGCTGGCGCAGATCGTGCAAATGGTTGCCGAGGCGCAACGCAGCCGGGCGCCGATTCAAAGACTTGCCGATCGCGTGTCTGCGTATTTCGTGCCCGCTGTAATCCTGATCGCTGCAGCTACTTTCGTAGTTTGGGCCACGCTTGGACCTGAGCCGCCTCTGGCATACGCGCTGATTAACGCGGTCGCAGTTTTGATCATCGCCTGTCCGTGCGCGCTTGGGCTGGCTACGCCGATGTCAATCATGGTGGCGACCGGCAAAGGCGCGCAGATGGGTGTGCTGTTCCGAAATGCCGAAGCGATCGAGGTTCTGCGTGAAGTCGACACCGTCGTCGTGGACAAAACGGGAACGCTCACGGAAGGGAAACCGAAGTTGGTAGCAGTTTTTCCGGCGAATGGATGGAACGAGCAAGACGTGTTGAGGCTCGCGGCAAGTTTGGAACGCGGCAGTGAACACCCCCTCGCGTCTGCAATCGTGGCTGGCGCGCATGAGCGAGGCATTGAAGTCAGCGCGGTTGAAGACTTTGAATCGATCACCGGCAAGGGAGTGACGGGCATAGTAGACGAACACGTTGTAGCCATCGGCAACGTAACTCTGCTTGAAGAATTAAAGGTCGACTCCGGAGAGCTTATGCAGCATGCCGAAGGGCTGCGAGCGCAGGGCCAGACGGTAATGTTTGTTGGCATCGATGGACGAGCTGCCGGTTTGCTCGGCGTCGCCGATCCGATCAAGGAATCAACTTCCGAAGCAATCAAGCAGCTTCACGAACAGGGAATTCGCATCATCATGGTCACGGGCGATAGCTGGACGACGGCGAAAGCCGTAGCCAAAACACTTGAGCTCGACGATGTGATTGCCGAAGTTCTGCCAAACCAAAAAGCTGAAATCATTAAGCGACTTCAGAGCGAGAGACGCAGAGTCGCGATGGCCGGAGATGGTATCAACGATGCGCCGGCATTGGCCCAGGCAGATGTTGGCATCGCAATGGGGACAGGCACTGACGTCGCCATGCAGAGCGCAGACGTGACACTCGTGAAGGGAGACTTGCGTGGGATTGTGCGTGCGATTCGACTCAGCCGCGCCACTATGAAGAACATCAAGCAGAACCTCTTCTTTGCATTCCTCTATAACGCGCTGGGTGTGCCGCTTGCCGCCGGTATTCTCTATCCGTTCTTTGGGATACTGCTGAGTCCAATGATTGCGGCGGCGGCAATGAGTTTTAGTTCCGTGTCAGTGATCGGAAATGCGCTGCGGCTTCGGAAAGTATCTATTTAGAACCAGGAGATTGGGACAAGCGATTTCGCCAGTAGTCCGGCTTTCGTCTGAGGTGCATCACCGACACTATAAGAATCGCGTCCCCTTCAATTGTGTAGAGAATAGCGTAAGGAAAGATGTGAGTGAGGCATCTTCTGACGTCCTGTTCGATAACTGGCCAGCGCTTGGGTGCTTCGATTATCCGTTCAACGGTGGCTTCCACCTCCAACGTGAAGGCGGGATAGATTGCACCCGACCGGAACGAACCTCATCCCGGCGACGAATGGAATTGGTACACCGATCGCCACTCCCTCTCATAACGCCATTCTTCGGCTTTCACAAACATTAATTTCTCAAGCTCAACCCCAAATGCATTGACGTTCGATTGGTCCCATTGATTCTTATCATCCAAAACAGGGCAGAGTCTCGCGTAACTTACGGGTTCCGTCCAGTCATGATCACCTAATAAGCTATTTGGCGTTCTCCCAAACTCATGCAAAACCCTCGGTGACCATTTGCATAATGTGACCACATTAGGGTGCTTTCGCAATTCTCAGTCAAGCTGAGAATACCAAACTTCATTGCTTGCTTTACGAACTCCGCATGCAGCGTGTTGAGTATCACCGGGTCTCTCGGGCTTTTATTTCTGATTTGAGGAAATCCACTGCGCGCGATGCTTTCAATTGTCTTCTCGCTAAGCTCCGCTACGTAGTTATCAGTGTTGGTATCGAACGGATCGTTGAAGGAATTCGGACTCGCCACCCATACCTTCCGATTTCGCATAGCTTCGAGCGTTTGAGGGTTGATAGTTCGGTACTTGAAAAGGCTTGTGATGTTCGGATAACGCATGGTCGTCATAAAATGTCTTTAGCTCAGCGATCCCTCTTACAGCCCTGGATTCGTGGGCTTCCTGATTCAGAAGAATCACCCGTCACAGGTTCGAAGAATGCGTCGTTGACTTCCTCCAATTCGTCTTCAAAATCGGTCAGATCATGCTCATCCCAAAATTGGGCCAACTCCTTAATGGAATCGGCCTTTGGTAAGGGTGGGCTTTTCATCGCTCTTTCCAATGCTTGTCTCGGTGGTCAAACGAATTCGAGAATTCTCATGGCGCAATTCTATCACCGATCTTTGGGGTACGACGCGGTAGCCATTATAGAACCGAGCGCGTAGCGTCGGATGCTTAAGGCCACTTCACTTAGTTTGTTACTGTGAATTCTGAACTAGGCTTAATGAAGTGGCCTCTAGCATCCGGCGCTACCGCGCTCGGTTCTGTATGGTTATCGTTTGTTTCTTGTCGCTTTGTGACGAATTTGTTGCTTAAACCAGAGCGCGTCTGTTTGGAGTTGTAATTGCTTTCAATGTCTCGGGATTCGATTAACCGTCCCGTTTCATTTCATAAGGATCATTGGAGTAATGAAGATGACTGAAGGCTACGACTCAATAGAAACTAATCAAATAGATCACGCTACGCTGACCACCCCTCTCTTCGATGCCAACGCCAGTGCCAGCGCGCAACCCGTTGAACCGATTCGCAGCAGCAGAGTCTCCAAAATTAGCAACAGGCTTCGTTCGGTCAGCGGGCGTATCGATGGCCAGTCGCGAATGGTTGCAGTGGTGATACTAATCGGCTTAATTACCGGCGCACTTGCCGGGATGCTCTTGGTCAACATTGCCCGCACCGGGCCACCCGCGACGGTGTCGGAGGTTCCATCTAACGAACCAGCTTCTGAAATCCCGGTCAGTGAAGCGCAGAAGTTAGAGACCTTTGCGGCCGCACTAGGCGGACGCGAAGTGTCGGCAGTTCCGTCAACGGTTACGCGCAATCGCCGGCCTAGAGTGCGAGTCCGAACAAATCGGCCACGCGCTTATCGTGTTGCCATTATTCGCTGAGTCCGGTTGGGCGGTCTTTGCCGTTCTTCGGAGTTTCGCGTATTAGTTTCATGTGTAAACCTTGAAACTATCTGGAGGTAATTAATGAATACGCCGTTTTACCGTGTGTTTTCCGCATTCATCGCCTCTTTGCTGTTACTAACGTTTGGCGCCCAGGCATCCGCCCAGAAAAAATCAAGAATGACAGATGCGACGCGCCATGCTCGCGAGGCTGCCGAGACTTTTACGGAAATCATGAACGTGCGCGACCGGGCGATTCCCAAGGAATTGCTTGATAAGTCCGAAGCCATCGCCGTCTTTCCGGGCGTGATCAAGGCGGCTTTTATTTTCGGTGGACGCGGTGGGCAGGGAGTGATCAGCAAACGCGTCAAGGGTGGCTGGAGCGCGCCTGCCTTCTTCAATCTTAGCGGTGGAAGTTTTGGCGCGCAGATAGGCGCACAAAAAAATGACTATGTCTTTCTGGTCATGAATGAGGATGGACTAAAGGGCTTGCTTGAAGACAAGTTTGAAATCGGTGGCGAGGTTGGTGTGGTTGCTGGACCAGTCGGTCGCGAGGCCGCAGCTTCCACTAATGCAACTCTCGATGCCGGAATCCTTTCATACTCGCGGAGCAAGGGAGCCTTCATCGGCGCTGCATTGAAGGGCGTGGTGATCAGTCCCGACAACGATCTTAATCAGGCGGTCTACGGTGTGAAGGCCAGCCAGATCTTAACCAGGAACACGATGCCCTTAAGTCAGATGCCTGCAGGAGTTCGAATCTTTCCGCGCACGCTCGCGCGCTACTCCGTGCAATGAGAAGCAAGAGTTCAAGCATCCCTCGTTGGTCTATGGCGCGTAACAAACACCCTATTGCCTCACAACAAAATCTACTCCTACGGTGATTCGTTGCCTCATAAATAAATCTACTCGAAACGAAAGTTGGTTTTGCGCCTGGTAGTGTGCCTTTTGAATGAAAACGGCACAAGCGAAGTGATTGT
>DASQKG010000338.1:0-5263 GCA_035630655.1 Pyrinomonadaceae bacterium
AGTTCTCGTCCCGCGAAAGCATTGGCACGTTGCATAGCTTCCGCTGGCGTAACAATCACACGCCCGGGTGCTATGTTTTCAATACTGCCGCCCTCTACCGCGCTGGGCCACGCGTAGAGCAATCCGCTCGAGGCCCATGCAAAGACAGGTATCGCCACTACCAATCCGAGCCAGATATGTATGCGGTAGATTAGAGATTGCATTGTTGAATATAGTCGCCGGCAAATGCCTACGACCCTCGTTGAGCCCGGGTAGTAACTACCCTATCGTCGCCTGTCTCTTGAGCAAATAGATGAACAGCGGCGCTCCGATCAATGCCGTGATTGCTCCAACTGGAAGTTCGCGAGGCGCAATCAACGTGCGCGCAACTGTATCGGCAACGATCACGAAACTCGCGCCCACCAACGCCGACGCGGGAATGATCAACCGATTGTCACTGCCAAATGAGAGACGAGTCAGATGCGGCACAACCAGGCCCACGTAGCCTACAGATCCACTCGACGCGACCGAGGCGCCTACTAACAGACTGGCCACCAGAAAGACGGTCAATCGAACACGCTGAACTTCTACCCCGAGATCGAAGGCGTCTCGCTCACCAAGCATCATCAGGTTCAGTGAACGCGCATTTAGCGTCAGGATGCCAACGCCAATCACCGCCGCCACAAGGGCTACGGCCAACAGGCTGGTCGTGGTGCCGGAAAGGTCACCCAGAAGCCAGAAAGTAAAAGAGCGAATCCTGGTCGCATCCATCAATGTCGTTATGAAAACAATCCCGGACGACAAAAATGTCGTCACGATCACACCGGCAAGTATCAAACGCTCTGGGGTCGCCCCGGCACTGCCTCGCGCAAGTCGGTAGACAAGGAAGGTCGCCGCCAACGCGCCGGCGAACGCCATCACCGGCCGGCTCCACTCATGAGCACCAAAAAATACAAGCGCGATCATTGTTCCCACTGCTGCCCCGTTTGAAACACCGAGTAAGTATGGTTCAGCAAGCGGATTACGAAGCAGAGCCTGATACGCCGCACCGGCAGTCGCCAGGCAAACACCGACTGCGCCGGCGAGCAGGATGCGCGGAATGCGAATTTCGAAAAGAATCGCGTACTCTTCTGTGGACAGACCGCATTGCGATATTCCCGTTAAGGCACAAAGCGAACCGAGAAACGGCAACCGCTGACTGCCCAGAACTGACGCTGTCAGAAGAACCGCGAAAAGCAATAAGAGCAGCAAGCCACACACAAGCATCGTGCGACGGAATGTCGCCCGGCCGGCCGTGACAGTGTATGTGTGGTCCATCTTTAGGTTCCAACCCGTTTAGAATGGGCACTTGTGCCCGCGGTGTAGCGGACAAGTCCGCACTCTGAACGGATACTTAAGAGACTCACTACTCAAAAAAACGCCTCGGCTATCAGTGCTTGAAAACTTCCGGGTGCAGCGCTCGCGCCATCTCCTCTAAGCCGTCTAGCAACCGTGGACCGGGCCTGGAAAGAAGGTCGCCGTGAATTTTGTAGACGCGATTGTTACGAGCAGCGGGAGAATTCTTAAGCGACAAGGCGACTGTAGCGTTTGCCGATCCCATCGAACCGCCCGTCGGCAAAATGATAGCTTCGGGCTGTGCTGCCAGTGCGGCTTCATCGCTGTAACGGGGAAAACCGCTGGGAACATCGGCAGTTACGGAAACGCCGCCCGCTCGACGTACTAAGTCAGTCAGATAAGCGTCACGGCCGATGGTGTACAGCGGTTCGCCCGACAGCTGGTAAAACACTCTGATTGGCTTGACCTGCTTCGTCGCTGATTCAACCTTCTCGGCACGGCTCTGTAACTCATTAACGACGGTCTCTGCCTGTTTTTCCTGGCCCAGCAACTGGCCGAGGTTCTCCATCGAACGAAACACCTCATCAAGACTTTTTGGATTGGTGACGTAAACGGCGATCTTGTGATTGTCGAGTTGCCTGGTAAAAGCTTCGAGTTGCGATGCAGTTGATACCAAAACTATCTGAGGCTTCAAAGCGATGATGCGTTCGATGCTCGGATGAAGGGTGTCGCCCACTTTCGTGACGCTCTTAGCTTCAACCGGGTAGTCGCAGTAGGTTGTGTTGCCTACCAACCTGTCGCCGGCGCCGAGTGCAAAGACAATCTCGGTTAGATTTGGGGCGAGTGAAACCACGCGATCAATTCTTTCGGGGAGCGTGATGGTTCGCCCCTCATCATCGACAAAGGTCCTCGTCAGCGATATCGATTCTGAAGAACCGGTTGGAGTACGGTTCGCACACGAGCCCGCCGTTAACAGTGCACAGCACAGCAGCCACGCCACAGCGCATTTTAGTCTGAGTTTTGAGGAGTGGTGATTAAACAAAAAAGTCCCGCCGATTCTGATCCTTCGCGAAAAGGAACAGGCGGCGGGACTTCAATCTTGGTATTAGGGACCCGTGCTGCCTGAACGCCTTTCCGCGAGCGTTCGAAAGCTGCAAAGCCTCTGGGCAGGTCTCCTGACTTAGAGGTTCGACAGTATCGGCAGTCATTTCGGTCTCCTGGAGACCGTTAGACAGCGATGCTGCGATTCTCATCACAGTGGCGCGACCGCGCGGGATTCTCACCCGCTTCCCTATTCTCCTCGCAATGCGAGGCACCCGGATGCTTATTATGAAAAGAACTGTCAGTCTGGATTCACGCGGACGTTAACATGCAGTCGGGAACGTGTCAATCCGGCTACCCGCCAAGTGGATTTCTCGTGAGGCACACTGAACGAGATTGAGTCTGAATGAGCGTTGGAGCACTCATGATTGTATACTGCCCAATCCGAATTTGATTGCGTAAGCCTCTGCACGGAATTTCGTGGTTCGCATATTAGTGAACGTCTCCGCTGCTCCTACGAGTTTGAATAACGAATCCGCCACTACCCCAGAAGCCAACCCTCGGGATTCATTTACGAATCCAACGGCGATTTCCCTCTTCACTTCGTTTGTCGCGCTATGCATCGGTGCGCGTTTCTGGAGACTAACGTCGTCCTGTCTCTGGTTTGATGAAATCTTCAGCGTGCATGCCGCGCGACACTCATGGTCCGATCTCTTCTATTTCGTTGCCGCCGATATAATTCATCCGCCGCTTTTCTATGTTCTGCTCAAGATTTGGATCGGCTTAGGTGGTGAATCGGTGGGATGGCTCCGAATTCTTCCTGCCTTGATAGGCGTCGCCTCGATCATTCCGTTCACGCTTCTCTGCCGCGAACTGAAACTAAATGCAGCCGAAGTTAATCTGGCGCTATTGCTGTTCGCGGCAAACGGTTACTTGATTAAGTACGCCCAGGAAGTGCGCATGTACAGCTTATTGTTTTTCTTATCGCTGTGCGCGCTGTGGCTGTTCTTTCGGTTGTTCAACCGTATCGGCAGTGGAAATGAAGGAGGAGATAAAGGTTTAGCGGTGCTTTGTTTGATCAATCTCCTGTTGGTCTATACGCATTACGCCGGCTGGCTGGTCGTCTTTTTGGAAGCAGTGGTGCTGCTTTTATGGCAACGCAAGAAGTTGGCGCGCTTTCTCCTGACTGTTGGATTGTTGATAGTAGCGTACCTCCCGTGGCTTTACGAAGTCGTTAAGGTTGCGGGATCTGCTGAGGCCGGGCGAGGAATTGGACAGAATATTGGCTGGTTAACGAGGCCGGGCCTATTTGACCTGGTCCAGTACTTCGTTCTTCTCAACCGGCCTTTCCTGTTTGTCCAGAGCAGTACAGATACCGGGTTTAACCTGATTATGGCTGCCATCGCTTTTGTTCTGTTTGGTCTTCCACTGCTGGTTCTGTTCTTTGCTCCAAAGAACGAGGCAGGCCGAGACGTAAGGATTTACGCTTTGAGTGTTTTTCTCCTCGGACCGGTGATTATTGCGTTCGCTCTTAGTTGGCTGTTTCCATATTCAGTCTGGGGTACACGGCATCTAATTATCGCCGCTGGACCATACGCGATTCTCGCCGCTCTCGCGATAAACAGGCTTCGGCCATACTGGATCAGGATTACCGTACTCGCGGTTCTCGGTTGCTGGTTATTGTTATCCGCCGCCGTCTTCCTTTTTAGTCGCCCACCGAATTTCATCTGGTGTAGTTGGGAACAATTGGCGCACCAAATGTCGGCAGCAGAAATAAATTCTTCTGAGCCTGTGCAGGTTTATGCCTACGAGGACTTGGTCGCCTACCATCTCTGGTACGCATTGGAATCGGCGGACAGCAAGAGATTCAAAGTAACGGTAGTCAAGGGTATTACTGGCATTCCTGAAGACCCTGCTTATTTCTTGCCGCGAGCATTTAACCGTGTTTCGGTGCAACAAACTCCCGCGCTCACGGGGGACAAGATCTGGGTCGCCTTCCGCGCCCGTCAGTGGGACGAAACGCAACCACCCCTTGATGGCATTAAGCGTAGTGGCCTTCAGCTTGGTCGAGTGTTTACCGTAAAAGCTCAGGGACAGCATGCGTTCATAATAGAACTCCTGAAGAGTCGAAGCGCACCATGACAAGGGTGTCGGGTGCCGTGGCAACAGGCGTATAGAGTACAACCTTCAGGTTGCGTCGTTTGGGAATAAGCCAGCCGGCTTATTTGGAAAGCGGCCACCTGAGGGTTGTTCTCTATACCCCTGTTGCCGAGGCCCCTCCTTTGCCCTCTGATTTGCTCTCCAGTAAGATTGTTGGATTCATCCAAAGCGAGGAGTGCCGTCAGAAAGAATGATAAAGACTGTCGAGTGGACCACTGAAGGAATACGAATGATCGATCAGCGTCTTCTGCCGACCGAGGAGAAGTACTTGATCCTTCGATCGTGGGAAGAAGTCGCGCAGGCGATCTCAAAGATGGTGGTACGCGGAGCTCCGGCGATAGGCGTCTCAGCGGCGATGGGTCTCGCGTTAGGCGCGAGTCAGTCTGTAGGGATGTCAGTCGCTGACCTGGAAGACGACTTCAGTTATATGTGCCAGGTCATGTCGCAAACACGACCTACGGCAGTCAATCTGTTTTGGGCGATTGAAAGAATGCGCGATACGTTCCGCCGCGAGAAGACAACGACGGAAGACACTAAAAAGATCAAGGCGCGTTTGGTGGATGAAGCTCTTGCGATTTTCCGTGAGGACATCGAGTCTAATCGGGCCATTGGGCGTTTCGGCGCCGAACTGATTGCGGACGGTGATACGGTACTTACGCACTGCAATGCTGGAGCGTTAGCAACCGCGGGCGATTACGGTACCGCGCTCGGCGTAATCCGTGGGGCTCGTGACGCAGGTAAGCGCGTG
>DASQKG010000339.1:0-3900 GCA_035630655.1 Pyrinomonadaceae bacterium
ACTGTCTTTACCATGATCTACGATCTCATGAACGGTTCTCCACCGTTTGCGCAAGCAATTCAACCAGCTCTTCTCTGGTCAGTGAAATCTTTCCTGAGCCATTCATCGGCGAGCGATCATAGTAACCCGTCGGGGCTGGCCGATCACCACTCGGACAAGCAACCTGCATCTCGTGCAAATAGCCACAACTCTGGCATCTCCCACCTTCGCCAAGGTAGCCTGCTTTCTCACG
Source organism: Pyrinomonadaceae bacterium (assembly GCA_035630655.1). Taxonomy (GTDB): domain Bacteria; phylum Acidobacteriota; class Blastocatellia; order Pyrinomonadales; family Pyrinomonadaceae; genus PSRF01. Next base: position 233 of record DASQKG010000339.1, read on the forward strand.
AAGATTGATCAACTTTTCAATCGCATCGGCGGGCAGGTTTTGCGAGCCTCCGAGTATCCGCGCGAGTATCGCAATTCGCGCCGTGTGTTCGAGTGTTTCAAGTCGATCGAATGCTTGCCACAAATCGGAGCCGTAAGCGACGGCCCCATGATTTGCCATAAGCAATGCGTTGTGATGTTTCACAAATGGCCGCATTGCTTCAGTCACTTCATTTGTTGAAGGCGTGCCGTAGCTGGTTAACGGTACGCAGCCTAGTGTCAGGATTACTTCCGAGAGAATTGGCTGATCGATCGCGAGTCCAGCGACGGCGAAAGCAGTGCCGTGTGGTGGATGGGCGTGGCAGACGGCCTTCACGTCCGGACGCTCCTGATAAATCAGGAGATGCATTTGCAACTCGCTCGACGGCTTGCGCTCAGTGAGTGGCTTACCGTTCGCGTCAGTCACTGCCAGTGAATCCTCAGACATACGGCCTTTGCACATCATGGTGGGCGTCGCCACGATTCGGCCGTCGTCCAAACGCACACTGATATTGCCGTCGGACGAAACAACGTAGCTCCGCTCATATAGCAACTTGCCGATGCTTACGATTTCCCGTCGCGCGGTCAGTTCATCCATAACGTGATCAAACTCTACTACAATTCCTGTTCACTTAACTCCGAGACCTGTTCCAATTGAGTTTTATTCCTGTGGTTTGTGATTGCAGCCGGCTGGGGACGCGCCAGGTAATACGATAGAGACTCAAGCGACGTGGTGAGGTCAACCGTCTTAACTTTCACATCCAGACGAGCGTTCAGCGAAGCCGGAGCAAAATTCAAGACCGCTTTGATACCCGCCGCCATAACTTGATTGAGAACCCTTTGCGCTGCGCGCGCCGGCACTGCGATGACCATCACGTCAATGGATTTTTCCTTTACCAGTTGCGGCATTCGTTTGACATCTTCAATCGCTGTCTTCTCTTCACCAACCTTGCGCCCAATCTTCGTTTCATCATCATCGAACAGCGCTACTACCGAAAAGTTTGATCTGGAAAAACCTTTGTAATTTGCCAACGCCGATCCCAGTCGTCCAGCACCGACGATTCCTACGCGGTGAGGGCGGTCGAGTCCCAGGATCTTGGTGATGTGCAGCCGCAAATCTTCAACTGAATAGCCGACACCGCGTACGCCAAACTCTCCGAAGTACCCCAGATCTTTTCTGATTTGTGCGGAGTTTAGATTGAACTGCTCAGCCAGGGCTTGCGACGAAATACTCGTGATCCCCGCCGCGGAAAGAATATTAAGGCAGCGCAGGTAGATGCTTAGTCGATTAGTGGTTAATTCTGAAATCTTTTCTGACTTCATTTGAGGGCCTCCCGGTTAGTATAAGCCTAATGCTTTATTTACAGAACCGAACCCGTAGGGCTATGAAGTCATAACACGTCGCCACATTGCCAAACCCTACGCACGAAAGCAGCGTTGCGGTTGGTAAATCCATCAACTACAATCCCGCCAGCTTGACCTGGAAAACGCTGCGCCAATGATTGCACATTTGTCCGGCACTCTTCTTTCCAAACAACCGAATTCTGTAATCCTCGATGTAGGTGGTGTTGGCTATGAAGTCAACATTCCGGTTTCGACGTTTTACGACCTTGAGGAGCCTGGCTCAAGTGTCCAACTCCGAATTTATACACATGTTCGCGAAGACACCCTTCAGCTCTTTGGTTTCAAAACAGCGCGTGAACGCGAACTGTTTCTGCGGGTTATCTCGGTAAGCGGAATTGGGCCTCAACTCGGAATCAAGTTGCTCTCCGGAATGAGTGCCGACGAAATGATCGCCTCGATTCGCACCAACAATCTGGCGAAGTTGACTCTCATACCGGGCATCGGCAGGAAAACAGCGGAGCGGCTGGTGATGGAATTACGTGATAAAGTCTCTTCTCTTTCATCGCCGGAGTTGGAGGAAGAACTGGGCGCGAAGACAGCGGCGGGAGCGCCGGTTGTCACCGAGGATTCGATGCGCGCCGATGTGTTGTCGGCCTTACTGAATCTGGGTTACCAGCGAAATTCGGCGGAAAAAGCCGTAAGTTCGGCCACCGATGAAGGCGGTGATATCTCCGTCGAAGTGATCTTGCGTCGTAGTTTGCGCAAGCTCGCAAAAGCGTGAAGCGAGCCGTTAGTTTGCTTCTTTTGTACTACCAGTCTGTCATGCGCCCTCAAGCAAACTAATCATTTGCTTTATGAAATATGTCTACTGAATCAGGACCAGCCCGAGCCCCACTAACTGACGTTGAACGCCAATTTGAGTTGACGGTGCGCCCGAGCAGGCTCACCGACTACATCGGCCAACGCCAGGTAAAGGAGAATCTTCGCGTCTACATGAAGGCTGCTATGCAACGGAAGGAAGCTCTGGACCACGTACTGCTGACTGGTCCGCCCGGCCTTGGCAAAACAACCCTCGCAAATATCATCGCGAATGAGATGGGCGCGGAATTACGTTCCACCGCCGGACCTGCAATTGAAAAAGCGGGCGATATCGCCGCGCTCTTAACCAACCTGCAGGAGGGCGACGTCCTCTTCATCGACGAGATTCATCGTCTCCTCCCAGCGTTGGAAGAAAAACTCTATCCCGCCATGGAGGACTATCAACTTGACCTTTTGATCGGTCAGGGCGCCGGTGCACGTTCTATCAAACTCGATCTACCGAAATTCACCTTGGTGGGTGCTACGACGCGTGCGGGTTTGATCACTGCCCCTTTGCGCGGTCGTTTCGGAATCATCTTTCATCTCGACTTTTATCCGCACGAGGATCTCGAAATCATCTGCAAACGCTCCGCAGAGATCCTGGGAGTCGAGATTGAGGACGATGGCGCCCGCGAAATCGCTCAACGTTCACGCGGCACGCCGCGTATTGTTAACAGGCTTCTGCGCCGCGTGCGGGACTATGCGGAGGTCGATTACGATGGCCGCATCACGCGCGAGGTCGCCAACGACGCGCTCAACCGTATGGAGGTCGACACGTTTGGACTCGATGAAATGGACCGCAAACTCCTGTTTACGGTAATTGAGAAGTTCAACGGCGGGCCGGTCGGGCTGGGCACTATCTCTGCCTCGATACACGAAGAAAAAGACTCTATTGAGGAAATTATTGAGCCTTATCTAATTCAAATCGGGTTTCTCGACCGCACCCCCCGCGGGCGCATGGCCACGCGTCTAGCCTACGACCACTTCGGAATCAACTACCCCGGTTCCCTAAAGCCCAGCCTGTTCGATTCTCAGTAAAGAATTTGTTAGGGTCTGTCTCACGAAGCAGCAGTCGCCAGCAAGGTTTTAGTTCAAATGGGAAAGTTCTCGTCCTTTACACGTCACTCGTTCGGGGTTCGAAATCGCGGGCCGTGGCGGTCGATTCTTAGCCATACGCTGCACCAGTTCCACGAGAACGACCTATTTACCTCAGCAGCGGCCATGAGCTACTTCGGTCTGATGGCTCTATTTCCCGCCCTCCTCTTAATGCTTGCCATAAGCAACCAGATCACGGCTGCAAATGAACTGCTGACAAGAGCGGTAGACGTCTACCCGGGATCTGCTAAGTTTTTGCGTGACACAATTCGTTCCCTGTCTTCGGTCGGCGCCGGCACAATCATCACCTGTGTTGTGGTAGTGCTATGGGCGGGTTCATGGGTCTTCGCCGTG
>DASQKG010000340.1:0-12990 GCA_035630655.1 Pyrinomonadaceae bacterium
CTTGGAGGAGGACTGTTGCCGGCAGTGTCGGCCGTGACCGTGAACAAGGTTTGTGGCTCCGGTCTCAAGGCCGTAATGATGGCAGCGCAGGGTATTCAACTTGGCGACACGGACATCGTGGTAGCTGGGGGAATGGAATCCATGTCCAACGCGCCCTACCTCATTCCAAAGGCGCGCGAAGGTTATCGGTTGGGTAACGGCGTGCTCCTCGATGCGATGATTCATGACGGTTTGTGGGACGTTTATAACGATTACCACATGGGCTGCACGGGCGAGGTCGTTTCCGAAAAGTTTGATGTGAGTCGTGAAGAACAGGATGAGTATGCGTTGAACTCCCATCGTAAAGCCGCCGCCGCGATCAAGGCAGGCAACTTCAAGGATGAGATCGTTCCGGTTGAGATCCCGCAGAAGAAGGGCGCACCAATTGTTTTTGATACGGATGAAACTGTACGCGAAGACACGTCGCTTGAGGCACTGGCGAAATTGAAGCCGGCTTTCAAGAAGGAAAGCGGCACGGTGACCGCTGGCAACGCTCCCGGTGTAAACGACGGCGCGTCGGCGGTTGTGGTTACCTCGAGCGAGCGGGCTCGCGAGTTGGGAGTGGCGCCAATGGCACGGATCGTCGCGCAGGCGACGTCTGGAGTTGAACCGGCAATGGTGATGATGGCGCCAGTTGAAGCAATCCGGAAAGTGTTGAAGAAGGCCGGTTGGCAATTGAGCGATGTTGACTTGATCGAGTTGAACGAAGCGTTCTCCGTTCAGGCGGTGGCAATAACGAAAGAGCTTGGCCTGGATCCTGCGCGAGTTAACGTCAACGGCGGCGCGGTCGCTTTAGGTCATGCGATCGGTCAATCAGGCTCGCGTTTGTTGACGACGATGCTTTACGAGTTGAAGCGACGCGATGCGCATCGCGGAATTATTTCGTTGTGTCTCGGCGGTGGTAATGCGGTGGCCATGGCTGTAGAAAGATAACGAGCAGCCGTGGGGAGTTGCAGATAAATCATGAGCGAGATCATTGGAGTAGTCGGTTCTGGAACGATGGGCAGCGGCATTGCGCAGGTGGCAGCGCGTGCCGGCTTCGAGGTATTGATCCACGACGTCGACGAACAATTTCTGCAACGAGGACTGCAGACGATCGATAAGAGCCTGCAGCGAGACGTTGATAAACAGCGATTAAGCGCTGACGAAAAACAGTCAATCACCGGGCGTATCCAAACGACGACGGAACTAGAGAGATTAAGCGGAGCATCTTTTGTCGTCGAAGCGGTGAATGAAGACTTCGATGTGAAATCCAAAGTCTTCCGAGTGCTGGACCGAGTCACACCAGCCGAAACGATTCTCGCCTCAAACACGTCATCCATTTCAATCACCAAGCTGGCGGCGGTTACCACCCGTCCGGACAAAGTTATCGGCATGCATTTCATGAATCCGGTGCCGGTGATGAAGCTGGTGGAAGTTATCCGCGGCATCGCCACTACGGATGAGACTTACGCGAAAGTTCGCGCGCTAAGTGAAAAGCTCGGCAAGACCGCCTTAGACTGCAACGACTCGCCTGGTTTTGTATCCAACCGCGTGCTAATGCCGATGATCAATGAGGCGATCTTCACGCTTTACGAAGGCGTGGCGACGCGCGAAAGTATTGACGGAATCATGAAGTTGGGAATGAACCATCCCATGGGGCCATTGCAACTGGCCGACTTCATTGGCCTCGATGTCTGTCTGGCGATACTCAAAGTGTTGTACGATGGCTTCGGAGATCCGAAGTATCGCGCCTGTCCTATGCTTCAGCGTTATGTTGACGCAGGTTGGCTGGGAAAGAAAACCGGCCGCGGGTTTTATGAATACTCGTAGGTCTTAAGTTTGATATTTCGTAACGGCTATGCCGCCTGATGTGAGGCGGTGGCTTTGCCCCGCCGTTAGTTGGTTTTTTGAATTTCGGGTTATGCCCGCCGTGGGCGCAGCCCCGATACTTAATCGAACAGCGGGACGGAAGGGCATAGCCACTTCCGCACATCCGGCGGCAAAGCCGTGATATCGAACGCGGACGAGAGCGGTCGTTCAACTGATCAGGGACCACGGACAACTGACAAAACAGATGCCACAGGTCGTGCATTATTGCCAAAAGTGCCTGGCAGCTAATTTGCTGGGCCAGGAATTCTGTACCCGGTGCGGCACACGGCTGATGATCATTGTTGAGCCGGCGGCCGGACGTTTTGATTCTGCAGATGACACGGCGCTGAGCGAAGAACACCTGCTGGAACGAATCTCGGCGCTGGAGAACCGGCAGGCCAGACTGACTGAAAAACTCGAACGAGCCCTTGACCTCTTACTTCGGCAGGTTCAGAACGCGCATTTCGATCGCGGCCTGGTCAAAGCGCTGGTTGGTCTTTTGACTGACGATGGGGTCATTCAGAACGACCAGCTCGAACGCCTCTGGGTTGAGCGGTGCCAGCAGGACGCAGAGGAGCAACTGGAAACCGAACGCCGCGAGGAGCTTCGTCTTAAGATTCTCGCCAGTTACAAGGGGCCGGAGCGAGCTGCCTTCGAGCAGTGTATCAACGAGGGTTTTCTGTTTATCGAGGATGCCCAGCTCAGTCGCGGCATTCGTTCGCTGCAACGGGCCGCAGAAATGCCCGCGCCAAACGCACCGTTGCTTTACTTCGTCGGCGAACATTTCTTCAGGAAGGGAAAAACGGCGCGTGCGCGCGATTATCTTTCTCGCGCACACTCTATTTCACCGGGCGACAGGCGCGTTTCTTTACTGCTGGGTTTGGCGTGTGCGGATGAGGGCGACACGGAACAGGCTAAACAACTGTTGAGCACAGCAGCGCGCCTGGGCGGTTCTTCCTTTGCCGCACATTATGGACTGGGACGGCTCTTTGTGGCCGAAGAGAAATGGCGGATGGCTCTGCAGGAATTCAAGTTGGCACTTGCCAGCAAGGCTTCACCTGAGGCCCATTACGTTCTCGGGTGTCTCTACTACCAACTTAGCCGCGACGTTTTAGCCGCTCGCCACCTGCGTAAAGCGCTGGAGATGGATGAAGACTACGGCGAGGCTTTCTATGTTCTGGCACTGATTTCAGAGCGGGCCGGCCGGAAGGAGTTGGCCGAGGAATACTTTGCCAAAGCGGGCACAGGGGCCTCCGGTAAGCCTTCCGTATCAGCAAGAAATAAAGGCCAAAGAACCGGTGCAACCGTTGAGGCGCCGTTGTTCCGTTTGTCGCCAGGGAGTTCGCGGAAGCTGATTACCGGAGGCGACAGGCGATTGGCTGAAGCGCTGCGACAGGACGCACTAAACGCGTACGACACGGCGGATTTTGAACGGCGGTAAGCCTAATTTGTAGGGGCGGCACTCCGTGGCCGCCCCCCGTGACAACAATGGCGGGCGGTAGCGCAATGGCGCCCGGTAGACGCAGGATGCCTCGAGACGGACGAAGGAGCGGCCACGGAGTGCCGCCCCTACAATGTTCGGTCGCGTTGACAGTGGGCGGCTCGTCACTATAATGACCCTTTGCGCATTAGCAGCTGATTTGAGCTATTCGCAGTAGGGTGGTTGACAGTGCGAATTGAACTCGCGAGTTTTGAAGGCGGAAAGGGCAGCTTTTCTCACAGTTATGCTGAGGGGGAGCTTGTTCTGGAAGATGACCGTGTGCGAGTGGTCTCTCCCCCCGAGGTGTCCGGGCAAATACGCATCGAAGAGGGCAGCGTCAAGGTCAACGGACGAGTTGTCGGACGAGTACAGGTCGAATGCGACCGTTGTTTGAAGCCAGTAGATTTGCCCGTCGATTCCCGGTTCAAGCTCGAGTATGTCACGGCGGAAGAGTACAAATCTCAGCAAGACGCCGAGTTATCCGTTGAGGACCTGGATCTGACGATTTTTGACGGTGAAGTAATCGACGTTGACGCACTCGTAACTGAAGAGTTGCTACTCGCAGTGCCGGAGCACCTTTTGTGTAAAGACGACTGCAAAGGGATCTGTCCGGTTTGTCGAGCAGATCGAAACGCTGCCGACTGTAGCTGTGATACGGCAGAAGTAGATCCCCGCTGGGCGGGCTTGAAGGAATTAGTGAATCGTGAATCGTGAATCGTTGATAGGAAGCGCAGTTCTTACTATTTACGATTTACTATTCACCATTTACGACTGGAGTAATCATGCCAAATCCTAAAAGACGACACTCAAAGGCTCGTCGCGGCAAGCGCCGCGCACATGACGCCCTGACGCCTCCGCAGACCACCCTCTGCCCTAATTGCCAGGAACCCCGCCTGCCGCATCGTGTGTGTCCGAAATGTGGATACTATCGAGGCCGCCAGGTTGTGCAAGTCGAGCAAACTTAACCCCTCGTCTTAGCGACCGTTTGTGCGAAATCAGTCGAAGAATGAAACCCGACTAACGGGAAAAGTCGTTCTCGACGCGATGGGTAGCGACCACGCGCCGCACGTCGAGATTGATGGCGCGCTGGCCGCTACACGCGATCTCGGAGTCAAAGTAATTCTTGTTGGCAGGCCGGAGATTGTCGAGCCTGAATTGAAACGCTGCGGATGGCGTGGCGACGGCGACCGGGGAATCGAATTAGTCGAAGCAGCCGAAGTGATCGGCATGGGCGAACCCGTCGCCACTTCGGTCAGACGCAAGAAGAAGAGCTCTTTGAGAATTGGCTGCCGGTTGGTGGCTGACGGACTGGCTGACGGATTTATTTCAGCCGGGAATACCGGCGCGGCGATGGCGACGGCCAAGATGGTCATCGGCACTCTCCCCGGCGTGGACCGCCCTGCTTTGGCGGCGTTGATCCCTACGAAATCGGCGAAACCAACGCTGCTTTTGGACGTGGGCGCCAACTCGGAGTGCAAGCCTGAGCACCTGGCACAGTTCGCTATCATGGGCGACGCATATTCGCGAGCAGTGTTGGGCACCATCGGTCCTGTCGTCGGCTTGATGAGTATTGGCGAGGAAGAGGCGAAGGGAAACGACCTAACCAAGGAAGCCTTTCCGTTGTTGCGGGCGATGAAGAATTTGAACTTCATGGGCAACGTCGAGGGCCGCGACGTCTTTTCCGGTGCAGTTGACGTGATCGTCACTGACGGCTTTACGGGAAACGTGATGCTGAAGCTCTCCGAAGGGCTTACGGACGCGATGCTGTCGATGATCAAGCGCGAGCTTACGGCGTCTGCGGTGACGAAAGCCGGCGCCATGCTGGCAAAACCCGCCTTTCGCAATATCAAGAAGCGGCTGGATTACTCCGAACACGGCGGCGCGCCCCTGCTCGGAGTGCGAAGAATTGTGGTGGTCGGCCATGGCAGTTCTAACGCCAGGGCGATTCGCAACGCAATTCGCAGTGTTAAGGAGTTTTCCGAGAATCGGGCCGGCGAACGTATAGAACAGGGAATTGCTGACACGAATGCGATGCAAGTGTAACGCTTTGAAAGTACTATTCCTTAACGATTACGGTTCTTTGCTTGGCATTCGAGGGGCTAGTGGATAGTATTACCGTCCACCAAACATTAACTGAGGACATAGATGGCAAACACGCGCGCCGGGATTCTCGGCACGGGACATTCCTATCCGGAAGGCATTTTGACTAATGCCGACCTGGAAAAGATCGTAGAGACCTCCGACGACTGGATTACGACGCGAACCGGCATTAAGCAGCGGCGCAAAGCGAAGCCGGGAGAATACACATCTATGTTTGCCGTACGCGCTGCGCGCCAGGCCATCGAGCGGGCGGGCCTGCAGCCGGCTGACATCGATTTGATTCTGTGCGCGACTGTGACGCCGGACCAGATACTGCCGTCGACTGGTTGCATCATCCAGGCGGAGTTGGGCTCAAATAAGGCCGCCGCAATGGATATCGTGGCCGCCTGTTCAGGTTTCCTTTATGGGCTGACGATGGCCGATACGATGATTCGCACCGGCCAATCAAAATATGCGCTCGTAATTGGCGCTGAGATTCTGACGCAGTATGTCGACTACACTGACCGGCAAACTTGCGTGCTGTTTGGCGATGGGGCGGGCGCTGCCGTGTTGGGAGCAGTGGATGGCGACCGCGGAATCCTGGCCGCGCGAATTAGATCCGATGGACGATACGAGGAACAGCTTTTTTCACCCGGCGGCGGTACACGTAAACCCCCGACTGCCGAAACCCTCGCGGCCGGCGACCACTTTTTCAAGATGAAGGGCAACGAGCTTTTCAAAGTTGCTGTACGTTCGATGGCCGACGTTTCGCGCGAAGTCCTCGAAGAGGCGGGCTTGACCGCTGAAGACGTTAGTATCTTCATTCCGCACCAGGCGAACCAACGAATAACCGATGCCGTAGCGAACAAGCTGAATGTGGAGAGCGAGCGGGTCTATTCAAACATTGCAATGCATGGCAACACGTCGTCAGCATCGATTCCTATCGGGCTTGATGAGTGTGTGGAAACCGGAAAAATCAACGCCGGCGATTTGGTGCTGTTAGCTTCGTTTGGTGGCGGAGTCACGTGGGGCGGGGTTTTGATGCGCTGGTAGTTGACGGGTAAATGGTAAATGGTAAATGGTTTGGGGTTACAGAACCGAGCGCGGTAGCGCCGGATGCAACAGGCGACGTGGCAAAAATCATGGCTTACATGGAACAACTTTTGGATGTTACTTCGTGGATGCATCCGGCGCGACCGCGCTCGGTTCTGTATTAGGTCCTGCTTGGCGTAAACAACCGCCGCGGCTGTACATCTGTAATCGGGTTTTAACTATTTACCATTTACGATTTACCATTCACGGTTTATGAAACTGGCTTACATCTTTCCCGGTCAAGGATCGCAGTCTCCGGGAATGGGCAAGAACCTGGTTGAGAATTTCCCCATCGCGGGAAAGGTCTTTGAAGAAGCTGACGACGCCCTTCAGTTTTCAATTTCGCAACTCTGTTTTGAGGGCTCGAGCGAAGAGCTTCAGCTGACAGAGAACACACAGCCCGCGATTCTGACGGTATCAGCCGCCGCGTTGCGCACGATGGAGTCGGAAGGTTTTCCCAAACCCGCCTACGTTGCGGGGCATAGCCTGGGTGAGTATTCAGCCTTACTGGGCGCGAAATCGTTGTCGCTGCCCAACGCTGTGAAAACGGTCCGTTTGAGGGGCCGTTACATGCAGGAAGCAGTACCGTTGGGGACGGGTGCGATGGCTGCGGTCCTTGGCGCGAGCTTGAACGACATTGAGACTGCCTGCACGGAAGCGAGCCAGGGTCAGGTTTGTGCACCGGCAAATATCAATTCGCCCCGGCAAGTAGTGATTGCCGGAAACACGGAAGCCGTGGACAGAGCCGGCGAATTATTGAAAACGCGCGGAGCCAAGCGCGTCGTGAAGCTAAGCGTTAGTGCGCCTTTTCATTCTGCGCTGATGGAGCCGGCGCAGGAGCGTTTGGCTGCTGACCTTGAAAAGGTTGATTTTCAGGACTTGACGGTCCCCTTGGTTACCAACGTCGACGCGGTTCCGGTTGAAAAAGGCGAAGATGCGCGCGCGTCATTGGTCAGGCAGGTGACGGCGCCGGTACGCTGGCTCGAGTCGATCGAGTGGCTGATTAACGAAGGCGTTGATACGTTCGTGGAAGTAGGACCAGGGAAAGTTTTGACTGGTTTAATGCGGCAGATTAATAGGGATGTGAAGTGTTTTAATGTCGAGGACGCTGACAGCCTCAAGAGCGCTGCTGCGGGCCTCGGCACTTCGTAAGTTGTAATCGATATTCAATCACAGAGGAGCAAAAGAAGATGCCCGATCAAGAGATCGAGAATAAGGTCAAGCAGATCATCGTCGACGAATTAGGCGTTGATGAGAATGAGGTAACACCAAACGCCCGCTTCATAGACGACTTAGGCGCTGATTCTTTGGATACAGTCGAACTGGTGATGCGCTTCGAGGAGGAATTCGGCATAGAGATTCCCGATGAAGACGCAGAGAAGATCCAGAGCGTGCGCGACGCTTACAACTACATCGACCAGCACAAGAAATAGTGAAAGAACGGTGACAAGTGACAAGTGACAAGTGACCGGCAAGAACTGATATCCAAACTGTCGCTTTTCACTGAATACAAAGTCTGACTTGTCACTTGTCACCTGTTACTTGTCACGGTAATCAAGGAGTCTTCATTTGGCACGACGTGTGGTTGTCACAGGCCTGGGTCTGATAACACCGGTTGGGAATTCAGTTGAGACGACGTGGTCCGCACTGATGAGCGGCCGGAACGGTGTTGACTTCATTAAGAAATTTGACACGGAGAAGTTTTCCGTTAAGTTTGCTGCGGAAGTCAAAGACTTCGACCCACTCAAGTTCATCGCAAAGAAAGAGGCGCGCAAGATGGGCGCCTTTATTCATTACGCCATCGCCGCTGCCACCGAAGCGATTGCTGACTGCGGGTTCGAGCTTACTGAACTAGGAAAGTTTCCCGACGAAGTCGCGGAAAACGCGGGCACCTACATCAGCAGCGGTATTGGCGACTTCTGGGCCATCGAACGGGAACACTCGAAGTTGCTCGAAGACGGGCCTGACCGTGTTTCGCCTTTCTTTATTGTTTCAGCGATCGTCAATCTTGCCGCCGGTCAGGTCTCGATTCGCTACGGAGCGAAGGGGCCGAATTCGGCAACCGCGACCGCGTGTTCCGCAGGCGCACATGCGATCGGCGACAGTTTCAGAATTATTCAGCGAGGCGATGCAGACTTGATGATTTGCGGAGGCGCCGAGTCGGCGATCACGCCGATGAGCGTCGCCGGCTTTGCTTCGATGCGCGCCTTGTCGACAAGAAACGACGATCCGCAACATGCCTCCAGGCCTTTTGAGCGCGACCGCGACGGCTTCGTAATCGGCGAAGGCGCGGGGATCATGATTCTGGAAGAACTCGATTTTGCCAAACGTCGCGGCGCTAGAATTTACGCAGAACTCGTTGGCTATGGCATGACTGCCGACGCATTTCATCTGACGATGCCCGATGAAACTGGTTCGGGAGCGCGCCGCGTCATGCAAAAAACACTTAAGGACGCAGGGATTCAACCGGAACAGGTTGGTTATATAAACGCTCACGGCACGTCGACGCCTTACAACGATAAGTTTGAGACGTTGGCTATCAGGAAGACGTTTGGCGATCACGCATACAAGCTTGCCGTGAGTTCAACGAAATCGATGACTGGCCACTTGCTTGGCGCGGCGGGTGGAATCGAGGGCGTGTTCTCCGCGCTCAGTATTCACCGCAAGATGCTGCCGCCGACAATTAACTACGTTAATCCGGATCCGGACTGCGACCTCGACTATGTTCCGAACCAGCCACGCGCGGCTGAAGTCGAGTATGCGCTATCGAATAGCTTCGGATTCGGCGGGACTAACGCGGCGTTGTTGTTTAAGCGGTATGAGGAGTAGCAGGCTGCGAACAGCACTAACCGCCAAGACGCCAAGTTCGCCAAGCTAATCAAGACGGACTAACGTAGGACAAACTGCAAATTCGTTTGATTGACTTGGCGCTCTTTGCGCCTTGGCGGCTAATAAAGTGATTCTATGAAAATAATCGTCCTAATGAAGCAGGTCGCAAACAAAGATGCGATCCTGCGAATAAATAAAGAAGGCACCTGGATCGAAGAGGCAGACCTCTCGTTTGAGGTCAGCGAGTCAGACGGCTATGCGCTTGAAGAAGCTCTGCGAGTCAGGGAAAAGCTGAGTGGTGAAGTGGTTGTTTGCTCGATGGGTCCGCAGCGTGTGAAGTCTGTAATTAAAGACGCACTCGCTCGGGGCGCAGATCGCGCAATTCACGTAGTTGCCGACAACCTGAGGTCGCTCACACCTTACGCCGCCGCAAGTGCATTGGCGGACGCGATGCGAGATGAACAACCTGATCTGGTATTTACGGGATTGCAATCGGATGACTACGGCTACGGGCAAACAGGCGTGATTCTAGCCGAGATTCTCGGCCTGCCACACGCAACCATCGTGATTGAAGTTGACGCGTCAAGCGAGAAGCTGCGTGTGAAGAGGGAACTGGAGAGCGGCTGGTATCAGTGGTATACGATGCAGACTCCCGCGCTACTAACAATTCAATCGGGCATTAGTCAGATTCGGTATGCGACGCTCAAGGGCATCATGGCCGCCAAGAAGAAAGAGATTAAGGAAGTCACGCCGGCTGCGGAGATAGTTGATCGACCGTCTCATCAGCGCATCGAAAAAGTTTATTTGCCGCAGAAGACCAAGCAGACACAACTTCTCGGAAATGGCGACGCGAAAGCCGGCGCCGTCGAGCTGGCGCAGAAACTGCACACCGAGGCGCGCGTTATTTGACACCGCCTTAGCTCCGTTAGGAGCCGAATGTTTATAGACACAACGACAAATCGAAGGACTTCGCTCCAGAGAAGCCAAACATTTCTTGGCACGGTGGGCTCAAATCGGCAACATCGCGCTCCTACGGAGCGAAGGCAGGTTTGTTGAGCCTTTAGTCTATAAACATTAGGTCCCTAACGGGACCGGGCCGCGACCAAGGTATTAATATCAGTAAAGCGTTTTAAAGGACCCGATTAGCATGAGTAATGGCGTTTTAGTTTTTATCGAACATCGCGACGGCGTTCTTAACAAAACCTCTCTCGAGGCGGTGGCTGCCGCGCAGAGTCTCGGCAGTCAACTGCAACAACCCGTTAGCGCGGTTGTGCTTGGTTCTGATCCCAGCGCGTTGGCCCAGGACATTGCCGCATACGATCTTGCGAAAGTCGTCAAGGCTACGAGTCCCAAACTCTCAGAATACACGCCCGACGCTTACGCCGACGCAATGGAAAGCCTCGTACGCCAGCTGGATCCGCAGCTCGTCGTTATGCCGCACACATATCTCGTGCGCGACTTCGCACCTAAGCTGGCCGCGCGTTTCCAAAAATCCCTGATTAGCGATTGCATTCGCGCGCAGGTTTCCGGGGCGGCAATCACCTTTACGCGGCGCATCTTTTTGGGAAAGCTCGATGCTGACGTTGTCTCTGACGGCGCGGCTCCAGTGTTCGCAACCTTTCAATCCGGCGCTTACCGGCCCGACCAGGCCGCAAAAGGAAGCGGCGCCCAGTTGGAAGCCATCGAGGTTGAGGTTGGTGAAATTCGAATGACCCCAGAGGCCCCGTTCCAGGAAGTCAAACAGGCAGTTGACTTGAGCAAAGCCGACATCATTGTTGCGGTCGGTCGCGGTATCAAGAGCAAAGACAATCTGGCCCTGGCGGAGAAACTCGCGGAAGCGCTTGGCGCTGACCTGGCTGCTTCGCGCCCCATTTGCGACGCCGAGTGGCTCCCGATTGATCGGCAGATTGGATCATCCGGTCAAACAGTAGCGCCGAAGCTTTATGTGGCGTTAGGTATTTCAGGAGCGATTCAGCATCTGGTGGGAATGAAAAACTCCGGAACTATCGTGGCCATAAATAAAGATCCCGAAGCGCCGATCTTCGACATTGCCGACTACGGGATCGTGGGCGATCTTTTCGAGGCCGTGCCTGTACTCACTGAAGAGATTAAGAAGATAAAGGCTGGCTAAGCGCTTGGAGCGCGCGGAGCGATGTCATTAGCACCGTGGCTTCAGCCCGGTGATTAATATCCCGCCTGGTGCTCCTCAAACCGTTTCTAACGGTTTCTCCGCATTAGTCGCAAAAACAAAACCGTTAAAGCGCTTAAATGGTTGGGCCCGGTTTCTGATCACCGGGCTGAAGCCGCGGTGCTAATGGGATCGCTCGGCGAATCGGTGGCGTTAAGTCTTGGCCGGGTTGACCGACTGAAGATCCTTGAGCACCTCATCCGGCTTCCATTCATTCCCGCGATAGATCTTTATGATTTTGCTGTCTGGTCCAATGATCGCCGTGCGTAGTGAATGAATGATCTGCTCGTTTCCGGTTTGCTCGTCTTTGTGATACCTGAGTCCAAAAAACTGCGCGATCCCCTTCACTTCGTCCGGACTGCCTGAAGCAAACTCCCAGTGGTCAAACGTCTCATCCGTATACTTTCCGGTGTTGGCCGCGCCGTAGCTGCGTAAGACTTTTGGTGTGTCGTATTCAGGATCGAAGCTGATACTCAGCAGGTGTGTCTTGTCGTAAAGCGCAGGCTGCTTCTGCAGTTCCTGATTGAGCGCGGCGAAGTGTGCGCTCATCAAGGTGCATTGATTGGGATCCTGGCATCGCGTGAAGATGAAAGTCAGGAGCAGCGTCTTGCCTTTGTAATCCTGAATGCGGATCGCCTTACCGTCCTGGTTGACTAAACGGTAGTTTGGCACTTCGTCACCAACCTTCGGCTCGCTGGCGCCACTCACAGTACTGGTGGTGTCGGAGCTTTCATTGGTTATCACAACTTCCTCCAGCCACGAGTCGGCCCCGTCAACAATGTAAGCCGCGGCGACCTGGTCGCCGGGTTTGACGATTTGAAAGACCCAGTTGTCCTTCACCTTGAAAGACATGGTCATCGGCGGCATGTAGTCTTTGATCTCTTCATGAGCAATGCTTAAGAGGCGCAGGGACTTATCGACCGAAACCACCTTGCCCTTGAAGTCAAATTTCCTGGCGTTTGGTGAAAGGGTTGGCTGACGAGTACAAGCAGCGAAGAAAGAAAGAGCACTGAAGAGAAGAAGGAAAGTAAGCGAAAACGTTTTTTTAATCATGAGACCCTTTGAATTATTTTAGTCGCCGGACAAACAGGTGTCATTACAGAACCGAGCGCGGTAGCGCCGGATGCTGGAGGCGCCTTGGTTAAGATTATTTTTGAGTCACGTATGAATCCTGAAGTTAACTCTGGCATCCGGCGCTACGGCGCTCGGTTCTGTAATTTCGAAATTATCGGTGAGCGGTAGGAATTTTCCTAACGCTACGGAAGCTTTCAAATCCCAAAGCGGTCTGTAGCGAAAGGCTAGCGGGGGCAAGCCCACCTTCCCTACCTGAGAGCATGCGTGCGAGTCACCTAAAACCGTTTGCCTGCTCTCAGGTGAGGAAGGTGGGCTTGCCCCCGCCGACCGTCGCTATTTGCTCCGCTGAGTTTGGAGA
>DASQKG010000341.1:0-6216 GCA_035630655.1 Pyrinomonadaceae bacterium
AGTAGCGACCGGGTCACCGCTGCCCTACTAAAGCGATGATTTACTGTGATGACTCGTCGCGAAGCGGCGCCTGGCCGCCGCACCCAAGGAGTGGCCTGTAGGGGAACTACTTGCTGGTGAGAAAACGCTCTGCCGCTTTGAAGAAGTCAGCGGGTTGCTCGATGAAATGGAGGTGGCCCGCTTTTGAAATTAGCTGCAGGCGAGCATTCGGTATTGAAGTGGCCCACACGCGCGTGGCGTCAATGGGCACGTTTGTTTTCTCGCCTTCGATGACCAGGGTTGGGACTCTGATTGCCGAGAGTATTGGACGAAAGTCCCAATCGCCGAGTGAGTCCAGCACTGCGGTTACAACGACAAAGCGATTCCTTAAAGCAGCAGGTGGCGCATCGCACATTTCTTCGCTGCGTTCACGCGTGAACCCGGCCGGATTCACAAGATAGGGCTGGGAACTAATTGTGAATGCCTCGCGACAAAGAGTCACCGCCTCCCCATCGCTTGCTTTGGGCAGACGTTCTCTGATCTCTGCGAGTCTCGAAACATTCGCAGGCCCAATGAGGCTATTAATCCTGGCGAATCTTTGCTCCAGAAACGGAAGTTTTGCCGGAGGCATGGGACTTACCAGCAGCAACCGCTCGACCCGGGTGGGATGCGCCGCAGCATAAAGCGCTGCCAACCCACTTCCCCAGGACAATCCGATGAGGGTCATGCGCTCGATCCCGAAGAGCTTTCGAAAAGCCTCGAGGTCGCGCACATGATATTCAGCCGTAAGCAGCTTTGGATCTGTAACAACTTCAGAGCGTCCAGTTCCTCGCTGATCGTACATATATAAAACACGATCAGGTGCGAGAGGTTCCATGTCGTAACCTCCATCACCAATACCGAGTCCGGGGCCGCCGTGGAGAAACACGACTCTGTTGGTTCCCGATCCCACTCTTCGATAAAAAAGGCGCACGCCATCGGCGCCCGGAAAGTAACCTTCAATCACCGGTCCGTATACGGACGACTTGGGAATACGTGGTTGGGCATCGGCGATAACGAATCCGGCGAGAAGGAGAGTCAGTAACGAGAATAGGGGTTTCATCAGCGGCAATGTTAACGGTGATCAGGGAATTTGGGAACTGAAACGCAACGGTCATGGGGAAAATACTTCGCCTAAGCGATTCGTCACTTCGTCACGCAAAAAGGCCAGTTTGCGTTAACATTCCTTCATCCTGCGGCAAAGTGATACCGGGGTAACTAATATCCTCCTTACAATGTCAGAGCGCCACGTTTAAAACCACGTATGAAGAAGTCAAACTCAAAGTTCCGACTCTTTCCATTGACATTCACCTGCACTGGGCGCACAAGTGCGCCATCTAAACGAGAACTTTTCTAATTATCTTGGCGATTCACGGTCGCGCGTGGGTTGGCCTTAGTTTTACTGCGACCAGGGTGTGGGTTTACGGACCCAGCGGTGCTGTTTGAGTTGTTTGTATAACTCGTCTGGTAGTGCGCCGGCGTCACTGGCGGCGATGTTTGATTCAACATGAGAGAGCTTGCGCATACCGGGAATGATTGTGCTTACGGTTGGGTTGTTGAGAATGAAACGCAGAGCCAACTCAGGCAATGTAATCTCGGGTTCGCCTGAGTGTTCCTGGTTCCACTTGCGCAGCAGCTCTTTCAACGCTTCAACACGGTCGAGGCTGGGAATCAGATTCTCAGGAACAAAGTAGGTGTTGCGCCAATCGCCTTCAGGCCAGCGACTGTCTTTCGTGAGAGTGCCCGTCAGCGTTCCTTCATCAAAGGGCACGCGCGCAATCACTGCCACCTTCATCTCGTCACAGGCAGGAAACAGATCGTCTTCCGGATTCTGATCGAAAATGTTGTAGATGACCTGGACTGCGTCAATCTGTCCAGTGCGGACCGCGCGCACGCCGTTCCAGGGCTCCCAACGGTTGAGGCTGATTCCGATAGCACTTATCAGACGTTGGCTCCGCAAGTCATCCAGTTTGTAAAACCACCGGTCATCTCGCAACCAGTTATCGTCCCAGGTGTGAAGCTGAACCAGATCGAAGCTTTGTAAACCGGCACTCTCCAGACTGCGGTGTACGTATTCTTCAACGTGATCGGGCGGATAGGATTCTTTGAGCGTCGAGTCTGCACGCGCAGGCCACTCTCGGTTTTTGGGCGGTATTTTCGTGGCAGTGTAGAGTCGTTTATCGCGATGCGCACTGACCGTCTGGCCCAGCAGCTTCTCACTGTGGCCCTCGCCGTACGCGTGGGCGGTATCGAAGAAGTTGCAACCAAGATTTACGGCGGTCTGCAGAGACTGGAGCGATTCCTGGTCGTCTGAGTTAGACCAGCTAGCCATTCCCCACATGCCGTAACCGATCTCACTGACCTGCCATTCGAGGCGGCCGAATTTTCTGTAGCGCATGGTGGTGAATGGTAGAGGAGCAAAAAGTAAACAGCAAACAGCAAACAGCATACAGCAGAAGACAGGGGCAGAAGGCATCCCCGAAATCACACGAACGGACTGAACTAATTTTCGTGTTGGTTCGTGTGGTTTCGTGGATCGTCTTCTAACGACGGACCGAATTACTACTAAGCTTTTTCCAGGCCGGCGTATTTCTGGACCAGCTTCTTCTGACCAAAGCCGGGGAAGGTTACGGTTAACTTCAACGAATCGCCGACGCCTTCGCGACGCAGCACCAGGCCGCGACCATATTTCGCATGCTTAACGTAAGACCCGGGGACGAAGTCGGACGAGGATGGACCGCCGACCACCGACGGTTGACCGCCGCCAGGCGAACCACCAGAAACAGCGCCAGGCTGACTCGGTGATGATGGGCGAGACGTGGAGGAGCGAGCACTTGAAGACGGACGTGTAGCCGGTAACGGAGAAGAACCGCGAGTGTTGCCAAGCTGTGTTGCGCGTTGTTTGAAGAATTCAGCAATCGAATCCACGCTGTCGTAGGTTTTACCGGCGTATTTTTTCTTTTCCTTTTGACCGCTTTGATCGCGGTATTCGCCGCTCTGGTAATTTATTGCCGACGAGCCGCGCGCAAATGACAACCACGATTTACCCGTCGAAAGATCCTCCATCAGATCCAGAGGCATTTCATTGAGAAACTGCGACGGCTCCGAGGCTAGCTCCTCCCCATACACACGCCGCTTCATTGCATGCGTGACGTAAAGAAATCTTTCAGCGCGGGTCATGGCTACATAGGCGAGCCGTCGCTCCTCTTCCAACTCGGCCATGTCGGTCGCCGACCGTGAATGTGGAAACAAGCCGTCCTCCAGTCCGACGATGAATACGAGAGGGAACTCGAGACCTTTGGCGGAGTGCGCCGTCATCAGTGTTACCGGCGCATCTCGTTTGTATTGATCTGCGTCAGAAACCAATGCGGAATGATCGATAAACTCGCGCAGGCCTTCGATGCCTTGTTCGTCGTAATCGACCGCTGCGTTTACCAACTCCTGAAGATTTTCAAGTCGCGCTTCCGCCTCGTCAGTCTTTTCGCCTTTGAGGGCATACTCATAACCCGTATCAAGAATCGCAGCCTTGACGATGTCGGAAACCAGCGAGTCGGAATCTGCGCCCTCCCTAACCGTTCCACTCCAGCCGGGCTGCCCGGCTGGGGACCCCGGGGTCGTGCTACTGTCCCGCTCGACGTCGTTCGCGGCCACCCGGTCGCTAACGCTTCCGGTACTGACAGGAGTTCCTGCCATTTCAGCGAGCCGGAGCACGATCTTGCGAAAGCCTTTGAGTGCCGAAACTGCGCGCGTGCTGAGATTCTCCGGCTTTTCAATCACTACCGAAATCGTTTCCCAAAGTGAAAGTCCATAGTCATTAGCGCGGCGTCCGAGCTCATCCAGAGTTTGTTTGCCAATGCCGCGAGCGGGACTATTTATTACACGTTGCAGGGCAATCGAGTCATTCGGGTTCAAAGCCAATTTTAGATACGCAATGATGTCGCGGACTTCCATGCGCTCGTAGAATGAAAAGCCGCCGACGATGTTGTAAGCCAGGCCCGCCCGCCGCATTGCTTCTTCAAAGACGCGCGATTGGGAGTTGGTTCTATATAAAACCGCCGCTCGCAGATCGTATTCATCGCGGCGATGTTCAAGAATCTTCGAAGCCACGAAACGCGCTTCAGCATCCGCATCAAACGCCTGGTAGTAGCGCACACGATCGCCGCGCGGATTTGAGGTCCAAAGGTTTTTGCCTTTGCGTTCGATGTTGTGTTTCACGACCGCACCGGCAACGTCGAGTATTGTCTGCGTCGAACGGTAGTTTTGTTCCAGCCTGATGGTTTTTGTATTTGGAAAATTCTTTTCGAAATTCAGAATGTTGGTGATGTCGGCTCCGCGCCACTTGTAGATCGACTGATCTTCATCGCCTACCACGGCAATGTTCTGTTGCTTCTCCGTGAGCAAACCAATCAAGGCAAACTGCAGCGAGTTTGTGTCCTGGTATTCATCGACCAGGATGTAGCGAAATTTATTGTTGTACTTTTCACGCACCTCCGGGACCTTCCGCAGCAGGCGCACTGCTTTGATCAGAAGATCGTCGAAATCCAGCGCATTGTTGGCATGCAGCCGCTCTTCGTACATCTTGTAAACACGCGCCACAGCAGCGCGGCGCTCATCGACGTAATCGGCGCGTGCAGCGAAAGCGTCTACGTCTTCGCCACGGTTTTTTGCGGAGCTAATGGTGCTTTGGGTCGGGCGGAGGCCCAGATACTTCTCATCGTAGCCGAGGTCCTTGATGCAGTTCTTAATCAATCTGGAGGAGTCGTCCTGGTCGTAGATCGTAAACCTCCGGGTATATTTCTCGTTTAGTGCTTCTATGTCCTGTCGGAGAATGCGTACGCAGAGACTATGAAATGTTGATACGAGTGGCGCAGCGGGAAGCTCCTGTCCCCGCAGAAGTTTTTGCACACGGAGGCGCATCTCTTCGGCGGCTTTGTTTGTGAATGTGACCGCGAGAATATTCCAGGGGGCAACGCCCTTTTCAGCAATCAGGTAGGCAATGCGGTGAGCGATAACGCGCGTCTTGCCTGAACCGGCGCCGGCGAGTATCAACAGCGGACCGTCGGTGGCGACGACAGCTTCGCGCTGTTCGGTATTTAGAGCAGAAAGAAAATCCATAATTCAGTAAGCAGTAAGCAGTAAGCAGTAAGCGGTGATTCCCTTCAGGTCCTTCCGCTCATTTTTCGATTAAACTTTTTCGGAGTCCGTAAGTGAGCGCCAAACACTCATCCACTTTGCTTTCCACATCAGCCAGCCTGGATTGATCAAGGTAGCCGACGCGATATGCGATTTCAAGTTGCGTGCTGATCTCATTCAAAGACCCAATTGCAACTGATAAGTAATTCCTAAACTGATTTACTGATCTTCCGGCAGCTCCCTCGCTTATATTGGAGGGAACCGAAACAGAAGCCCGGCGAATTTGTGCGCTGAGTCCATAAACCTCATCTCTCGGAAAGCTTCTGGTTAGTTCATATATCTTTACGACCAAGTCCATACTCTTCCGCCACGCAAGTAATCGCTTATGTGGTTTATCCATACTCTACCCTTTCAAGATGAAACAAGATCTTGAGCGGCATCTTGTGTTTTAAGGGTGGAGTATTCATTTAAGCATAGTCTGCGGACTTACTAAAACAGAAGGCTTCCTTTACTGCTCACCGCCTACTGCTTAATGCTTACGATGCAATTTGACCACAAGAATCGGATAGATCAGGCAGGCTCTCGTCACTATTATCATGGCGATCAACACGACTGACGACTAATGGAAGGTGATAATATGAGCGCTCAGATGAAGGAACAAATAAGTCTTTTGCCTATTAATGATGACGACCGCGAAGAAGCTAAATGGCAAGCGGTGGTTGCGAAAGATGCGCGTGCCGACGGTGACTTTGTCTTCGCTGTGAGCTCCACCGGGATTTACTGTCGCCCTTCATGTCCTTCACGCCGCCCCCGTCGTGAAAACGTTTCTTTTTATGGGTTACCGGAAGCCGCAGCGCAGGCAGGCTTCCGCGCATGCAAGCGTTGTAAACCAAGCGAAGTACACGCCACCGATCCGCAGGTTGAGATGGCACGTACGGTTTGTCGCCTGATCGATAACAACCCCGGCGAGCCAGTGACACTTGCGAAGTTAAGTGAAGAGGTTGGGGTAAGCACATTTCACCTTCAGCGAACGTTCAAAAGCATCATGGGAATTTCGCCGAGCCA
>DASQKG010000342.1:0-7266 GCA_035630655.1 Pyrinomonadaceae bacterium
TGAAACCCTGGGTTCAAGACGTTCCAAGAGATTCTTCGCAACTCTGAAGGAGTTGCGCTGCTTGCGTTTGGCGAATGGCGACGCAACTCCTTCAGAGTTGCGTCTTCTAAAAATGAATGCCTCTTTCCCAGGGTTGCCAAAAGCGCAACCCGGGGCTGGAGCTAGCGAACGCTTTCAGCGTTATTCACTCGTACCTTCAGTTTTCACACAGCCTCGGTAGCGGGTGGGTCGTTCATTGGGCAATCGTGAGACCCACCCGCTACCGGGAGGTGGTACTGACTTCATCACTGGCGGTTTCTTCATCCACGAGGAAAAGACGGCGCACCCGTGCGAGGCAGTTTGCTAGTTGATACGGCAATCGCGGCATGTTGTTGAATTTGCCATTGACGCTGATGGTGGCCAATATCGCGTTTGGCCAGCGCTGTCGTAGTCCGTCCACCAGTCCAGCGGGATGGTGCAGAAGGACAGCCATTGGAACCGGATGTCTCATTGGCGGCTGATCAATCGCAAACGGATTTGCCCATTGGGTGAGAACGTTTTCGATTAACCACGCCGGCAATCGCGCAGCAGGTTTCACAGGCAAATGACTAGTCTTGGCCCCAAGTAATCGTCCTGCGAGACCGATTGCAGACTCGATCCAACTCGCTCGTGTGTTGTTACGCCCCAGACAGACATTCCAGTCGAAGCCCTCCGGAAGCGACTCAACTGTCGCTCCAATATCGCAGAGCCAAATGGGCCGCCAGCCGCCGTGTCTCAAGAAGTGAATACAAAGAAGGCCCAGGTGATCTTCTGGTCCGAGCGTTCGTATCTCTTCACCGCCTAAAGCCGCAACTCCCGATCGTTCCAAGATTTCATCAAATGTTCTGTCACTTAGTTCGACGAAATGACGGTGCAGATCTACCGAACAGTCGCTTGCTTCGGGAGAGTTAAGAACCTCTTCAGCGGCTTTGAATTGTTCGCGACGTACGCAAAGATCGATGTCACCGTATGGCCTCAGCCCGCTGTCACCATACATTCGCGCAGCGACCCAACCCTTTGCGAGGATCGGGTTAACCCGCGCCTGACGAAGGAGTCGAAAGACCTTAGCGATCTTCTCTTCATGCATTGCGGATTGGAGCGAATGAAGGCGATAAGCCTGGTGAAGAACCTCGGCCGAAGCACTGTTTTGCAAATGAGTATTTGCGATGCGTTTCCAGGCCAATGAAGCCCCTCCGGATCCGTTCAACAGCGGAGTGGCCTCGTCGAGGTCAAGCTCTGAGATATTTAATTCGGGAAGATCCCCTTGTCGCCAGGCTCCGGATAGCACTGCGGCGACCAGGCCTCCCTTACGTAACTTATCGCTCGAGCTCACTTTATTTCGATTAATAGCAGACTTATCCGCGCGAATGCATGGCTAATTTTGCTTCGACCCTTTTCAACAGCGCCGGGACTGTTTCAGTCGCCTGGCCTCTCACTCCCTGTAGCACTTCAGCCTGTGCCGCCACGCGCTCCAAAGTTTCGAGAGCTCTTTGCGGATTACGCCGCGCTGAAACAGTGTTGAAGAGCAATTGTAATACGCCTTTTCCCGGAGTCAGGCTTCGTGGCCGCCAACGCGCCCCATCCTTGAATTGCGTCATCAATACCAACCCAACCTCAAGGGGCTTTGTGCCTGAGCGCCCGCCCATCTCCTCAACCTCGATCTTCGATTGCTTATGAGTTCCCTCTTCTCGCAGTTCAAGCGGTTTTGTATAAGGATGTACTCGACCACGTGAATCAAACACCGCATACTCGTCAGAGTAGTATGTTGCTCCCGCTCGAATTAGTTCAGCGACCAGCGTTGATTTGCCGCTAAAGCTTCGTCCAGGAATTACAATCGCCTTCCCTTTCCATCCGACCACGCCCGCGTGAACAAACACACGGCGCTTCGCAAACTCCGCGATGAAAATTCGAAGGTCGGAGTCAAATGCTTCCAGGACATTGTCGAGATCCAGTGAACGGGCGAGTCTAATGTGGTCGCCGTATAACAAATTGAAGCGCCGCACATTCGCGCGCGCGCCGCTGCCGCCCACCATTATGGAATAGACGCGATCGACGACAGGTCGATCGACCTTCTCCCATTCACCGGGCAAAAGCTCCATGACCCGACTGAGCGTAGCCGCGTCGTTGGAGCGCACACCAATTCGCACTCCGTAAGACCTGAGCGAGAAACCTGCCGCCCATCCAAGGCGGTCAACCTTCTTCATTCAAGTGGAGCTGGATTTAAGTCGTGGAAGATTAGATTTGGTCAAGCTGTTGCTCCGCAATATGAAATGTTTGATCTGGTTTCGTGAATCATTTTACTCGTTCCATGGAAAAACTATCGAGCCAAAGCGAACCAAAGATGGGACAAGGGGATGTAGTGCAGCTCTCCCGCTCGACACTGATAACAACGGCATTCGTTTTTGGCGCGGCAGTGAATGCAAAACTGATGGTTTGCCAGCCGTCGCCGCCTTTAACCAACGTAGTTGATTGGCCCAGACGTTCTCGACTCGAAGGATCTGTGACTACGGCGAGGGGCGGTCCGCCCGAAACAATGTCCTTTGAGCGTGCGGCGAAGTTAACCTTGTAACGACCCGAGGGTTCAACCATAACCAGCTGAGAAAGGAGGGGGGATGCGGACTCGCCCTGGAAGTTGATCAGTAGGCTCTTTGTACCACTATTCCGATCTGTGCTATCCAAAGAAAATCTGTGGCCTTTCGATTCGCCGGCCACTCGCCAGCCAAAGCCCCTTTCATTCAGAGTCAGCGGTCCTTCAAAACCGCCGTCATAAATTGCGGCCGTCCCCTCGACAGCGCCGGCTACCCCGCTTTTCCAAACCTCGTACGCCTCCCCATAAGATTCTTTCGTCAGAAGCTCCTGGATCAGGTCGCCCCGGATTTCATCTCCGATGTTTCCGGCAGCCTTAAGCTGCGCGACCGCCTCCGAAGCCTTTCCTTCGCGCGCCAGGAGCTTAGCAAAGGCTATTCTCATCTTCGGCGTTTGAATCTGGGCCAACTTCTCTGTTAAGGCTGGATCGCGCTGCGAGAGACTCCAGGCAAGATCGATAACCCTGGGAATTAGTTCCGGATTGCTTTGCGCCGCTTGGTTCAGATCCTTAAATGCCGCCTCGTATTGGCCTGCTCTGAGCAGCACATTTCCACGTTGCCAGCGGGGCCGCGAATAAAAGGGCGCGTGCCGGATTGCTTCGTCAAACGCTGCCAGCGCGCCGACCGTGTTGCCCATTTGGTCACGAGTTAATCCAAGGGCTATCCAAAGCGAATAATCTTTCGGTCTGAGGGCGACAGCCTTCTCCAATGCGACCAGGGATTCGGATGACGCGCCAACCAGGTTTGAGATGGTCGAAAAGTTACGGTGCGCCTGGGCGTCGTTCGGCGCCAACTGAATTGCAGTCCGCGCCGCCTCAAGGTCACCCATCGCGAGCGCGTATCTACCTAACAGCCGCGAAAGTCCAAGACCTGCAGTCGATTGGATCATCCAGAGGCAAATACCAATCCCGATTGCGACCAGGAGGAAACGCACAGAACGATGAGAAAGAAATCGGAGGGCTGCCTTCATAGTCATGTGCCAGTTAGATAGATAAGAGTCAGATGAGGTTGGAGCTGTAACCACAGAAAAAGCAGAAATGAAAAAGCGTGCCCGCTGATCTCGGCGGGCACGCTTTTGAAACTCGCATACTGAACCAAACTACGGAGTACTAGGGCTGGGGTTGTCCTCCTCGGTTATAAGCAGGTAGGCAACGGGAGCTGCCAATATTCCCAAAGCTAGCGCAGCCCACAATTTCGAACCAAGACCGCCCGATGAAGCACCAGCTACACCAGCCGGCGACGCGTCAGAGCAGGTTTTGAGGGCGCCACCACCACTTCTCTCCTTATCAGAATCGCTCTGTTCGATCAGTCCCTTGCTATCAATCGCAATCCGATGATGAGAGCCCTGTTTGTAGTTTGTCGTGACACATCCTGCGAAGAGCGTCACATATACCCTACAGCTCTGAGGATCTGGACTGCTAGCGTTCGGGCAAGCATAGTCAAGCCGTATTCTTGTAGCGGAGTGGAGCGTGACGCTGCCCAGTGGCCCAAGATCAATCGTTGCCTCCGTACCGCTCGGGGTTTCCAACATTGAACCAGGTAGCACGGTATCTCCGCTGGCAGCGTTATTTCCGTTAATTGTGGCCGGACCGCTCCCCGTTGTAGTGATACGTCCCAGAATGCCCTGCGGGAATGCCGTTGACGATGACGAAGATGGAGCCGCAAAACTCAACTGGAGTGAGAGTTGGACCAGTGCAAAGGCCAGGAATATTGCCGTAGCCTTAAAACCAATTCTGCGTGAGCTCTTCATGCTATTTCCTCCCAACAATCGATCGAGGCACGGGGGGTAAAACTGAGAAGTCTGGAGTCTACTCTTTGAATCGGGAGAGGTCAATCCTTTCTAATCAATTCCGTGTCGAGTTTAAACAAGTGTTTTCCAACCGAAGGCCGTTGGCGTCCAAAGAAGAGAGAAGCAAGGGTCGCCCAGCCTTCCGGTGGGGTATCGCAGCGCGACTTTCCCCGTATCTAAACGACGTGTTGCTTTGTGTCCGACATCATCATCCTGATCTACCTCTGCAAGAGACGCTGCAACTCAGCCGCCCGAGTGGGATCCACCCGCCTAAGAACTTCGAGCACCGCCTGAGCCGACGCTTTATCTTTAAGCTGAAGATAGGAGAGTCCCAGATTGTACTGGGCCTTTCCGAAGTCGGGTTTGAGTCTGGTGGCGGTTTTGAATGCGTCGACCGCTTCCTGGAAGCGTTTGGTCCTGAAATACACCTCTCCGAGTCTATTGTGTATCTCCGGAATCTCAGGCGTTAACGAAAGTGTTTTCTTGTAGGCCTCTATTGCTGACGGATAATTGCCCTGCGCTTCGTAGGTCTGGGCCAAAAACACATGCGCTTGGACGAGACCCGGCTTCAAGCTGATGGCCTTATTAAACGACTCCTGTGCCTCAGGGTAGCGTTTATTCTCGTAATACAGCAGACCGAGGTTGTTGTAGACTTCTGCGCTATTAGGTGTCAACGAAAGAGTCTTCTTGTAGGCGTCAATCGCCGCGTCAACCTTTTGCGCTTTGGAGAGAGCGGCTGCCAAAGCATTGTGAGCGTCGGCAAAATCGGGTTTGAGCTTAACCGCCTGCTGAAGTGAATTCACCGCATCGTTGAATTGGCCCAGATCGAAATAGGCGAGCCCGAGATTGTAATGGGCTTCAGGAAACCCGGGTTGGACCTGCGTCGCCTTGGTTAGAACTTCAACCGCGGCGGGATAATCCTTAACATTCCTAAAGGCGACGCCCAGGTTGTTTAGCGCTTTCGCATACGCGGGTAACAGGCGCAGTGCTTCCTGATAAGCGCTGATCCCTTTCTGATAATAGTTGAGGGCATCGGCTCTTCCGCTTGCATCACCGATTTTCACGTATGCATAGCCGAGGTTGTTTTGAGATATGGGGTTGTCTGGATTGAGCCGGATAGCTTCCGTCAGTTCCTTAACCGCTTGCTGGTAATCATCGAGCGCTATCAGCAAACTTCCAAGATTTGTGTGTGCCTCAACAGAACCCGGTTTGAGTTTGATTGCTTCGCTATAAGCTTTGGTCGCCTCTGGATACCTCTTCAGCTTGTAATAAGTGTTCCCCAAATTGTAGTGGGCGTCGGCGGAGTCGCGTTTGGCATTCGTAGCAGAGATGAAACTTTCCAATGCCTTGGGATACTGGTCCGTTATGTAGTAGGCCGCGCCAAGGTTGTTAAGAGCTTCAGGGTCGCCCGGCTTTAGTCCAGTCGCGGTGGTAAACGCAGCAATCGCTTCGGCGTAACGACCACTCTTATATAGGCTGGCGCCGAGGTTGTTGAAAGCCACCGCATCGGTAGGTTTTCGTTTTACTATTCTCTGCAGGGTAGCAATCGCCTCTGCGTCCTTACTGAGCTTGTCGTAGGCGAAAGCCAAATTACTGGAAGCCGTGTCGTCGTCCGGTTTTAGCCGAACTGTCTCTTCATACGCTTTCGCGGCTTCTTCGTAGCGGTTCAAGCTCAGGTAACTGTCGCCGAGCGCGTTATACGCTTCAGGCCAATCGGGTTTGTACTTGATTGCTTCTTTGAAGACGTCGGCAGCCTCGGCGTGTTTCTCCAACGTGCCATATGCGATACCCAAATTAAAAAGTGCATCGGGGTCGTTTGGCTTCAACGTCAACGACTTCTTAAAGGTCTCAACTGCTTCGTTGTTTTGGCCTCGCGCGAAATAGGCAGCCCCAAGATTGTTATAGATGACCGGATCGTTAGGTGCATATTTCGCCGCTTTGACATAAGACTCGACCGCCTTCTCAAAGTTTGAGAGGTCGTAATACCTGTTTCCGGCATCCTTGGCAGCTTCTGCTTGATCGGCGTCAGAAAATGTGGGAGTCGCATCGGGCTCGACCGGAATTCGTCTCGACCTGCGACGGTCTACCGGAGGGGCGGGTCTGTTTCTGGCTATGTCGGTGGAGGGGGGAGTGGTCCTGGACCCCTCAGGCCTGGGGGTTTTTGGTTGGCGCTTAACCACGAGCATAGCGACGCCCCCGGAGATTTCTCTGGCGCGCTGGGGCCGCTTAAAAATAATTGCGGCGCCACCCATGATGTCCTGGCCCTGGAAAGCGCTCGCCCCGCCCCCGAGGCCCTGAAGGACAACAGCCAACATGGTGCCGTTGAAAATCGACAAAGCAATCAGCAGCGCAATTAGCCGTCGAAGATTTCCGGAATGTTTCATAGAGTCTTTGCCGCCCTGGGCTCGGCCCAGCGCAGTTTCGATGTCGCAATCACTATGAGCGTTGTAAATATCAAGGCGTTAATCATTATATGCAGTCCGAAATCTACGAGGCTGTGGACCGCCACACCTATGAGGCCTATGGTGGCCCCGAAACAGGCTGCGCGCCGAAAACGATTAGTTGACCGAAGATTCCGCCGCGTTCTCCGTATTACAGCTACGACAAACCAAATAGCAATAGCAGCTCCAACCAGACCGCCGCTCGCCAGAAGTTCAAGATAATCGTTGTGGGCCTCCTGCGGGCGCATTGTTCCGGCGGCATCATGAAATTCCGGAACTGCCGTCCAATAACCACCCATCCCAACACCGAGTATTGGATGGGCTGCAAACATTCTTAAAGTCACTCGCCAGATTTCGTTTCGACTCACACCCTGACGGGATGCGGTGTCTGCACTAAACTCTTTGTGCGATTCCTCAATCTGGGTTGCCAGCC
>DASQKG010000343.1:0-5410 GCA_035630655.1 Pyrinomonadaceae bacterium
TCTCACCAATCGCCACGCTGGTTCTCGTTCTGCTTACTCTCTTCGGCGCTCTGCCGATGTATCGTCGCGTCGCCGAGCAAAGCCCTTATGGCGATGGCTCAATTTCAATGTTGGAGAATCTGCTTTCCCGTTGGAAGGGAAAGTTGTTTGTACTGGCCTTGCTCGGATTCGTTGCTACCAGCTTCATCATTACGATTACGTTGTCGGCAGCGGACGCCACGGCCCACATTGTTGAGAACCCCTTCGTCCTCGATCACCTTCAATTCCTTCACCACCGGATAATCGTGACGATCGTCCTGATCGCAGCTCTGGGGGCGGTTTTTCTGAAAGGATTTAAGGAAGCAGTCGGTATTGCGGTAGTTATAGTGCTCGTCTACTTGCTCTTTAATGTCGCAGTATTGATCACTTGCATTTACGAGGTGGCGACTCAGCCTACGGTAGTATGGAGCTGGAAAACACTGCTCTTCCAAAGCTATCGAAATCCTTTCCTGATGATCGGTACGGCGCTGATCGTCTTCCCTAAACTCGCACTTGGGTTGTCAGGTTTTGAAACCGGAGTTGTGGTCATGCCGCTGGTGCGGGGCGACCGCGAGCTAACACAGGACGACTTGGAGGCGATTCACACAACGCGCAGCGCGCGCGTCACAACCGATAGCGATACTCGTGAATTACTGCGTGGCCGCATAGAAAACACAAAGAAGCTTTTGACGACGGCAGCGCTCATCATGAGTTTATTGTTAGTGGCCAGCAGTATTTGCACCACTCTCTTAATTCCTGCTGATGAGTTCCGACCCGAAACAGCAACACAGGAAGCCGGAAAGGCCAATGGTCGCGCCCTCGCTTACCTCGCGCATCATTATCTTGGCGACCTCTTCGGCACTGCCTACGACATCAGCACAATTGCAATTCTGTGGTTTGCGGGCTCGTCTGCACTGGCGGGTTTGTTGAATATCGTGCCGCGTTATCTGCCCCGCTACGGCATGGCGCCCGAGTGGGCGCGCGCAACTCGCCCGCTCGTTGTTGTCTTCACCGTCATCTGTTTTATTGTGACTCTCCTTTTCCGCGCTGATGTTGACGCGCAGGCTGGCGCGTATGCCACGGGCGTCCTCGCTCTCATGACCTCAGCGGCCATAGCCGTCACACTTTCTGCACGGCGCCAAGGTGAGCGGATCCAGTGGGCGTTCATGCTCATCTCGCTGATCTTCAGCTACACCACAATCGTTAACATCATCGAGGAGCCGGAAGGACTAAAGATCGCCACGATTTTCATCGCGGTGATCGTGATCAGTTCACTTGTCTCACGCGTGTGGCGCTCAACTGAGTTACGAGTGGATCGCATAGAACTTGATGACATGGCCCGGGAATTTATTCGCCAGGCTGCCCGGGGAACGAT
The DNA here is from genome assembly GCA_035630655.1 of Pyrinomonadaceae bacterium. Classification (GTDB taxonomy): domain Bacteria; phylum Acidobacteriota; class Blastocatellia; order Pyrinomonadales; family Pyrinomonadaceae; genus PSRF01. The sequence continues at coordinate 1,394 of DASQKG010000343.1, forward strand.
TCGCATAATTACAAACCGGGTAGACACTGGAGAACCCGAGGAGTATCAGCTGAAGGAACAGGAGAAGCGCGACGACAATCACATTCCGCCTAGCGAGCCCATCATTTTCTTTGAGGTAACGCCGGGGGATGCTTCAGAGTTTTCAGGAGTTTTGAAAATTTGTGGCACAAGCGTCGAAGGCTTCAAAGTTTTGCGCACAGAGTCGCCCGCGGTTCCAAATGCTATTGCGGCCTTCCTGCTTTACCTTCGCAACGAGACCGGCAAACTGCCTCACGTTTATTTCGGTTGGAGCGAGGGCAACCCGGTTTCTTATCTGCTTAAGTACATTGCGTTTGGAGAGGGCGACACAGCGCCGGTAACTCACGAAGTATTGCGCCAGGCCGAGAAGGATCCCGAGCGTCGTCCGGTTGTGCACGTCGGCGGGTAGCAGGTTGAAGGGCTGCTCCGGCCGAGGCCAGTTTCAGAGTAAAAAAGAAACTCTGTTAGCTCTTAGGTTGGGAAGGAGGCTTGCCCCGCTCTTCGCGCAAGTTGAGTGATGAAATTGATCGTGCGCCTATCGTTGTATCGTCCCTCGTTTCGCGAGTTTGGCGTTCAACGGAATTGCGAGTGGATAGAGTTGAACTGGATGACGTGGCGCGAGAGTTTGTTCGCAGGGCAGCAAAAGGAACTGTGCGGCGGCGCCTGTCACCCACGAAGTCTTGCGTCAGGCAGAAAAGAATCCCGAGAGCAGGCCTTTCGTTCATGTCGGCGGATAAGCGAGGGCTCAGCAAAGGATGCTAAAAGCATCGGGCCGAACGTCCGTAGATTATTTAGAGAGAGTTGTGGAGTGGAGACCAGAGGTCGGTTTCGATAAGGCGGATTGGAGTCGCGACTAATTAGCAGCTGCGTTGTTCGTCTGGGTAGTTCGGCCGGCGAGGAAACACGAGCGACAGTAAACAGGACGTCCCTGCGAAGGATAAAAGGGAACGGTCGTTTGTTGTCCGCAGTGGGCGCATTGAACTGAGACTTCAATGCGTTGCCGCACGCCGGATGTTTGTGCCGCTGTTATAGCTGCCAGCCGTTCGTTCTTCGCTTGCTTGCAAGGCTTACAACGCTTGGGTTCGTTTTTCAGCCCCTTGTCGTGAAAAAAGGTTTGCTCCCCCGAAGTCCAGATAAAGTCTTCCGAACAATCTACACACTTGATTGTGCGATCCGGATGTTCGACGGTTGCGGTGGCTGCTACGTCAAGGATCTCTTCCCTTTGTGACATGATGAGCTCTCCCTGGGTCGGTCTAATACTATGGTCGGCTGGCCGTGTCGGGCGGTCGACGTTGTTAAAAGGAGCCGCTGATTTCCTGGCGAGTATCGGGGTGAGCTTTGGCTGCCCTCGAACAGGCGGAGCGGATGTGTGAAAGTATAACTATGGCGAAATTGTGTCAAGGTAAAAACCAGCTTATTCTGACAGTTAATTCAAAGGGATAGAAGGCGGAAGGACGGCACATCGACAATGAAAGCGTTGGTAATAGGATCAGGCGGCAGGGAACACGCGATTCTCTGGGCGTTAAGACGGACTTCACGAGAGCCTCTCGACCTGTATTGCGCGCCGGGAAATGGCGGGATTTCCGAGCTCGCGGAGTGTGTCCCCGTAACTGACAATACTGCGTTGGTAGATTTTGCCCGAATCAACGAGGTCGACCTGACTATCGTCGGCCCTGAAGGTCCTCTGGCGGATGGCATCGTAGATGAATTCGAAAGCGCGGGACTCAGAATAATGGGGCCCAACCGCGCGGCTGCGCGTCTCGAGGCGAGCAAGGGGTTCGCCAAAGACTTCATGACGCGTCATGGAATCCCCACGGCGCGTTACCAGCTCGCGACTTCTGAGACGGAGGCGCTCGACGCGTTGCGAAGTGGCAAGTTTGGGCGCAGCGATGCGGCGGTTGTCATCAAGGCCGACGGACTGGCGGCCGGCAAAGGCGTGGTCGTTGCCGCTTCGCCAGTGGAAGGTGAAAAGGCTGTAAAGGAACTCTTGAGTGGCAATTTGGTGTCGTCTTCCGCAACGGAGCAGCTACTAATCGAAGAAGCTCTAAAGGGAAGAGAAGTTTCAGTGCTTGCTTTTGCCGATGGCAAGGACTACGTGCTAATGCCGCCGGCGCGCGATCACAAGAGAATCGGAGAGCGCGATACTGGGCCGAACACGGGAGGAATGGGCGCGATAACTGATAGGTCGGTAGTCGATCAGGAAACTCTTCAACAAATCCAGCGAGAGATTGTGGAGCCTACTTTAATGGGGGCGAGCCAGGAGGGCTGTCCTTTCAAGGGGATACTTTTCGTTGGTCTAATGCTAACGGCTGACGGACCTAAAGTACTCGAGTACAACGTGCGGTTTGGCGATCCGGAAACGCAGGCAATCCTCGTAAGACTCCAAAGCGACCTGTTCAGAATTTTCCAGGCAATTACAGATGGAGAACTGCGAAACGTTCAAGCCAAGTGGAGTGATCAGTCGTCTGCCTGCGTGGTACTGGCGAGCGGAGGTTATCCAGGTCCGTGCGAAGGTGGTTTGCCCATCAGCGGCTTGAACTCAGCCGGCGATGATGTCGAGATTTTCCACGCCGGCACTTCAAAGTCTGAAGGCGGCGGTTTTCTGACTGCGGGAGGGCGTGTGTTGGGGGTCGCCGGAGCTGACGCTACGCTGGCGGAAGCATTAAGCCGTTGTTATGCGGCGATCGGTAGAATTAGCTGGCCGGGAATGCAGTATCGAAGAGATATCGGGGCGTTCCGGGAGGGCGCGGTGGCCGGACCGTAAAGCGAAGTGTATTGTGGTTTTCTGGAAGGGACGAGATTACTGTTATACTCCCGTACACTTTGGCAGCGTATTTTGAACCCTTCGAAGTTATTCATCGTACAAGACACATGCGGGCGGACGTAAGTTAATAGACTTATCCGGTACCCCCTGAGTAACATCAGCAACACCTGGACCGCTGGAGGATCGAGGCAAAAATGGGACTTTGGACGAGAATGAAGCGCTCATTGCGAGCGGCGTTTGGCGGGATCGTCGAATCGACTGAGAATCCCGAGCTAATACTTCAGCAGACCATTCGCGACATGCGCGACCGCGTGCCGGAGCTGAATAATTCCGTCGCGCAGGTGATGGCCACCGAAAAGCTACTGGCCAAGAATAAGGAGCGACTGGAAACTCAGGTCGTCGATTTAGATTCAAAGATACGGGCGTCTGTGAAACTGGGGCGGGATGATATCGCCACTGCCTATATCGGTCAGCTTCAACAAGCGCAGGTTGACCTGATAAAAACCGGCCAGCAGCATGAGCATGCCAGCCTGGCGTCGAAGCAGGCGCTGAAGGCCCGCGACAATTACGTCCTGCAGATGCAGAGGCGTACTGCCGAGGCGATGCAGTTGATCAATCAGTCGAAGCAAGCTCGACTGCAGGAGCAACTCGCGCAAACGATGGAATCGTTCCAGCTTGGCGACGACGCTTCCACCTTCAACGAGATGCGCGACAAGATCGATCGCCGCGCCGCTGCTGCCGAGGCAAAAATGCAACTTGGCGCAGCCAATGTAGACAACCAGATGCAGGACATTGAACGCGAGGCGATGGACATGCAGCTACAGGACAAGCTGCTGTCCTATAAACGCGACATGGGTCTGCTGCCGGCTGCGAGCAGCAGCTCGCCGCAAGCTCTACCTGCAGCGGGCGAGAGCAGCGATCAGAGTGGAAGTCGGTAGATACCCTGCCGCCTGCGATGTTCGATTGAGAAGGTCGGGAGTTTTTCGGTTTTTTCAAGGTTATGCCAGAGTCGAATAAGTTTGATTTTAAGTACGTAAAAGAAGCCTTCAAAGAGCCCTTAAATTTTTGGGGATTGGCGAGTTTCGCAGTCGTTGCCGCTTTCGCGCAGGACGTTACCCCGTTAGCTGCCGCGCTGGCGGCCGAGACAGCTTACTTAATCACTGTGCCAGCTAGTTCAATTTATCGCCGCCTTGTTGACCGCCGTGAGAAACAACGGCTGTTGAAGCAACGCGACC
>DASQKG010000344.1:0-11571 GCA_035630655.1 Pyrinomonadaceae bacterium
CACTTGGCAAGGGCTCCACCTCGAGCATCGGATAGAACGTCCCTTCATTATCTACCAATACAAGCGAAGATCTGGCGAATGATCTGAGTTGGCAGTCACCTCCGTCGTCTCGGCCGCATTTGATATTAATTCGAAGTCGCACTCTGTCAGCTAATCTTTCAACATGCTCGACTCTCCACAGTGGAACATCAGGTAGAGGTAGGGTCCGCACCATGACCCACTCGGGTTGCGACTGTGTCATCGCCAGGGCACGTAACGCTGTTAACTGTTGTCTAGCCGTTGGCGCGTGTGGGCCATTCGGCGAGTCGCGTAAATACTTCTCGAGCTGGACAATGGCGCCTTCAAGGCTTCGTTGTGCTGCCCACCAGGAATCATCGGAGGCAGTGGATTGACTTTGCGGTGTTGTCTTAGGCTTTACGGGCGCTTGATTGTTAACGCTAGCTCTCTGAGCACCCGCGGCTGAGGAGAACACGATGGTCGCTAATAGTGCGACGGTGAACTCTATAATTTTGTAGCGACGCATAGAATGCCCTCTTTATCGCTCCGCGAGCCGAGCGGTCCATTCGTTGTAATCGTTAAGGAAGACTTCGTAGCTCAGTTGCGCTTCTTGCCGGGTCGCTTTGGTGGTCACTTTTGCGCGCACCGGCCAATACTTTTTCTCTGTGTTAAGCTGCCGATCTGCTGGATTTGAACTGTTTCCAGTTCAACGCGACCAACCAACGGGTTGCGGGCTCCAGTCTTCATAATCGCTTCTTCTATTTTGGCGTTTGATGGTTTCGGAGTTGAAAACCGGCCGCAACCCCCGTCTCCAAAAAGCCCCATCACCAGCAGCGTAGTAATGGCTGCAGAGAGAATTGATCGAGACAAGTTTCTGCTAAAGCGGAACATGACTTCTACTAGTGGTTGGAAGTTCCTCTGGGGGAGAGGGTCTTGACCTATCTATTTCATTGTCAGCCGCTGCCTGCTCTGCTATTTTCCGCTCGGCAATTGAAAACCTGATACTACAAAGCCAATGAATGAAGCGGCTGTTGCTCGAGAATGATGCGCGCCGCAGGTGAGCGAGGACTTCGTTTCACCGCGGTTATTATCAAAGGCCATATAGTAGGAACAATTGTTCCTAGATGCAATGCCTACAGGCTGCCCTCCAACCGGGGAGGCAAAGCCTAATGGGAAAGGGAAGGCGGGAGCGGCCGAGGTTCTTGGGCGAGAAGCTGCGAACCATACGAGATCAACTTGGGTTGTCGCAGAATGAGATGCTCCGGCAGTTGGGGTTAGACGAGGAATTCACTCGGGCAGAGTTGTCAGCTTATGAACGTGGAGTCAGAGAACCACCGTCTCGGGTCTTACTGACATATTCAGCGGTAGCTCGCGTTTGGGTTAATGTTTTACTTGATGACGATTTGGATCTACCTGCGAAATTGCCAAGTAAGGTGATGCAGGCGGGATCGCTCAAGGTTCGGTCTAAGAAACGTGTATCAAAGCGTTCTCGCTAACATGGGAACGACTGGCCGATACCTCTAAGACACAGCGAATGCTTTTTGACGGATTGCCAGTAACGTGGGGTGAGGGACGGTCTTCAAGGCAAGCGAAGCGCGATGGACGCACCTTACTGGTTCGTCAGTTGGGCTTCCAGGGTTGGAAGCTCCACAGCCCTCCGCAACCTTACGAAATATGGATAAATCAGCTCTGCCCGGATTGCTATCTCGTACATCGTTGTCTCGAGCGTATCTCTTTCAAGGCGCCGAACGACAGCTGTGACCTGCGATGCGCCGACTGGCCGACCGGTTCTCAAGTTACGCAGTTGTGTGAACCCGATCTTGCCCTCGGTACGAAGTGGTAGTAAGGGCCTCTCACTAAAACACACCAAAGCATAGTGGTGAGATCTCGGAGCGGTCGGGTCATATCTACTGGTAACGAGGGAGTGCGGTGGTATAACGAAGTGGCTTCCATCCAGCGCCTCCGCTGCTGTCCATGCGACGATAGCGGGCGGGTCAACATCCTTTAATCTGGGAGCGGACTTTATAGGGCTAAAGACTACTTCCGGTCGCGAAGCGTGTTGCGTCAGTTCCCTGATGGAAGGTCCCACGGCGTTCCCAATTCCCCAGAGGAATAGTCCGCCGTTAGCTAAGCGCTCCTGCTCCTTGCGAAAGAGAATTTGTTCGACTGGTTCAGATGCTTCCGTCCCAAATCTTGTCCAACAAAAAAGGTCCGGTAAGACTATTCGGTTTTCGCTTTTCACGATATTCCCAGTATGCAATAATATGCATTTGTATGCAAGAGGAATCTTTCGCCCAGCAGCTGCTAGAGTTCATGAAAAGCAGGCATCTTTCTCAGGCTATAGTCGCGAAAGCTGCTAAAATAAGCCAATCGACGGTTTCGCGAGCTCTGAAGGGCCACTTCGAACGGCAAGGAAAAGCGAAAGCCAGATTATTCATTTACATGCAACAGGAATCACGAGCGGATGTCTTGCGGGGAAAGGGCAAAGACAAAGTCGTCAATGCTTTCCAAAGTATATGGGACGGCTCGGAGGAACATGCATCGGCAATAGCAAAGATAATAAATGCCTCAAAAGGGCTGCGACCCGAGAAACGATCAGGGGGTGATCGTTAATGCTCAACGACAATGCTGCGCAACTTAGGAAGCGTCTTAAAACGCTTGGTCTAAGCGATCCAGCCATCAATGCGGCCTGGCCGATGTGGTGGAGCGATGACGCTGACGCATCCTCTTCGGCTCGTGCGGAACTGCGTTATTCGATCGCTCGTAAATTGGGGTTAGATCCGCACTCCCTGCTTGAGGATGACAATGCGCCTCGATTCACTTGGAAGGAGGAGGCGCGCTTCAAACACCTCTCAGGAGAGAGCGATATAGAGAAGTGGGCCATTACGTCGTTCGGTACAGCACTGGGTGCGATACTCGTATCAGGAACTAACGTTTCGTCTGTGGTAATCGGGCAGAGTGCTGGTGAGATTCGCGCGGCGATCCTGGCTAACCAGTCGTACGTGCGCCTTGTGGACTTACTATCTGTGTGCTGGGCGATTGGGATACCGACTATTCATTTGCGTGTTTTTCCTTGGCGCCAAAAACGAATGGCTGCGATGAGTGTTAGTGTCGGAGGACGCCACGCCATACTGCTAGGCAAAGACTCATTCTATCCGGCACAAATTGCGTTCTATCTAGCGCATGAACTTGCTCATATCTCGCTCGGCCACCTGTTGAACGAAAGCGTAATAGTCGATCTGGAATCTTACCCCAATCCCGATCCCCCAGCGTCTCGACCAGATCCAGAAGAAGTTGCAGCCGATGAATTTGCTCTTGAACTACTAACCGGAGATCCGCAGCCAGTAATACTGCCGGTTGCCGCCGGAGGGGGAGCCCAAAGCCTTGCCCGGGCAGCCCTAGGGGCCGCTGCGGAGCTCCGTATTGAACCCGGCACGTTGGCTATGTGCTTTGGATACTCGTCAGGTGACTGGGCAACCGCTATTGCTTCATTGCGATACATTTATTCATCGGCAAAACCGGTATGGCAAGAAGTCAACAATATTGCCATGCGACAACTCTCTCTCTCGAGCCTGCCGGATGACACTCTCTCATATCTAAGAAACGTGCTGGGCGAGCCGGCTTAATCATGGAAGCCGTAATAGACAATGACATACTTTTCAAGGGCGCGTGCTATGGCTTGCTGGAAGAACTGCTTCCGGCCGACGGCTCAATTACAGGCCCGCTTGGCATACTCGGTGCGGCGCGATATGTCGTAGCCAAGAAAATCCAGAAGAGCGCGCTCAGAACGAACGCAACAACTGCAATCAAGGAACTCGAGGCTTTTTTGGAACGAGCTGAGACCGTGGAACCGACCGAGAATGAACAGCTCATGGCAGCCGATTTCGAACTCGCAGCTCAACGGACAGCAGTCGCACTGGATAGTGGCGAAAGCCAGTTGTGCGCCGTCGTTATCGCTCGCGCATTACCTTTGTTGCTGACCGGTGATAAGAGGGCTATCAAAGCAATCGAGCGATTGCTGGATGTCGATCCCAGGCTGCAGTTCTTATGTGGAAAGATCAAGTGCCTCGAGCAATTGGTTCTTCGCTCGTTATCCGAGGAGAATCATTCTCGTCTTCGAGCCGCAGTCTGCGGGGAACCGGATGTCGATAAGGCTCTTGCGATCTGCTTTAGTTGCAAAAATGAAGCAGCTACTCTAGAAGGAATCTCTGAGGGTTTGCGTAGCTACATCAATGACCTTAGGTCCGGCGCTCCTCAAGTGCTGGCGGCTTAACGGCGGCGATTTCGAACGTATACAGCGTAAGGTTTCACAATATCAGCAACGAGACCGATATGGACAGACTTTTCGGGTGCTGAAGCATCTGGCTCTGCTACTTCCAGACAAGCTTTGTCTACGCGACCGCTGATGTATTTGCTTCCTGGTGCACCCATACTATTGCCCAATGCGACTTTTGTACTTTCAAGAGGGAGCTCAAACTCTTCTTTACGAAGGTCGGTGATAGCTAATGCGTAACGAGAGCCAAGTACATTAATGGAATCTGGTATCTCCTGCCAATCTATTCCGTCTACCGAAAACTCGTCCGCTCGCAACGGTTCCGCGAAGTGGGTAGACACCATTGGCTGCATGCAAAGGTATATCTTGGAACCGCGGCGCTCATAATCTCTGGCAAAGGGTTGGACCATGGTTTGCGGGTGACAAGTACTGCCGCCATAACCCCAGAACGCAAACCCAGCTTCCTCGATTTCTCGCGTTTTACGCTCAATAATGTCGTCAAGGCTTTCCCTGGCATGCGTGCCTACCTTCATGTAGAGCAGACCCTGCCCAGGCTTGATTATTTCAGACATTACGTTGCCTCCAACAGATCAAAAGCATACTCGTCTTCATGCGCTTTGCCATAATCCAAGCGCTTTCTTTCCCGCACGTACTTCACTCGCGGTGGGTTCTCTCGTCCATAAAAGTTCGCCAGTCTTCCTGGGTCTGAAATGGCAGAGCTCTTTACCGTGCGTTCGGTCGATGATAGCGACTTGAAGATCAGATTGCATGACCTGAGGTTCGGTGCGTCATCTAAGTGATAAGAATGTAACCGTGGCATCATCTTTTGAATGTAGAAACCCGACGAGACGGCATACGTCTGTACGTTTGCGAGAACCTGTTTAGGCCACTGCAGCTCTAAGTCATCGGCGATGACTACCATGCCTTCCCCACTATATCCCGTAGCTTCCATTCCACGTTGCACGAACACCTTGACACTCTCTCCCTCGTTGCTCGCACCCCAAGGTGGATTTGTATAAAAGCAGTCGAAGTTCGTCGGCCCAGGGAAAGCATCCAAACAGTTGTACAGTTCTGAGCGTAGAGTACCGAGTTGCTCCCTATCGGCGAACCGCGTAACCGCACTGCAGATGCGCTCGTCGAAATCGTAGACCACGATTTCGGAAGGTCCGTAGTCAATAATGCCTCGTTTGTGCAAATAGGCAACGCAGATACTAATGGCATCTCCATCACCGACGAACGCAAGGCGCTTCCCATCGGCCCATCGTGCCACGAGCTCGCTTTGCAATACCATATCTCCGGTTTTCATGTAGATCTGGTCGAACTCTCTCAACGGGCGTGGTCGGTTTTGAACGACGTCCGAGATGGCATTGATCGCTAACCTGAGATCGATTTCTTTTGGTTCCGCCATAACGATTTAATTTATCTTACCAACGTCTTATTGGCAGCGCCTGCCCACATGGCTGGCTCGGCACCTGACTCGGTGAAGGTAAGACCTTCACATGCGCAGCATAGTTTCCCTCTACCAAATGTCTACTATCCTCGCCGCGTTCACCGAAGTCTCTTGTCGAGCTCGCTAAACAAGCCTGCTGTTTTCCACAACGATCTGTTCCCCACTACGTAAATGGCCTCCTTCGCGCGGGTGACAGCTACGTTAAGTAGGTTCGGTCGTCCGCCAGCCCAACCCCGAGCACCTGTCTGTGCCGGAAGAGGTGCGCCTAGTACAAGAATAATAGCTTCGGCTTCGCGGCCCTGCACAGTATGCACCGTGCCAATTCGCTCATTTGTCCAACGCCAGTCGTCCCCAACAATCCAGCCTTCAAGCACTCCACTATTAATGACGATGTCTCGAAGGCGTTCAGCTACGATCACGAAAGGTGAGATGATATAGAGATCGGGTTCGGAGCCGGCCTGTGCGAGTTGACGGAGAATCCGTAGCACTTCGTCGCCTTCCTCTCTACACCACTTGTCTTCGCCACTCCCTTCGACATGAATCCAGGTGGAAGGACCAAGCACGTCTTGTATCGCAGACGGTCTGGGATCTTTTGCAAAGACCATTAGTCCAGAATAGGCGATCGCGTTTGAGACGTTAAACATTGGCGCCGAACACCGTCGATGCACGAGTAAAGGCACGCCCACACTCCGGCTTCCCGCAGTTGTCGGAAACTCGCTGATATATGTTGAAGCAGCATCAGCTAATGTTTGTACCGAAGCCGCCGGCGCCCCGTAGTGATCTGGATCCACGCCGAACTGTAGGCAAATAGCGTTAGCCAACCTGTCGGGGAGCGAGACAACTGGTTCTATTTGCAATGGGTCGCCAACAGCGACAGCGCGTCGACTTCGCAGAAGCGCGCCAACAGCAGCTTGCGGTAGCGCTTGTCCAGCTTCATCTACAAACAGCCATCCGAGACTCTCGAGTGGAAGTTTGCCCAACATTCGGTTAACTGAAGCGAACGTCGTTGAGACCAGCGGCACGACGAGAAAGAGTGACGCCCACAAGTCCGGCAGGAGGGCCTGCTTCGCGGCATTGGGCAGCGTTTGCGTCGTGAATACGTTCATTAGTGCACCGATATTGTGACGCAAAGGCTTTGCAGCAGCGTCAATAAATGCTCGGTGAAGGGCGATCGCAGAAATGAAGACCTCATCGCGAAGGCGTTGCGCATCCGCAGTAAACCATGGCGTCGTTTGGTGCCGCTTTCCGTGGTCGACGGCGAAGAATTCACAGCCAGCAAGAATTATCCCTCGCCTCTCCGCATCAGCGAGCCGCTTCTTCGTTTGTTCGTGTTCTGTTCGAGCTATCCGCCAATCGGATTCCGCATTCTGCTGGTGCAGCAACGCTCTTCGGAGCTCAGCCCACATTCGCGCCCTCCGGGTGCGGAACAACCGCGCCCAGAAGCCCGGCCTCGACAAGTCATGTGCGGTCAGCTGTTGATCGGCGTCTTCTAACTCAGACTCTACTGTGGCTCTCTCCTCCTGCCCAAAGCCAGCCTCGGCATGGAGCTTTCGCACCTTTGCTGCAGCACTATCAAACTTGGTCTCGGCGCTGACTTCCGCTTGGGCCAAATTAGGAACTCGCGCTAAGTCGGTTCGGAGCTTCTCTAAGGACTCTTGCGATTGGCGGCTTTTCTTTAGAGTATTTAGAAATCGCTTACGTGCTGTTCCCCATCGGGCCAAGGCTTCCTGATGAGTCGAAGGCGGCTGTTCGGCTTCAACAATGTGAGGTGTATGCTGCTCTACACGCCCAGTCTTTGGGTCGGTCATCTTCACCGCTGGCGGCGCGCCCGCGGCCACGCGCAGGTAACTACTGAGTCCGCTCTCGTTATCCCACCAGAAAGTTTGTTTGAACCGGCTACGGTTCTGCATGTTCCCTAGAACTGCGGCGATCACCCCCCATGTTTCGGTCTGATGTAGCGCGTCGGACAAGCTTTTGAAATAGCGCAGTTCCGGTGCATCGTTTGCGATAGCGGTTAGCCCGGGCAGCTCCGCGCTAACATTTTCCACGGCTTTATTGTTCGAGGATGCCACTACCATTTCGAACCCACGCAGTGAGGCGTCCAACTGGTATAGATGAAGCCAACTATTACTAACACGGAGCTGCTGTCCTGAATGATTGAAGGCCAACTCCGGATCATCGAACTTGGCCATAGCCTCTGCCCGGTCAGCCACAACACCGGCGACCAAGTCTCGAAGCAGGGTCGTCTTTCCAGTCCCCGGCGGCCCGTTGATGCCTAGCAAGCCCCCGTCTCTCGTTTCGCTGAATGCCAGGTTGACAGCTGCTTGCTGAAGTAGCACGAGTGGATATCGATCCCGTCCAGGCCAGCGGGCCAGGGGCGTAAGTGCGGGGCTCACAGCGTCCGCCAGAGCAGTCTCGTCGCGGAGCAAATCCTTGCTGTTGTGCGCAGGCTCGACGCCGAGATACCGTCGTAAGTTGTGCGGTGCTTCGTTCTTGGAAAACAATTGTCGAGCGATAGCGAGGTCCGCTAGGAAAAAGCTATTAAGCAACAGCAATTCTGGTGGGTTAGGATCTTTGTAATATGTATAGGAGCGAATCGCAAAGTCGGGCGGTTCGATCCAGTCCCCAGGTATTCCAAGCTCATCGACGAGTTCCTCGTAAGCCCTGAACAGTGCAGCTGCTGTGAGAGGACGACTTTCGACTTCCTCCTCTCCCGCAGCGCTGCGGGTAAGGCACCTCTCTATTTGCTCCACCAACTGTGATTCAACATCTGACCATCGAGCCAAGTCTGCCAACTCTCCCTTTAACGCGGTTATGACACCCCATCCGAAACTGGAAATACCGATCGCCGGCGACTTAACAAGATGCCCTTGACTGTTAACCACGACGATGGCTAGCGCAGCCTTGGTACCTCGGGCGCTTGGCATCTCTGGACGAGTATCACCATATCGTTCAAGGAGCAGCGCCACTGCTGGCTCCATCTTTATTGAGCCGAGAACGATCTGGTAGTAGAGGCGTTGATTTTGACGCGATCTCTCGCCTCGGTCCCATGGCGGCTTCGGTCCGCTCAATTGGGCAACGCGTGCGGGGCCGCTACCCAAATCCTCCGGCCGGCGATAGGTCTGCGGCGACAAAACTTCCAATGCAATCCATGACGACAGAATGTTTTCCGGACGGTTGGTCTCAGGCGGCAAAGTCTGCGGCAATGCCTTTCTTACCTCAGCGCGTAAGGTTTCACTTGTACTGTGGGTCCTGGCAGATGGTTGTTGAAAGTGGATTGATTCCTGAGCCCCGCCTGATTGGGCGACCGACTGCTGTGGAGGCGACGGAAACACCGGTGGTTTCCTAGAAACGCGTCCTTGAGAATTTGCATTAGCACCGGATGCGATGAGGCGATCGTTGACCCGCTTCCGCAACCTTGCCGCACGCTCTGTCTTCCGATGTGCTAACTCCCCTTGTAAGGTCTCAAGAAGGGAGACGCTGATATGCTGCTCATTCAACAGCGCCTCTAATTCTTGAATTGAGGAGTGAAAAAATTTCCGAGGCATGCTTTCAGCTCTGAAACACCCTACGCGTGATATTGAATGCCCGCGTAACTTTGGCTTGAGTTACCGTTCGCAGTATTAAGCATTCGCTATGAAATTGAATCTTAATTGACTGACGCTGTACGTACCGATGCGGCAATGCCCCCTTGCACTTATTGGCGCAATGCGCGCTCTAACCGGCCGTGATAACGCTGGTATGGTCGGTAACTACGACGTTGTACTCCTGCCGCTGAACTTACAGATGTACCAGGCTACAATATTGAAGGAGCTTGGTCCCGACGTTGCGATTCGTCTTGAAGCAAGTGACAGAAGAACAAAGAGGAAATTGAGCACCAGCTTATGCATAACCAAGAGACCTCCTGAGTTGAGGATGGAAGCCAGACAAGAAACAGCAGGCCTTATATCACTAATGTGAATTACAAACAATCGTTCACATATCGGATGAGGGGCCCGAATCTACGGATGGTCACCTAGCTATAAGCGACGGCGATCGCGCTCCGGTGAAGGACCTTTGACACTGCGAAACGGGGCAATATAATGCTCGACAATCAGATGGTTGCAGAATGTAGCCACTCAGGTGGTTGGGCGGGTTCGGACACTGACCGCTTATCACGATCTAAACGATTTTGAAAACGAAACGAGTGGATCCGCCTGGGATCTTGTCGCACGTAACCGCTCTTTCATCACCGCCTCTTAGGGTTCTTCGGGCTACCATCCAAACACTGCCTTACTTTTTTCAGCTTTACTGTGTGTATTAACGTAGCTCCGGATTTGAGGCTCAAGACTACTCGAGTCGGCAGGTGCGCAATGATGTTCAATTCTCAATATTGTCGGGTCATCTCGCGCCCTGCGCCGAATTAAATTGTTTTTGAAACCGCCCAACCTCTGAGTTGTTCGAGACGTCGTCTCAGCCTCGCGCCAAATAATTGAAGTTGGGCGATTGTCGAACTATGAATTGGTTGATTGGTACATCCGGAAACGTTTCATACCGTCGGTTGGCTTGTGGAAGTCGACCAAACGTCTTTTGAAACAAACCCAAGAGACCAGCTTCGACCGTCTTAGGCCAGTCGACAAGATCGGAATGAACGATCTGAGAATATCGATATGCAAGCTGAGTAGTGTCTAAATGCTGCAATAAGAGATCGTTTCTTTGGTAGGTTAAGTGGGCGCACAAGCGATCATCCAACCAACCGCTTCCTACGTATATTGCGGAATTCCAGCGCTGCTTTGACCATTCGGGAGAAGCGTAACTGAAAGTATGATTTTTCGAATAGATGCAGTAGACGCCTCTTTCGTGAGGCACAGTTCCGCGTATGAAATTCGTCTGGCGAGGAGAGAAGGTCAGCTCGCGCGACCAATTGATTTGGACGCGCCAGATGGTACGCCGCGATGTCGATTCATCATAGATATGCATTGCCAGATCTTTTACGGTTAGGCACGTCGAGATTGCTTCACGCTGCAGCGGCGACATGGCCGAATTCGTAAATCCGATTCTCCACTGTTGAAATTTCCACATCCTCAAGCGCGGCCAGGGAGCCTGATACTAATTCAAGAGCAGGCCCGCCGTGTAGGCTACGCAATAACTCGGCGATTGCGAACGACGCTGCTGTAAGACCGACGAATGGAACCCCGACCGTGCGCGATGCGAGTTGTGCAAGTCCGCACTCGTCTAACCCCGGGTGTTTCGATGGCTCATATGCCGGCATCTGCAATACGTCGGCTGCATTTGTAACAACATCGCCCGACCAGAGCCGACCAGCACTCAGCGAGCTTGGGAAGGCATGTAGGAAAAAATTACGAAACGCCTGGGGGCCGGCGCCTAATCCGGTCTCCACAACCAGGCCGAAGCCCGCTTGCTCAAGCGCCGCACGCGCCAACGAATTATCCACTCCGAACAGAGCGACGTTCGGTTCATGGGGCGCCCTGCGAGTCCACTTTCCAAAGCGCTGCTCAATAATAGTTGTATGGAAGCCTTTTTGCTCGAGCCAGGCTGCGATAGCGCGCGTTTTCATCAGACCAACCATCGTTGAGTCGGTTAGCAACGACGTGCTCTCGTTCGATTTCGCGACTCGGTCATCGTCCTGAAGCATTAGGTCAAGTGTACTTGGGTCATAAGGCAAACACGCAAGGAGCCAAAGATATGCCTGACCAAGATTGCCGAGACCGATAAGCCAGAGCCTCGAAGGAAGATAAACAATCTGAGGCTCAGTCGAGTCAGGCATCAACCAGGGCGCGGTGGGACTCCAAAGAGACATGCCGGCATCGCGGTGGCCTGCCATTGGATGGTCTCCGGAATAATAAAAGAA
>DASQKG010000345.1:0-4297 GCA_035630655.1 Pyrinomonadaceae bacterium
CGGGAGAAATACGCGGCGAGGGAACCGCAACCGGGCTGGGGGACGAAATAACGATCGCGGGAGCCGTTTGACGGGGACGGGTTTCCTCTTTCTGCCCTCCCTTGCCCTCTTGCGCTCGGGCGGTGGTGATAGAAATGAAAACGACGAGAAACGATAATGCGAGGTAACTTCTTTTCATAGATAAAAGCGGGAAAGCCATTTAATTAACTTACATGGGGCGTGCAAGTTGGGGTTAGATTCGCCGAACGGTCGTCAAGTTGTCAATACATTTTGAAAGTTGGGTAATGCGGAAGCTTTCGTGTGGAATGAATTCTTTGCTTGCCCCAACGGGGCAAAGAGACTCACTTTTTCACGCACCTGCAAAAGCGAATGGCACGCCTCATCTCAAACATTGAAAACAGTCTCGTTTAAAAAGCAATCGCCCCCGAGACTTTATAGTCCGGGAGCGATGCCGAGAAACTTGTAGGGGATTATTATTGGCGACGGGCGGCAGAGCCACTAACCATCACATCACTTTCTGATCCACCAAAGGTGACACCAATCAACTCCGTGTCTTCTCCGGCGGCAATTGTCCGAAGCATGAACTGACGGGCTTTCTGGTCGCGCTTCTCCAGCGAACCAGTTGCGCGAGCAACCACCTTACCACTTCTGTCGGCGATCGTTATTTCTCCGGTCTGATCATCAAACTTCACTTTGTAGACACCTTTGTTGATTACGGTGCCGTTGAACTTCACATTGCTTTCGAGCGTGAAGGTTTCAGTTTTGGTTTTGGCGAATGCGGCAACACCGGCAAACGAGGCGATTACTGCAGCGATGACTAGGCGACTAATTAATGTTTTCATTGTTGGACTCCTTGTGTTCGTTAACGACTCCTTGGGAGAGTGCTCATTAAACGAACTCAAAAGAGCAAAGTTCCATAAAACTTCTATGCGAAAACTCGGATAACTATCCCGCATGTCGGATATATTGTTGTACGACTTATGATGGTGCGGAAGGCCACTTATTCGAGCCAATCCTGAGTCATGTCACACCAAAGGGCGAGGCCGCGCCATTCCTTGAAGCGAGAGTAGTAAAGCGCGATTTTCTTGTCTGTGGCTTTGCGTCCATTATTTCGTACTTCGAAAAACTTTGCTCTGGTCCAGGAGTCGAGAGCGAGCCCGTCATAGCGCCCGATCAGTTTGAGGACATTTTCTGCAGCATAAGGTCCAACGCCTTTCACCTCGCGCATTGCCTTGATCAAATCAGGCGTTGAGAGCGGACTGTGTAACCAGCCTTCCACGTCGAGTTCCCCTGATGCGACACGATCGGCCAACTCCTTAAAGTAAGGAGCACGATAGCCCGCGCGCACTTCGTTTACATAAAACCTCTCCGGCATCAGCGCCATTGCTTCAGGCGTGGGGAAAGCGCGGCGCCCATCATTTGATTCTCGTCCCAGGTTCTCGACCATTCCGGTCACCATCTTTTGGGTCAAGGCCCAGGAACAATTCGTCGTACAAATCATTTTCACCAGGTCCTCGAATACGGTCGGCGAACGGAGCATTCGACCGGCGCCCTGGGTCGGAATCCAACTGAACTCAGGTTCATCAGCCATGCGAGTGTAAAACTCGCCCATGTCATCATCGAGCCTCAAGATGTGACGAACATCGCGAACGACCTGTTTGGCGCCGGACTGGCTAAGCCGGCGAGAGGTGCGGATTTCTATCCCCCTCCTGATCTCCCTAATTTGGATCGTTACAGGTCGAGTGCCTTCCAAATCCAAAACGCGAGACAGCATCCAATTGTCTCGGTCGATTTCAAACGGCTGCAGTCCATACCAGCCGTGGCTGATGATCGTTCTCTTAAAACTGAAGTCACGAGGGGTATTGATGGGGATTTCCATAAAATGAAATACAGCCAAAATGGCGTCAATAAAGAATAGTAGAACTCGATAAGGGTTAACTAGCGCGCACGGAAAATGCCACTTGAAAACGGCGCACGCATCTTTAACTTATTTTGTACGCTTCGCCTACAGTCAAGCTGATTCTTGACACCGTCTCGCCGCGCGCCTAGACTACACCTACTTGACAATCAAATATGGAAGGCTGTTCTCGCGGCTCCCTAATACTCGGGAGATAATGCGAGTGAGGAGTCCAACTACGGTGACTTCCTACAGTATTAACGGTGAACTTAAGCACCGCTTCCGACGATAATTTGAATCCGGAGCTTTCCGGTTTTCGTGCCCCATCAGGCCATACAATTAACCCGATGGGGCATTGTCGTGTCTGGGCGTAGCGTTAGTTTGCTATTTCAACCAGCAATCGAACAAGGTTAGTAAAGGAGGTTACAAACCGAGTAGCTTTGCTCGGTTCTGTATTTTAATTCTCTAATGAGTCAGATACACGGCTACCTAACATAGATCGGATTGGAAATGATCCAGGGTTGCTCGCTTACTGGCTTCGGAAGCTGCGGTAGGTAGACCTCGACCCGATAGCTCCCCTTGTCCGTGACCAAAAACTCTTGTTTTCGGGCGCCACCCCGCTCCTCGAAAAGCTTTCCGTCTTTAAACAAAACGACGCGACTTGTGACCGGCGTGCTTACCGAAAGCCGCACTTCCTTGTCGGCCATAATCTCATCGCCCTGAATCTTCGTTTCTGTGCCATTTGAGGCCGAAAAACTAAATCCGGTGGTGTCGCCAAAGAGGTCAAATCCTATAAAGCAATGGCCGCCTGAGAGCGCATCCGCAAGTGTTTCCAGGCTAAGAGTCTTGTCGCTAGGAATCAGCACGTGGAGCCGCACCAGCCGAAAGCTACGCTCGTACGGGTCGAGTTGCACTCCCAGCAGGGTTTTACCTGACGAGTCGTTGAGACTGACACCCACGTTTGCGTGCGAATCGTTGCCGGCGACTCCAACGAGTCTCTTATTCTTAGCAGCAATCGCCTCGTCCCACTTCTGCAAGTTGGCGCTGGGCCTTGAATAGAAATTTGCAAAAAGCAGATCGGGATAACTGCGATAGGACCACAGACTATCGAAGAACATTACCAGTGGATTGATCTCGCGCGCGTTTGTGTAAACGTTGTAGACCTCCACGCCGTCGTAATCGCTATTCCATGATTTGAACTGCTGTGGGTAGGCGACAATAGATAAAGCTCCTCTCGCCTTCGCTCTCGAAACTAATTCATCCGGCGGTCCATTTGTCGATTCATCGCCGGGCAGAATCAGTAGCCGATCGCCGTTCGCGATGTTGACTTCGTTCCCATTCATGAACAACACGCCCGATTGCATTCCCTTCAACGTCATCGCCGCAGTGTTGAAGTTTCCTGACGTGTGTTCTGTCATTACCACGAAGGCAAGCTGATTTGATTTTGCTGCTGCGATGATTTCTTCGAAGTTTCCTTTGCTGTGGCCACCCAGGAAGGAATGAACGTGAAGCACGCCCTTGTATTCCGAAAACCCGAACTGGTCTGCCTGCGCAGCACGTTCTGAGTTGACGCGTTGAATTGCGGAATGGAGACGACCGAGCTTGTACCCGCGGTAGGCAAAAGGAATTTGCGAAAGGAGGATTACGGTCAGGAATACAAGTAGGAGTTTCTTCCGCGTCATGTACCTTCTTCACTGGGACAGCGGGCGTCTCGCCCGCACTCGTGGCCAGGTCGTCCCAGGTCTCTGGATTATTCCTTCGGACCGAGGCGGGCGGGAACCCCGCGGTCCCAAAAATACGTTCTTGGGATTTTCATTCGCGTCATGACGGGACTTAACTATCCGGCGTTTCGAAATCAACCGAGGCAACGTGGGCGCTAATTGTCCGGCCGAATTCAGCGGCTTTGATATGTTCCGGATGGATGGTGTAAGCCTCGAGGCCGGCGCGATCTGGGAAAACGGCGACGAGGCCCGTATCGTAAGAGCGGGGCAGACCAAGGACATCGAATCCTACCTGCAGCGATTGAACAGCTGAAATCTTAATGGCCAAACTGCGAAGCATGTGGACGTGTTCTTCCCGCACTTCCGGCTCGATGTCAGTTCGATATTTCCAAATTACAAGATGAGTAAGCATGGTTAAGAACAATTGCCTGCGACCCAATCTCCGAAATCTTCGCAGCGTGAATTATCCTGGCGTTTTCCCATGGTGGAATAAGTATAGCCAACGCCTCAGGTAGTTCATGAAATCCGAACACGCGCTCCTGCCTCGCCCGGATCACACTCTGTTTTACAAACCGCATCTAGAATCCGAACGCCGGCTAAGGCTTCTTCGGAGATGGACTGGGCTGCGGTTGCGGTGGCTTTGGCTCCTCGACTGCGATGCTGGTCCTGACTAGGTCCC
>DASQKG010000346.1:0-8226 GCA_035630655.1 Pyrinomonadaceae bacterium
TTTCTGCGAAGGGTGATTGGGCGTCTTCAAAATCAGCGCGGGTAATCTCGTCGATCATCGAGGACAATTGTTGTGAGACCTGCTTGCTGCGAAGTTTCACCAAACCGAGAGTCGAGCGCTCATCGAAAACAATGACTAGCAACAATCGGCCGATGACTGAGATGTGAATACTTTCCTTCTCACCCTCATGCGACAGCGTGGGAAATTCTTTTTCACCGATCAACTGCGCCATGCCACCGGTAGCCGCGACGTTGCCCGCCGCCAGCGATGCAAGGCTCGTTGAGTCGATATTGCCAATCTCCCCCTGGACAGCGATTTCCTGACCGTCTTTGTCCACCAAAAAGACGACACGTGCCGACGAGTCCATGCGAAGTCGGGCCAGCACGGCCTTGATTTGGTGATACTGCTGCTCACGGAGCAGGATAGGTGTGTCTGCCATTAGTACAGCTTTCTCTTGAAGATTAGTGAGGCTTGGAACTGACCGGCGGGCGATAATCAGTAGTAATCGAATGAACCAGTCAAGCTACTGACGGTAAAGCGGTTCTTCTCGTTCGGTTGTTTTGCTTATCGCTGCTCGGGCTGGACTTCACGAACAACGCAGTGCACTCTAACACAGCAAACAGTGTGCATCAAGTGTTTTCCATTGTTTATCCCGGCGATTTTGGCCTATATTCGCAGACTTGTGTGTGGCCGCAACTCCTCTTTTCCCGTTGATTTAGCGGGAGCCCTATGTTATTCTCCCGGGCGAATCTTCGCAGTTACCGACTCCGCTTAACCCTTTCAGATTGAAGCTTCCATGAGCGCAGTTACCAAAGGTTTGAGACGTTCAACGTCACGTGCAGCCGCTCACCGCGCTTCGCCAAAGTCTGCCGCCAAACGCCGCACGTCGAACGCTACAACTAAGCGTCCGAAAGCGACGAGGGCTATCCCACGAAAGTCGACTCCGCGAAAGGCCGCAAAAGCGAAGTCCAAGCTGAAAAGCACAGTTTCATCAAGGGGAACCGTAAAAAAGGCGACGCCAATCAAGCGAACCGCTCCTAAAAAGCCCGTATCAAAAAAAGCGGTTGCGCGAAAACCGATTGCATCGAAGAAATCTCCTGGCATCAGAGTCAAAAAGACCCAGAAGGTCGCTGCCGTAAGGGCACAACGACCCGTCCACGTAGCTGTGCCTCCTCCTCGGCAGCCAACAGTAGACGAATCGGCTGCAATGAAAGCTTTTGAACGCGCGCACAAAGAATTTACCCGCGGTCGTTTTGGTGAGGCTCGCAATCAATTTCGCGTTCTCCTCGAGAAGTATTCGCAGGTTTCCGAAGTAGCAGCTCGCGCACGCACATATATCGCCGTGGCTGACGCTCGTTTGCGAACAGAAAGCATCCTGCCCCGCGATGCCGACTCACTCTATGATCGGGGTGTGATCGAGTTGAACCGCGGTGAATACGTCGCGGCACAAGAGATGTTTGAGCGAGCCCTCAAGCGTGAACCTGAAGCTGCTCATATCCATTACGGATTAGCCGCAACTCGCGCGCGGCTTGGTTCGGTTGATTTGGCCCTTCAGTCTTTGCAGAAAGCTCTGGACCTTCAACCGACACTTAGAGTTCGCGCCCAGCACGATCATGACTTGACCGCTTTGCGGAACGATCCGGATTTCGACAAGTTGGTCTTTCAACCCCGCCTGTAGTTCATCTCACTCAGTAAGCAATATTTCCCCAAATGACGAAGTAGTTACAAACCTCTGTCCTTTTAGGTATGATTCTGCGCAGGCGTGCACAGGCGCGCGTAGTTACGGAGTGAATGAGTTTGGATTATTTAGCCACACACAATCGTGGACTTAACTTCGTTGCACTTGGCGGCGGGACCGGTCTTTCAACCTTACTCGCCGGTTTGAAGTGTCTTGTCGGAGAGCGAGAACTGGACAACGAGTGGATTGCTAACTTGTCGGCAATTGTTACTGTCTCTGACGATGGCGGTAGTTCCGGCCGCCTGCGCGATGAGTTACAGATGCTCCCGCCCGGCGACATACGGAACTGCATGATTGCACTTTCCGAAGACTCCAATCTGCTTTCTCGTCTCTTTCGCCACAGATTTCGGGGTGACGGTGAATTGGGAGGCCACAGCTTTGGCAATCTATTTCTGGCAGCGCTGAGCGAAGTGACGGGCGATTTCACCGAGGCAGTGCGCCTGTCCTCTGAGGTTCTGGCGAGCAAGGGGCACATCTATCCGGCCACTATCAGTGATGTCAGGCTGGCTGCGGAACTTGAGGACGGAACTGTTGTGCGTGGTGAGACACAAATCTCAGCATCCAAGATCCCCATTCGCCGCCTAAGTTTAGAGCCTGAGCGGTGTTTACCACTGCCTGAAGCTCTCAAAGCTATCCGCTCAGCTGACGTAATTACTGTGGGACCGGGTTCGCTATACACCAGCATCCTCCCGAATCTCCTGGTCTCAAAGGTATCCCAAGCGATCGGTGAAAGCCGTGCCACGCGAATTTTCATTTGTAACCTGATGACGCAACCCGGTGAAACGGATAACTACTCAGCGAGGCAGCATCTGGAAACAATCAAGAAATACGCTCCGGAAATACACTTTGATTCTGTCATCATGAACGACAAGCGTATTACCAGTGAACAGGCCGAACGCTATGCACTCGAAGGGGCACACCAGATCGGAATAGATGATGATTCCTTGGACCCTGTGCTTGATTCAACGACCCAGGTAATCCGCGCCAACCTGCTTGAAGAGGGCGAGAAGGTGCGCCATAACTCCGAACGTTTAGCGAGTGTCGTGCTTGCCTGCCGGCAACAAGCCTGCTCCCCTGCTGTCCTCGCATAACCATGCACAAAGACCAGATCTTGCAGTCCCGCCAAACGGATCGACCGCTCGATGTACTAATTCTTGCAGCCGGATTAGGGACGAGAATGAAGTCTGCGCGCGCGAAGGTACTTCACAAAATCGGAGGTCTGCCGCTTATTGCCCATGTGGGCCGGACGGCTATGTCTCTTCATCCGCGGAAAATCTACGTGATCGTCGGCCATCAGGCGGCGGAAGTTGAAGGCGCAGTCAAGGAAGAATTTGGAGAATTGGCGGAGTTTGTTACGCAGGCTACGCAGCGCGGAACCGGTGATGCTGTGATGTCCGCACGGGGTTATCTTGAGAATTCCAATTCCCTCGTCGTTGTTCTATCGGGCGATGTGCCCTTGTTGAAAGCGGAGACCCTCGACTCGTTTATCGGCGAACATCAGACGATTGGCGCCGTCTGTTCTATTCTCAGCGTGCGGCTGGAAAACCCGACCGGTTACGGCCGCGTGGTTCGCGATGACCATGATCAGTTTGCGCGCATTGTGGAGCAGAAAGACGCTACTGAGGAGGAGCGACAAATTAAGGAGATCAACTCCGGTATCTACTGTTTCACGGCTGACAAGTTATTCTCCGCGCTCGCTCGCGTCCAACCGACAAACGAGCAAGGTGAATATTATCTTACTGATGTCCCGCAAATACTTTTGGCGGATGGCGAGAAGATCAACGTTTATCTGCATCACGAGCCCCGTGAAGTGTACGGAGTAAACACCCGGGCGGAGTTGGCGGAATTTGAAAACCTTGTTCGTCGCAACACGGTGCGCAAGTTAACGCTTGAAGGCGGCGTGACTTTTATCGATCCTTCGCACAGTTACATTAGTGCTGAGGCGGAGATCGGCCAGGATTGCATTATTTATCCGGACGTGACGATCGAGGGTAAGACCAACGTCGGGAAGAATTGCGAAATTCGCTCCGGTACCCGAATTACTAATTCCATCCTCGGGAATAACGTTACCGTCAAAGATCATTGCGTGATCGTCGACTCGACCATTGAATCAAACTGTTCGGTTGGTCCATTTGCTCATTTACGGATGAACGCGGTGTTGGAAGAAGAGTCGGTTGTCGGTAACTTTGTAGAAGTAAAAAAGTCGCGGCTGGGCCGCAACTCGAAGTCGATGCATCTCACTTATCTTGGAGACGCGACGATAGGCGAGCGTACAAACATCGGCGCCGGCACAATAACCTGCAATTACGACGGCAAAGACAAACACCAAACGATCATCGAAGATGATGTCAAGATTGGTTCAGACACGATGTTGGTCGCGCCGGTTAGAGTTGGCAAGGGTTCGGTGACCGCCGCGGGATCAGTGGTGACAGAAGATGTGCCGCCAGACTCGCTCGTTGCTGGAGTCCCGGCCGTACTTAAGAAACGTTTACTTGAAAGGAACGATGAAAAGAAGGGGTGAATTAAAATTCATCGGTCATCCCTTAGCCTTCATCCTTAATCTATGTGCGGAATTGTTGGTTACGTCGGAAACAAGCAGGTTGTCCCGTTAATTCTCGACGGCTTACGTAAACTCGAATATCGCGGCTACGACTCCGCCGGCATTGCGGTTGTGAACGAAGGTCACGACCTGGAGATACGGCGCGCGGAAGGCAAACTTCGCAACCTCGAGGAGGTTATCCGCCTGAGTCCACTCGATGGGACTTACGGAATAGGACATACGCGCTGGGCCACACATGGTCGTCCCACCGAAGAAAACGCCCACCCTCATCGCGACTGCACCGGCCGCGTGGTAGTTGTTCACAACGGTATTATCGAGAACTACCTGCAACTAAAAGAAGGGCTGCGAAAAAAGGACCACCAGTTCGTCACGGAAACTGATACAGAAATCATCGCCCATCTGATCGAAGAATACTTAAAAGAGGAGCACAACTTCGAAAGGGCCGTGCGGCGTGCAATGTTGGACCTCCGCGGCATCTTTGCCCTGGCCATCATCAACGCAGATGAGCCCGACATGGTCATCGCTGTGAGACAGGGTCCACCAGTGGTCATCGGCCTCGGTGACCGTGAGTTTTTCGTGGCATCTGATATCCCGCCGATCCTCCAGCACACTCGCGATGTCTTTTTCCTCGGCGACGGTGAAATGGCCATCATCAACAAAGACGCTGTTCGCGTTACCGACTTTGAAGCCAATTCAGTCCAGCCGGCGATTCAGCGGATCACCTGGGATCCAATCATGGCCGAAAAGGGTGGCTTCAAGCATTTCATGCTCAAAGAGATTTACGAGCAGCCGCGATCCGTCCGCGACACTGTGCAGGGCCGCATCTCTCTCGATACCGGAAAAGTTTTTCTGGACGAGATGAAAAACATCACCGAGGAAGACTTCAAACGTTTCACTTCGATCAAGATCGCCGCCTGCGGTACGTCCTGGCATGCAGGTCTCGCCGGTAAATACATGATCGAGCAACTCGCTCGCGTCCAGGTTGACGTAGATTACGCGTCGGAATTTCGTTATCGCGACCCGGTGATGGATGAGAACACTTTGCTGCTTGTTATTTCTCAGTCAGGCGAAACCGCCGACACAATTGCAGCTTTACGAGAAGCAAGAGAACGCGGCGCGAAGGTGCTGGCTATATGCAATGTACACGGCTCAATGATCGTGCGCGAAGCCGACGGCACTATCCTGACCCACGCCGGCCCCGAGATAGGCGTTGCGTCGACCAAGGCTTTTACGTCACAGATGGTTGCTTTGTATTTGCTGGGACTTTACCTGGGCGAACTGCGCGGCAGTTTGTCTGAGGATGAAGCCAAACATCACGCGCAACAACTGGCGGAACTGCCTGTCAAACTCGAACACTTGCTGAACGAATCAGACGATATCGAAGAACTCTCCAAGGAGTTCTTCCGATCGACCGACTTCCTCTACCTCGGGCGCGGCATCAATTTTCCTGTCGCATTGGAAGGTGCGCTTAAGTTAAAGGAGATCTCCTACATTCACGCCGAAGGGTATCCCGCGGGAGAAATGAAACACGGCCCCAATGCACTGATTGATGAACGACTTCCCGTGTTGTTCATCAACACCCGTGAGGATGGCAATCGCTCGTCCGAGCTGCGTTATGAAAAGACGCACTCAAACATTGTCGAGGTGAAGGCCCGGGAAGGCATCGTCATTTCAGTTTTGACTGAAGGCGATACGATGTCAGCGGATGCCTCCGATTACGTCATCAACATCCCGCCGTCGAGCGATCTGCTTTCACCGATTCTCTCGATCATTCCGCTTCAGCTTCTGGCTTATCATATTGCAGTCCGTCGTGGTTGCGACGTAGACCAGCCACGCAACCTCGCGAAGTCGGTAACCGTGGAGTAATCGAAGGATACGATCCACGAATCACACCAACAGGACGAAAATGAGTTCGTGTCATTTAGTGTGATTCGTGGATCGTTCTTTTGTTCCGACTCGTGAACTAGGTAGCTTTGAGCTTCCGGACTATTGCAAACACAAAGACGGCTGCCAGAATCCCGATGGATGCACCAGCCATTACGAACCATCGCGGACCTGCGACGGGTTTGGCTTTCAAAGCCTGGGCAACAGCAACGGCGACCCCTTCGGCGCTTTGATGGTAAGCCTCCGCCTCAGCAGTTCGGAGAGACGATTCCAAACGCTCGCGACTCGTCGCTAATATTTTGAGCTTGTTGCGTACGCCGTCCAATTCAAGACTGATCTGGCGCCGCCGAAACTCACGCAGTTCTTCCGGCCTGGTCGAACCCACGCCTGCCAATGACCGCGCGATGTTTTCCGGTTTCAAATCTTCTTCGAGCTGCCGGGCACGGGTCTGAAGTTGCGCTTCCTTCTCCTGGACATCGATCAACTGCAAACGCAATTTGTCCGCAGCTTGCGCGGCATCGAGCTTAGTGGCTTGATCTTCTGCTTTGACGCGTGCCGCAAAAGTTAAACCTAGAACCAAAAACAGAATCAGACTCAAACCGAGCTTCATGATTGGCCTCACTTCTCGCGTTCTAATGCCTGTAAAAATCTCCGACCCAACTAGTGCTCTGTTTACTGGAAACTTAACCTCCCACCTGCGAGGTTGTGCGCGTCTCCACTCGGGAACTGACTAGCGATCCTTGTACAAACTCCGCGACCAGTACTCGGCCTTCGCTTCGCGTAAACACATAGGTAAGGGCTTCGCTTCCTTCTTCGCGCTCGAAAACCGCGGTCGGCTCGCCCAGTAGCCTTACAACTTCTTCGGTGCTAAGTCCCTGCTTGAGATAGGTGGTGGAAGGACCGACACGTACAACGCCGACCTTTCTTACAATTCGCCGCTGACCGCTCCTGCCCTGCGCGGAAACATTCACAAAGGCGATAAGTATGGCAACCAGAATAACTAAAGCTTTTAACATGATTTTCTCCTCAACTGTTAACGCGTAAACCAGCCCCACAGAGTATCAACTGCCCTCAAAATTCTTAGTTTGCGACTGTTTGGTAAGGCAGACGGGAACTTACGACCTCAAGAGCGGTGATTACAACCCGGACCTGATGCCACGGCAAAAGCGCGCCATTGCGGCGCGCTTTGCAATCTAATAATTGCCTTGCAGGACTAAACAGTTGCCTTGAACGAGGCTAACCCAGCCTATCGAGCTCGTTTGGCTTCCGACAGAAGCAGCTTCCTCTTTCGCTCTAATCCCCAGCGATAACCGCCCAAACTTTTATCCTCACGGATCACTCGGTGACACGGAATGACTAGTGCCACTGGATTAGTCGCGCAGGCCCTCGCCACCGCCCGCACCGCCTTCTCCTGCCCAATGGCTTTGGCCACCTCGCTGTACGAGTAGGTTTCGCCGACCGGAATCCTTTGCAGTTGCTCCCAAACCTGCCTTTGAAAAGCCGTCGAGCGAATGTCGAGTGGAAGATCAATATGCGGGCTTTTGTCGCTCAAATGATCAACGATCGCACGCACAGACGAAGCCAGCGACGCTTCATCTCGTCGAATCTCTGCCGCGGGAAACTCGTTCAACAAATCGGACTGGAGCGCCGCAACGGAGTCGCCCAGCTTTACGGAACACACGCCCTTACTGGTTGCCGCCACCATCAACTTTCCCAGATGACATTCCACAATCGCATAGTTGATGACGGCGCCGCGTCCGCCTTTTCCATACGTTGCCGGCGTCATCCCAAGTTGTGCAGCCGCACCTTCATAGAGCCGGCTACTTGAACCAAAACCCGCGTCGTAAGTCGCATTAGCAATAGTTTCGCCTTCACGCACGCCCTGCTTGAAACGATCGATTCGTCGCATCTCTGCATACTGGCTCGGCGAGATTCCCATGATGCTTTTGAACGTTCGTTGTAGATGGAAGGTGCTCACCCCAATCTCTTCACCTAGCTTCGCAAGCGTCAACGGTTCACCCAGATTGCCGTCGATCAGGCTACA
>DASQKG010000347.1:0-27577 GCA_035630655.1 Pyrinomonadaceae bacterium
TTAAAACGGATTCTTCGCGGCGCAGTCCGCCCATTACAACCAGGAGCGCATAGGCGGTCAGGTAATTCACCGGAATGGCCGCTGCTTGTTCAAAGCTAAGCTTCTCGGGAATATTGAATAACTGCTTCTCATTCACAACTACCTTTTCCGACTGCCCGCCAAAACGAGTCATGGCCATGACCGGCGTATCAAGGATCGCTTTATCCACTCCTTCACCCACCGACTCGATCACGCCCGCGATCTCATAACCCATCACGCAAGGCTTCTTTGGTCCATCGGGATAAAGGCCCTGGCGCGCGAGTATGTCCGCGAAGTTGAGCCCCGCGGCATGGACTTTTACGACGACCTCGCCGGCCTCCGGCTGCGGATCTCGAGTCTCCTCAACTTTCAGAACCTCAACGCCGCCGTTTGCGGTTGTGACAACTTGTCGCATGGGAAACGAACTTTACCATATGAAATGACTATGTAATGAGCCGGTTTTATCGTTAGCAGCGACAGCGCCGGCTATCAAAGGAACCATTGTTACCCTAACATCCATAACCCACATCACCAACGACATTTACTTTGACGCGAACCTAAGATTCAATAGGGCGCTCGTTTCAAACCACAGCGGAGTTGAACCTGACTTGCGAATCCAGGCCGGCATCGTAATCGCATCGCTTGCAATCCTCTTTACCGTCGCTTGCCGGTCGAACAGAAACCCAAACGCGAAACAACTTACACTCGCCGTTAATTCCGGTGTCGAAGGCGACGCGCTCAAGCAAGCCGCAAAAGATTACGAAGCCCAAACCGGCGTGCACATCAATATCGCAGAGTTTCCCTACGCCAATCTTTTCGAGAAGGAGATGATCGATCTGACCGCACGCGCCGGCGCTTACGATCTCATCATGCTCGACGATCCCTGGTTTCCGAAGTTTGCTTCGCAGCAATTGTTGACTGAACTGTCGCCGCTGCTGAAAACCAAAGGGCAGAGCGGCCCGGACGAAGACTTCGTGCCTACTTCGATCGCGCTCGGCCGCGAGCCCTATCAGACCGGCGCGCTGTATGCCCTGCCTTATGTCGGTAACTCGCAATTGCTGTTTTATCGCAAAGACCTTTTCGCGAAGCACAACTTGAAAGAACCGGCGACCTGGGACGAAGCTCTTGCGGCAGCCAAAACGCTTAGCGACCTGGAAATAAATGGCGCGCCCGGCGGAGGAAAAGTCTACGGCTACGTTATGCGGGCCGCACAAGGCAACGCGGCAGTTGCTGACTTCATGCCGATTTTCTGGGCCTTCGGCGGCGAAATGTTCGACGCGGGTGGCAGACCCGCGGTAAATAGTCCTGAGGGCATTGCGGCGTTGAGATTAATGTTGGAGCTTGGTAAGTATTCACCACCCGGCTACGCAAGTTTCAATGCAGACGAAGTTGGGGCGCACTTGTTACAGGGCACAGCCGCGATGTCGATTAACTGGCCGGCGTGGATTAGTGCGTTTGACGACCCTTCAAGATCTAAAGTGATTGGCAACATGGCCTTCACCACGTTGCCGGGTGCGAAAAACCCAGGACGCGCCGAGATTGGCAATTGGCTGATCGCGATTCCGCGTGACGCACGGAACAAGGAAGCTGCCTTCGAGTTTCTCCTATGGGCCACCAGCGCTGAACAGATGAAGCGATCCGCATTGCGCGGCAACCCGCCGACACGCAAGTCTCTGTTTACCGATCCGGAATTGGTAAACAAATTTCCCGCCTATCCGGCGCAGTTGCGTTCGCTGGAAAGCTCGCGTCCCCGGCCGCGTACTCCGTTCTGGAATGAAATCGAGAATGTCTTCGGCATCTACCTTTCGAAGGCAAACAGCGGCGAGCTTTCACCTGAAGACGCGATGAACCAGGCAAATGCGGAGATTGCGAAGATTCTTGAACGCGGAAAATAAGATGGGTGTCGGGTTTCGGGTGCCGGGGGTCGGGTCAGATAAAGCACTGGCTTATCTGCTCCTGGCGCCGACTTTGTTCGTGCTGTTGGCCCTTTCAATCTATCCGCTTATTCATGCCGTCAGTCTCAGTCTACAAATAACCTCCGGTGGAATTGCCCGCTGGAGTCCGCAGAATTTTGTGCGGCTCGTCTCGGACCAGTTTTTCCTCGCTGCCCTGGGCCACACACTAATCTTTGCAGTTGTCGCCCTCACCCTGGAATTTCTTTTGGGCCTGGCCCTTGCCGTTTTGCTCAACAAGCAACTACGTGGGCGAAGTTTCTTTCGCGCCGGGCTGCTGGTACCAATGATGTTGCCGACCGTTGTTGTCGGCGTCATCTGGCGGCTAATGCTCAATCCGAATTTTGGCGCGGTCAATGGGACTCTTAAAGGCTTCGGTCTGAATACAGCTGCGCTTACGTGGACGTCATCGCCTCGTTTGGCGATGTTTTCAATTATTGCCGTAGACGTTTGGCAGTGGACTCCATTCATGTTTTTGATTCTGCTCGCGGGTTTGCAGGCCATCCCCCAGGAACCTTACGAAGCAGCGTTGATCGACGGTTCAAGCGCTTGGCAGACGTTCCGGCATGTGACCCTGCCGCTGCTGAAGCCCGCTATCCTGGTGGCGCTTCTGCTGAGGACGATGGATCTGCTTCGCGTCTTCGATCAGGTTTTCATACTTACCGAAGGCGGACCGGGATTCGCGACGGAAACGCTTAGTCTCTATATCTATCGCACGGCGTTTCGCTTTTCTGATTTTGGATATGCGGCGGCAATGTCGTTTGTGCTGTTGTTGATCACCAACATCATCAGCGCTTTCTACATCCGCTTACTTCAGGCGAAGGAGTCGTGAGTTGGAAATGCTCCGACGAGTCCCGCTCGAGCATCGCGGAGCGATCGAGTTTACTTGTTTGAAGATGAAACGACTTTCTAAATACATATTGCTCTTCACTGCGCTTCTCTTAACGCTTACGCCGGTTTACTGGATGCTGACCATCTCGCTCAAGCGTGAGGGGGACCAGTTTGCGGTCCCGCCGCGTTGGTTTTCCTTCTCGCCAACGCTGGAACACTATTCAGATGCCTTCCTAAACCGCTCGTTTGGTCAGTATTTGTTAACCAGCACGATCGTCGCTGTTTGCTCTACGTTTTGTGCGCTGGTGATTGGGACGATCGCCGCATACGCGCTCGCAAGACTTAAAATGCCCGGAGGCCTCAACCGCAAACTTTCCCTCTGGATTCTTTCGACGCGCATGTTTCCACCTATCGTTACCGCGGTACCGCTGTTTCTGATGATGCGCGATCTGCAATTACTAAACACCCGGCTCTCGCTAATCATCCTTTACACCGGATTCAATCTTCCCTTTGTCGTCTGGATGATGCGTGGATTCTTTGTGGA
Source organism: Pyrinomonadaceae bacterium (assembly GCA_035630655.1). Lineage (GTDB taxonomy): Bacteria > Acidobacteriota > Blastocatellia > Pyrinomonadales > Pyrinomonadaceae > PSRF01. The sequence goes on from DASQKG010000347.1 coordinate 3,346, forward strand.
GGTGCCACGCGAGTTGGAGGAGGCCGCCATGGTTGATGGCGACACGCGTTTGGGGGCGCTACGACGGATTTCACTGCCGCTGGTGGCTCCGGGTCTGGCCGCGACCGCAGTGTTTTGTCTCATTATTTCGTGGAACGAATTCCTGTTTGCCTTGGTGCTGACGCAAACGGATGCAGCGATGACTTTGCCGGTAGGCATTGCCGGACGAGTCACACAATACGAGATCAAATGGGGAGTGATGAGCGCAGCTGGCGTCGTGGCGATGTTACCGATCCTTGTGTTTGCGATGGCCGTGCAGAGATATCTTGTTCGCGGGCTTTCACTGGGCGCGGTGAAAGGATAGGTGTCGGGTGTCGGGTGCCGGTGCCGGACCGAATCAGGAACTAGTTTTTCACCCTTTGGCCGCTTGGAGATTATCAGGTTCGCATACAAGTCGGAACCGGCACCCGATACGATGTCTATCGAGTTTAAAAACGTAACCAAGACTTTCGGCGGGACGCCGGTGGTCGACGATCTCTCGCTGACGATCAACGATGGCGAGTTTGTCGTGCTGCTTGGTCCATCCGGCTGTGGGAAGTCGACGACATTAAGAATGCTGGCGGGTCTGGAAGAGCCGACATCGGGTGACATTCTCGTCAATGACGAGCGCGTTAACAATGTACCGCCGCAGCACCGCGATCTGGCAATGGTCTTTCAAAACTATGCGCTGTATCCACATATGACGGTGGCGGAAAACATCGCCTACCCGCTGCGGGTCAGAAAAACACCACGCGAGCAAGTCGCCAACCAGGTCCAGCGTGTCGCGGGACTGCTGGAAATCAATGATCTGCTGGCGCGCAAGCCGCGTGAACTTTCCGGTGGTGAACGTCAACGAGTTGCCCTGGCCCGGGCCATTGTCCGCAGCCCGCGCGCGTATTTGATGGATGAGCCACTGTCGAATCTCGACGCCCGCTTGCGCGTGCAAATGCGAGGAGAACTCAAACGCCTGCAGCATCGGCTCGGCACAACCACAGTCTACGTAACTCACGATCAGGCCGAAGCGATGACGCTGGCCCATCGTGTGGCTGTAATGCGAAACGGTAAGGTACAACAGTTTGACGTGCCGCTAACTATTTATGATCGTCCGGCGAATCGCTTCGTTGCGGAGTTTGTGGGCAGTCCCAGCATGAACTTTATAGAAGGACGACTTTATCCAGGCGAACGGAAGTTCAAGTCTGAAGGCGTCTCTTTGAGTTTGGGTGAGCTCCAACTCAGCCGTATGGCAAAACCTGGGTTGGATCGGGTCACAATGGGGATACGACCCGAGCATGTTCACATTTCGACGGCGCAACGCGATGGCTGGCTCCAGGCTACCGTTTATGTTACGGAGTTGATGGGTAGTGAAGCGTTCGTATTTCTGACGCTGGGCAAACAGAAAGTCATAGCTCGCGCGCCGGCCGATTTTCGTGCCGAGGAAGAAGCAGTCGTTTCGATACAATTTGAACCGGCCAGGGCACACTTCTTTGATTCGATAACTGGTGGGAGGTTGGCTGGCTGATTTGGCAAGCACAAACCGCGGTAACGCGGAGCGATGGTTTAAACCTAACTTGTTGTTCCGATAACAATCTATATGCAAATAGCACTCAACGGCGCGACCACTATGAAAGCCGATCTCGCAACCGACATAAGTGTAGCGCGAGACGCCGGGTTTCCATATCTTGAGATCTGGGCCGCCAAATTGCGCAAACATTTAAGGACGAATTCCGCCGCTAATCTTAGGACCCTGTTCGACGAAAATGGTGTTCAGCCATTGAGCATCAATTCCATTGAGCACATTACGTTTCGCAACGCTGATGATTACTCGCGAATTAAAGACGAATGCGAGCAATTGAGTTCTATAGCTAAAGCGCTCGAATGTCCTTACGTCGTAATTGTTCCGGGACGGTTGCCGCAGAAGCTCCCCAGCCGTCAGGAGATCGTTGATGGATCTGCACGGGTCCTTGAAGAGCTCGGGACCATCGCTGAAAGCCATGGAGTCGCGCTCGGCTTCGAGTTTTTGGGCCAGCCCGATTGCAGCGTCCAGACTTTGGAGTTGGCAAATGAGATCGTTACGCGGGTTAATCGTAGAAATGTAGGTCTCGTCATCGATAGTTTCCATTTCTACGCTGGTGAATCGACTATTGAGAGTATCGAAACCGTCGATCCTGACAAACTGTTTATCTTTCACATCAACGACGCGGAGGATCTTCCACCCACGCAATTGCAGGATGCCCACCGATTATTGCCTGGCCTCGGTATCTTGCCGTTAAAGGAAATGCTGCAGGCCTTTCGACGCATTGGATACGATCGAGTCGCGAGCATCGAAATCTTTCGGCCGGAATATTGGGAGCGAGATCCCCTGGAGCTGGCGCGGGAAGCCAGGTTGGCAGTGGAAAGAGTCTTAGAATTGAGCACAAAGTAAAGGTGAGTACGGTCCTCGCGGCTCGGCCGCATTCCGGGCGGTACGCCTATGGCTTACCGCAGGACGCTTCCCTTCTGTGAGGCTATGCCTCCGCGTTATTATGCCTAAACTAAGAATTGGAATCATTGGCGCAGGATACATTGGCGGCCTGCATGCATCGATTCTGCTTCGCGATGAACGCGTCGAACTAGTATCGGTCCATGACGTTATGGACGAGGCAGCCGGACGACTGGCCAGCACCTGCAATGCGCGATCGGCTAAGAGCGCAACAGAAGTAGTCGAACGCGTCGATGCTGTTTACATTACAACTCCCAATACAAAGCACACGGAGCTATCCATTGCGGCTGCGCTGGCGGGCAAGCATGTTTTCTGCGAAAAGCCAATGGCCACCAACATGGCAGAAGGTCAGGCTGTGCTGGACGCGGCGACAAAGAGTGGTGCTGTGTTTCAGGTCGGGCACAACCGCCGCTTTGCGCCTGTCTACACAAAACTCAAGCACCTGCTCCAGACTACACACGCGCCACACTCGGCCCACGTCAAGATGAATCGCGGTGAGCTGCAGAAGCCGGAATGGGTGGGTGACCCAAACGTGACCGGCGGCTTTCTTTATGAGACGACGATTCACATGTTCGACATGATGAGGTTCCTCTTTGGAGAAGTGACAATGCTTCAGGCGATCGGATCGACGCACGAATATCCTGAGGTGGATGATTTTTCAGTGCTCTTGCAGTTTGCCAGTGGCGTACACGCGACTTTCGCTTCATCGGCTGATGCCAGTTGGCAGTTTCCTTTCGAGCGTGTAGAGGTCTTCGGCCATCACACGACGATTGTGACAGAGGAGATGGAGAGCATCGTTTACACCGAAGGCCTCGCGGGAAAACCCGTCGAACACTCGATGGATCAACTCGCGAAAGAGGAGAAATGGGGTTACGCGCAGGAGGACAAGAGCTTCATCGATTCGATTATCGAAGGTAAACCACCGGCAGTCACTGCGTTCGATGGGCTCAAGTCAGTGGAATTGGTTGAGTCTTGTTACGCTTCGGTCCGCACGGGTGAAGCCGTTCGGTTCGATGCTTAGTTAGCTGCGTCTAATAACCGGAAAGCTTCTTTCTGCGCGAGATCCATCCTTCCACGGCTTCGCCGCCCGATGTGCGGAAGTGGCTGTGCCCTTCCGTCACAGGCCCGCCATTGTTGGGGCTTCGCCCCGGAAGTGGGGGCATAGCCCCGAATCTCAGAAGCTTGCTTGTGGCGGGGCAAAGCCACCGCCGCACATCGGGCGGCAGAGCCGCGACGAAGTAATCCATCCGAGCTGACGCCTAAGCCGCGCTACCTACTCGCGATAAGCCCGCCAAAAGCTAGGCGTCGTTGAGACTCATCAAGGGGTTTGATCCTTCCAGCGTTAATGTCTTCTAACGCTTGCCCCCACAGAGGATCTAACCGGCCCGACTGAGCGTCCGCCTCAATGTTTCGGTCCCAGGCGTCCTCAAAGTCTACCTCGCTCAACCGTGTAAGGAACTCTGTTTTTTCGTCGATGTCGAGACCCTTCACCGCTTAAATAGCCTCTGTTACGGTACTCATATTTACCAAGTCTTACGGCGGCGAGCGACTGTTTGTCTACACGCTCCGGCGCTTGCCAGCAACCAACGATTCAAGAGGATTAGTGGGAAGAAAAGGCGCAGACTTTGAATGCTCTGCGCCCTCTTAATCTCAACCTCAACCAATGACCAATGCTAGTCCTCTTACGAAGCACTCTTCGCGGCAGTGTCGGTAGTCGTAGTCTTATTCGGCTGCGGGGTAATGCGCAGATACGGTTTCGGCGCTTTCCAGCCAGCGGGAAACTTCGCTTTCGCATCTTCATCCGACATTGAAGGAACGATGATCACGTCGTCACCGTCTTTCCAGTTGACCGGCGTGGCGACGCTGTATTTCGCCGTGAGTTGCAGCGAATCGATCACACGCAAAATCTCGTCAAAGTTACGGCCGGTGGAAGCCGGATAAGTGATCATCAATTTGATCTTCTTGTCCGGTCCGATGATGTAAACCGACCTCACGGTGAAAACGTCGCTAATCTCCGGATGGATCATGTCGTAGAGTTCGGCAACTTTATGATCCGGGTCGGCAATGATGGGAAAGTTCAAGGCGGAGCCCTGCGTCTCGCGGATATCCTCCGCCCAACGCTTGTGCGATTCAGTTTGGTCGACGCTCAATCCAATCACCTTGACGCCGCGTTTATCAAACTCCGGTTTCAGACGTGAACACTCACCGAGCTCGGTGGTGCAGACCGGGGTAAAGTCTTTAGGGTGGGAAAAAAGGACAGCCCAGCTATCGCCGATCCAGTCGTGAAACTGAATTGGACCGTCTGTAGTATCTGCTGAGAAATCGGGTGCGATGTCGCCTAAACGTAAAGCCATTTCGATCTCCTTCCATTCGGGTCAAGTCCCTTGATTTGAGGCAAGGGAGGGTTTAGGGCTGTTGGGTCTTTATGATTCAGCAAGGCTTTTACATCTAAAAGTCCGGCTAGTCAAACGCCTGATTGTTACATTGATTCACGACCGCCCAGAGACCGGCCCGTGGTTAATTCTAATGCCGGTTGAGAGGTGTTCAGAGTACAACCTTCAGGTTGCTTCTTCCCTACTTCGCAGCTGGTCTATCCCCACGCCGAAAGCTAAAGCTTGTACTCTGTACACCTGTTACTGGGCTGCTACTAAGCGCCATTTTAGGGTAACTGGACTTCGGTGCTATTATTCATAGCACCCCTGAAGTATCCGATAACGCCCAGTTCCCCCCTCTAACGCTCCGATTCATGTCTATTGAAGCGTACATCGAGGAAACAACGCCTTCTGCCGACTCGAAAGTTGGGGCGGATTTGTACCGCGCCATCTTCACACACTCTAATGACCCTATTGCGATCATTGACCCGCGAGGTTTTTATCTTGAGCAGAATTCTGCTCACGCGCAGTTACTCGGCTACACTGACGAAGAACTCAAAAACAGAACCCCGGCCATTCATCTCGGCGATGAGGTTTTTGCCGAGGTGGCGCGAGAACTTGCTGAAAAGGGCGAGTATCGCGGGGAAGCGGTCAGCAAAACCAAGGCAGGCGAAACGCGCTACATTGAATTATCGGCGTTTGCCATGCGCAACGACGCGGGAGAACTGCTCTGCTACGTTGGTATCAAACGAGACATAACCTCGCGTAAACAAACCGAAGCCGCGCTGCAGCGAAACGAAGCCCAGCTGACCGACTTTTTTGAGAACTCGGCTGTAGCCATGCATTGGGTTGGACCAGACGGCACTGTGATCCGTGTCAATCAGGCAGAGCTCGATATGCTTGGCTACGAGCGCGGGGAATACGAAGGACATCACATCGCCGAATTTCATGTGGACCCTGGTGTGATCCATGACATTCTCAAGCGGCTGCAGGCGGGTGAAGTGCTTAAGAACTATGAGGCGCAACTTCGTTGTAAGGATGGTTCAATAAAAGACGCTCGCATTAACTCCAGCGCGTACTTTGAAAACGAAACTTTTATTCATACTCGTTGCTTCACGCACGATAACACTGAACGCAAGCGGGCCCAGCGGGAAAGCGAAGAATTATTCAAACGTGAAAGGGCGGCCCGCGCCGAAGCTGAAAAGGCGAACCGTTTAAAAGATGAATTCCTCGCCACCCTTTCTCACGAGTTGCGGACGCCTTTGAACGCCGTCATCGGCTGGTCGCGAATGCTGAACTCCGGCCGGCTTGATAGCGACAGTTCAAACCACGCTCTCGAAGTCATCGAGCGAAATGCCTGGGCCCAGAAACAGATCATCGAGGACATTCTCGACGTTTCGAGAGTGATAACGGGCAAACTTCAGCTAAACCTCGGTCCGGTCGATCTCGTGGCCGTGGTTGATGCTGCTCTGGACGCCATGCGGCCCGCCTTGGAAGCCAAGGACATAAAGATCGAAACCATCATAGACGCGAGTCTGAGGATGGTGTCGGGCGATGCTGATCGGCTTCAGCAGGTCGTCTGGAATGTTCTATCGAATGCCGCGAAGTTTACTCCTGCGGGTGGCCAGGTTGAGATCTGCGTTAGTCAGGGTACGACACACGTCCTTGTTCAGGTTAAGGATAGTGGGCCAGGTATCGATCCAGCTTTCCTTCCTCATGTCTTTGAGCGTTTTCGGCAAGCTGATGGGTCTACCACGCGAACACATGGCGGTCTGGGATTGGGTCTAGCCATCGTGCGACATCTGGTCGAACTGCATGGCGGAACCATAACTGTGGAAAACCGCGACGACGGACCAGGCGCGAGTTTCACCATCCGCTTGCCGCTGCCGAGCGGCGAACTACGGCAGGAAGCTTTAGTCAGCGCTGCGTCTATCTTTAAAGAAGCCCAGTCGGAGCCGCCAAGTCTTGAGGGACTACAAATACTCCTGGTCGATGATGAGACCGATACGCTCGACCTAATTAGCGTAGAGTTAGCACAGTACGGCGCGAAAGTGACAGCTGTGGCGAGTGCGGATGAAGCGCTAAGGGCTCTCGAAGAGTCAGGGTTCGACCTACTGATCAGCGACATAGGAATGCCTAACACTGACGGCTACGATTTAATTCGGCAGATTCGCAAACTGGAGGGGAACCAAAATCAGCGCATCCCAGCAGTGGCATTGACTGCGTACGCACGAATTCAGGATCGAATGCGCGCCATTCTGGCCGGCTTCAGTACTCACATCGCGAAACCAGTCGAAGCAAACGAACTGGTCACAGTGGTGGCTGGCCTGGCGGGACGATTAGGGAGAAGCTGATACTGGCTTCGGAATCCAAACCGCGTTCAGCCCCGATAGTCCGCCGTCACGCGAAGCGATCTCATTAACACTGTGGCTTCAGCCCGGTGATAACAATGGGCGAAATCACAGAGAACCGTTTTAACGGTTTGCTAGCAAGGATTCGTAGAAACCGTTGAAACGGTTCAGCGACATGCGGATGATCATCATCACCGGGCTGAAGCCACGGTGCTAATGACATCGCTTCGCGTGGTTAACAACTTTCCTTAGCTAATCTCACCAACTCCCCTTTCTTCCTGTTAACATACCGTCCATGACCAGGCGTTGTGATTGGGCCAGGACAGAGTTGTCTATCACCTACCATGACAATGAATGGGGTGTGCCGGTTCACGATGATCGCAAACTTTTTGAGTTTCTGATTCTGGAAGGCGCGCAGGCAGGTCTGAGTTGGGAAACTATCTTGCGGAAGCGCGAGAATTATCGGGTTGCCTTCGACGGGTTTGATCCTAAAAAAGTTGCGAGGTACGACGGGGAAAAAATCGCGCGCTTACTCAACGACACCGGCATCATTCGGAATCGCCTCAAAATCCACGCTGCCATTCAAAATGCGAAATCTTTTCTGGCAGTGCAAAAAGAATTCGGCAGTTTCGAGGCCTACATCTGGCAGTTTGTTGGTGGGGTTGCACGCCGGCGAAAGCGTGGACAACCTGTTCCGGTGTTTTCCGAAGAGTCAACCGCGATGAGCAAAGAGCTGACCAAGCGGGGCTTCAAGTTTGTTGGCTCGACCATCTGCTATTCCTTCATGCAGGCCGTGGGGATGGTTAACGATCACGATCTTAACTGCTTTCGTTTTAATGACGTCAACCACTAGACGAAGAGCCAATCGTTTAGAAGGGGGAATTGTCCGCACGCTCCGGGTACAAGTGCCCTATCTAAACGGAAGAGTTGCTCATTGAGTTACTCTTTGTGCGAACTGCAGGAGGTTACCATCGCTTGAATCCGTGGCGCGGATTAGGATCGCTACGACGGGAGATATGGTTTCTCTGTCTTGCCATCCTGGTGAATCGCTCAGGCACGATGGTGCTGCCGTTCCTGACGCTTTATCTCACCGTTAATCGTCAGTTGCCGGCAGCCACGGCCGGTTTAACGCTCACAGTCTACGGAATTAGCGCCATCGTGGTCGCGCCGCTTTCAGGGCGATTGTCGGATCGTCTCGGGGGCCTGCGCATCATGAAGTTGTCCCTGGTCCTGGCCGGGTTGCTGCTTTTCATATTTCCTTTTGTTGACTCTCTGCCAGGGATCTTCGCGCTCACCGCGTTATGGGCCATCGCCAGCGAAGCGTTTCGTCCGCCCAGCATGGCAATCATCGGCGACCTCGCCGGCCCACAGCAACGCAAGGCGGCCTTCGCGCTAACTCGCCTGGCAATCAACGTTGGGATGAGCATCGGTCCAGTGATTGGCGGCTTCCTGGCGATGTACTCCTTCAAACTCCTCTTTTATGTCGACGGCGCTACATCTCTTCTGGCCGGCATACTGATCGCCGCCCTTCCCTGGCGCATGGTGGGCAAGGCTGCGACTAATCTTGATTCGACGGCCCAAGCCTCGGATTCACCTGCCAACACTCAGCCCCAGCCCGCGCTTCGTTATCTCGACGTACTGAAAGATCGCCGCTTCATGTTTTTCCTGATTGCGATGCTTCCGGTTGAGCTCATCTTCTTTCAAACCCTGGCGGCGATGCCCTTGTTTTTAGTCCGTGACCTTCATATGACTGAAGCTGGGTTCGGTTTATTGCTCGCCATCAACACGGTAATCATTATTGTCATCGAAGTGCCCCTAAATACGGCCATGGCAGACTGGTCCCATCGTCATTCAATCGCACTGGGAGCACTCCTGATCGGAATAGGCTTCGGCGCTCTGGCCATTGCCGATAACGTACCGGCGGTGGCGGTGACAGTGGTGATTTGGACGTTTGGAGAAATGATTCTTCTGCCGGCGAGTTCTGCTTACGTTTCTGACCTTGCGCCGCGCGAGCAGGCGGGAGCTTACATGGGACTCTACACGATGGGATTCAGTGTGGCGGTCGCGATTGGCCCATGGTTGGGCACACAGATTCTTGAAGGTTACGGCGCCGGTGCTGTGTGGATTGGAACGCTCCTTTGCGGCTGCATCACTGCGCTGATGTTCTGGTTCATGCCGAGGAGTGAGGGTGCCAAGGCAACAATGTCGTAGTTTCCTTATCTTTTTTTACACGGTAGTTTCTGGCCATGAAAAGCCTAATGAACCGTAATAACGGGCTGAACTTCGCGAAGCGAGTTTGAGAAGTGCAGGCCACTAAGTAGCAGGACCTATGCGGTCAAAACGAAACTCCATCCAAAATAATTATTGACTCTGCCGATGTGTGATACTAATGTCAAAGTCAGTTATGAACGGTTAAGCCGTCACGTTGCACACTCAACATGGAGAACCCCCACATGAGACGCAGAATCGACCCCCTCTCACCTGGTAGTACAATTAGCCTAACTATCATTGCTGTACTCCTGGCTTCAGGAAGCCTGGGCTGCAAAACGTACACATCGAACGTGCAAAAGACTCAGGCTCGCGCGGATGAAGCATCGGTAATCTCGGCTCTGCGCACAGTTAACCTGGCCCAGCAGAGCCATGCCATAACAAACGGCGGAAACTACGCTACGTTTTTACAGCTCGCTGAAATTGGCCTGCTCGATTCGCGCTTCGCTTCCGACACACCCGAAGTACATGGTTATGTTATGACGATGACGGTGGGAGACAAGACATTCAGCTGTAATGCGGATCCCACGTTGTCAGGCGATCTCAAAGGAAGGCACTTTTATCTTGACTCAACCTCACCTCTGATTCGCGTCAATGCAACTCAACCGGCCTCGGCCCGGGATGAAGTGGTGAAATTCTGATAGCAGCCTCGGTTTCAACTTGGCTGGTTTAATCAGGGAATGATTTCGTGTCCTTCAGCTTCACGCCGAAGTTGGTCAATGATTGAGCGGACCGCCGGAGCAAGGCTACCGTTAGGCGCCAGTGCCAGATACTTCTCGTAGGCAGCTACAGCTTCTTTGAATTTCTGCTGTTTCTCATAAGCCGCGCCGAGCAGTTGATAAATCACCGGCTCGGAATCTGACAGTTGGGCCAGCGCCTTCTTGAAAGAATCGATGGCTTCCTCAAACTTTCCCTGCTCTTCATAAACGCGGGCCAGACCTACATACGCTTCCGGCTGAAGCCCTTTGGCCTCTCGAATCGCGCGGCGAAAGGATAAAATCGCGTCCTCCGTGAACGCAGCTTCTTTGTGAATCCGCCCTTCGACCGCGGAAGCTTCCGGATAAACCGGACGGCTCCGTCGCGCTGCCGCAATTTCCGCCAACGCTTCCTGACTCTTGTTCAGATCCAGTAACACCCGCGCAAGGCCAACGCGTGCCGCGGGAAATGCGTCCCGCAGTCGCAACCCTTCTCGATAAAGGTCGGCTGTCTTTTGTCTCGATTGATCGTCCCTGGCCCTTTCCCTTGCTTCTTCAGCTTGCTGGAACAACAACTCAGCCTGATCATTTGTCTTCAAAAGCCTGACCGCCAGACTTCGTTTTCCAGGCGCCAGCGGAGTTGTAACTTCCTTGAACCCGGCTGCACGTACCCGTACCGAATGACGACCGGGCAACATCTTCATCACCTCAAGCCGGCCGGACGCGTCAGTCACACCACGACGAATGTCGTTTATCCAGACGATGGCGTTTGGTTCGGTGGTAATTACGAGAGCTGAAGCCGCTGGTTGGGAACTCACAGTTGAGCGGCGTTGTGCGGGGGTCGGGTGCGTAAATAGCAGCAGCGCAATCAAAGACGCAAACAAAAAACGTACTAGCTCCGGAGGAGCCGAATGTTTATAGATCAAGCCTGCCACCTGAATAGCGCTCCGGCTGAGCGCAATGTTCAATCAACAATTAATGCGACTCGACCACGTTTCGCTGCGCTGGAGCGAAGAGCAACCTTTAGAGCCCGCGCGGTCTATAGACATTCCGTCCCTACCGGACGCGGACCCATAGTTAGCTAAGACAAGACGTTGGAACTCGAATCACAAGAGATCTAGCCGCTTCACTCTCCACCGCTCACGTTGCCGCTCAAACGTTGTTTATTCACAGTCGGATCGACGGTCGCTCCCGGCGAAGCGCTACTCGTAGCTGATTGTTTTGTCACAGCGCGAGCCCCGACCTCGGGCCGGAATTTTCCATGTGCATCGTAAAGTCGCTGATATTGCAGCCGATTCCTGACTACGCCTTGAATGTACCCACGAGTTTCCTTGAACGGCACCGCCTCGGCCCATTCGTCAATCTCACCCGGTATTGAACGCCACTGGGTCATCCGATGAGGGCCGGCATTGTATGCAGCGGCCACAAATTCAATGCGCCCGAATTTGTCGATCTGGTCGCGCATGTAAGCTGTGCCAATTTGCACGTTGAGTTTCGGTTCATACAGTGCCTCCTCTGTGATCGTGCGACTCACTCCATGCTTTCTTGCCGTCAAGACCGCAGTCGGAATCAATACCTGCATCAACCCATAGGCGCGCGCATGCGAGCGCGCTCGCGACATGAAAACCGTCTCCTGCCGAATCAAACCGGCGACCTGAAATGGATCGAGATTCTTTGCCTTCGACTCCTGAACAATAATGTCCCAATGCGCGAGCGGGTAAAACACGTCCCATTCCTCGCGCGTCATCTCTTCCGGCTTCATTTGTGAATAGTCAGGAAAGCTTCTCTTGAGCGTATTGAGCGCGCGCACGTTGTCTTCCTGAGAACGATACACACGGGCGATGGCCAGATTCACTTTGGGACTGTTTCCCGCTGAGGCGTAGGCTGCATTCAACTCCTCGAGGGCCCACTCATCCAGACCAACAGTGTTGAGCTCGTCGGCTTTTGCGATAGCCACCTCTTCTTTCGCCCCAGCCGTTTCTTCGGCAACAGTTACAGTTTGCAGATTCGCAACCGCCCGGCCCACGATCGAACCAGCGGCAAACGTCTTTGCCGGCGCATTGTTGCCCATGGCATCGAGCCTTTGCTTTGCGAGATAGCCGTACCAATTGGCGTCATAGCGTCCCAGCATCGCCTGGTAGAGGGCGCGCGCTTCCGCGAGTTTGCCGGCCCGTTCCGAATCGCGTGCGGCCCAGTAGCCTGCACGGCCTCGATTGTCGGTGTTCCGGTCAGCGTAGTAGGCGAGATGCTCGGTTAACTGCTTGGACGACTCGGCATAGTTCTTCGCTTCGTGGGCCATCCATGCCAAATCAAACTGCGCCTGGGCCACTTCAATAGAACTTTGAAACGAATTTACCGCGGTACGCAGGAAGTAAGACGCGTCGGCAACGTTCTTTGCGTCGCCCGCAATCGCGCCCGCACCCACCAGCGCACGCGGCGTAAAAGGGCTATTGGGAAAACTGCGACGCAATTCTTCGATTGTGGCGCGCGCCTGTTCCCATTGGCGTGCGCGCGCGTGAGTTTGCGCTACTTGGTAAAGAGCTTCAGCACGTGTTTCACCGGCTGAAGCGGGAATGGAGTTCAAAGCACTGACGGCGTCCGCAGTTTTCCTGAGATTTGCAGCGGCAATCAGGCGTCGCAGTTGGGCCTCCACGGTTGCAGTATTCGGGAATCTGCCAAACGCGTCGTTGTAAGCCTGCAAAGCGTCGGCATATTTTTTAGCTTCGTAAAGTTTATCCGCGCGGTTCATCGCTTCCTCGGATGAAGCGGGTGAAGCCGTAGAACCGAGCCGCTGAATCGCGGCCGCAACATCAGCACTTTCCGATGATGCGGGAGCGTAGAAATAGAGGCGTCGATACGCAGCCAGCGCCTTAAGAGAATCACCGCTCTCCTCATATGCGCGCGTCGTCATCAATAACGCTGCCGCATCGTCGGCGGCGGCAAGCTCCTTCAGGAAAGTCGGAACGGCAGACGTGTTGCCCCCCCGAATCAGAATATTTGCCGCGTTAAGCGTTGCCTCTTTCGCGCGTATCGAGCGTGGATATTCGCCCTTCACACGTTCGTAAGTTGCGCGAGCTTCGGCGACCTGTCCTGCCTGCTCCAGCGCGCTGGCACGCATGAAGAGTGCGTAATCGCCAAGTTGACTATGACTGGATATGACACTTGAATCGAGAAGCGTTGCGGCGCCGGCAAAATCCTTCTGATTCATTCTGATTCGCGCTCGAACGATTCGAGCAAGCGCGGCTGCCCTGGTGCGCGGAAACTCCGATTCGATACGCGCTACAACTTCCTCAGAAGGCAAGACGCCTCCACGCGTCATTGCGCGGAGGTTCTCCAGGGCTTTGACCTCCGCAGCCGTTTGTGGCCGCGTCTGGCAACTGGCAGTCATAAACGAAGGAAGTGAAGCGCCGATGGCGATGACCACGCCAATCAGAACCAGAACGAGACGGTGATGACGAAACTTTGGAAACAAAACTTGAACTCCTCTAAGTAGGACAGACAATCCTGTCTGTCGATCATTCTTCACCCGCATTCGTAGACAGACAAAATTGGCCGTCTTACCTGGGCTTAGATGTAGAAATACCCTGAACGGGTTTGATAATGCTTGCTGTCCCTTTCAGGGTAATTCTCATTATTTAGATCTCAGATCTCAAATTTCAGATCTCAGATTGGTACAGCCCACATTCGCAATTCACACACAGATTACATTCTAGACCGCGCCAGATTACCTTGCGACCGCGCAGATCACATGCTGGAACGCGTCAGATAAACTTTGAAGCTAGGCGGATACAGTAGCTCCCGGATACGCGTTGCCAAGTTTCGACCTGTCGCCTTCGGCAAGCGTATTCACCAGCTCATGGTGAAAGTAGTCGTACTTTTGGGCTACTTCAGGCTTGACGCGTTTGTCATACATCTCACGGGAACGATCGATATCTTCTCGCAGTCGCGTATACAAATCACTTTGTGCGCGCCCCTCTACTACCTGTCTTTCTTTATACAGCTTTATTTCTGAGACGAGCAGCCTGGCAAATCGTCGCGCATCGTTGTGAAGGCGGCGTTCTTCCTCATCAGCTACTTCGATAGGTAATTCGACATCGGCTCCGTAACGACGCCTCAGGGGAGGTGGAGTAGGCGCGGGTTCAACTACTGATGGACGCGACTCAACAGGAGGCGCCGCTTGAACGGCCGGCGACTGCGCCTCAACTCGCGGTGGTGCCGGCTCGGCCGCCGGTGCTTCAACTGCCGGTTCAGCGGCTGTCGGTTGAGCTTCGAACCTTTCTATTTCCGGCGCCGGAGCACTCTCTTCTACGACCGGGGTTATCTCATCATATTCGGCGACAGGCGAATAAGCCGGTGGTTCCTCCGCCGGTGCTTTTGCAGCAGGAGGGCTCTGCCTGGCAGGAGTTGCACGCGCCGCCAACAGTTCCACCGCCATTCCGGAAACTTTGACAAGGGTTTCCAGCGCTTCCAGATTAATCGCTTCTGAATCCAGATTAGCGGAGTCGGCATACAAGACCGCCACCGTTTTATTGCGAACCACGAGCGGCATCGCAACCATTCGCGCGGGCGGGTCGTCACCAAAGCGATTAAGAATAATGTGGTCCTCAGCATGCGAACCTGGACCACCACTCCATGTTTCCCGCGACCTCGCAACACTGCCGACCGCTGTGTCAGCGGAGACCGAAAACGTTATCTGTTGAATGACGTTGTCGCCGACCGTGCCTTCAAACCCACGCGCTCTCCAGCCGATGCTTTGGTCTCCTTTGATTACAAAGAAGGCGACACGCGGGGCAAAGGCCGACGCACGATTGATTAGTACCTTCAGAATCTCCGCCTGCGATCCCTGACTGTCGATTTCGGAAATGGCCGCCTTCACGATGGCCATATCACTTGAAGCCTTGGCGCGTGAAGATTCCGACGCCGCCAGGTCAATGCCCTCTTCGTGAGCAGCACGCAAGTGCTCGAGAATCGAAGAAGTGACGCCTCCATCGAGCTGCACTTCGCTTTGGCGGTCCAAAAGACGGCTGAGCGACTCATTGAGTTGGCTCTGAAGCGCGGCAATCTCCTGTTTAATTCCGCCCAGACGCCCTTCGATATAGCTCTCTATTTCATGCCGCAAACTGTCTTCGATTTGTTCGCTGACCACTGTGTATGTTCCTCCGTTGAAGGATCGTTTCGCATGCCGCTCCAGGTGAGGAACCAGGACAGAACGCTTTACCGAGACCGAGGCCCAAACGCCTCTTTGGCGATTATGGACGTGTGGTATTAAGCGAGTCAAGAAATGGTTCTTCCACGTGATCTCTCAGGTAGGGAAGGTGGGCTTGCCCCCGCTCTTCGTCCATTAGCTCAGTTCATGAAAGCCTCCACATCGTGACTGAAGGCGCTCAGTTTCTGTTCAGGAATAGAGCTGCGACAGCAACAGCGGGGGCAAGCCCACCTTCCCTACCTGAGAGATTACAACGGTCCTCCAGCATCCCAGGCCGCCCGAACGCTTTGATTCTGTAATGCCGGACGATGATGCTTCACGCCGCAAGGTCAGGACTCGCCTGGACCTGATTGACACGCTTTGAAGCCGTAAGTTATAAGTCCGCCAACTACCGATGGCCCATACGATATTAATCGCAGACGATCACGACGATAACCGCGAGCTTCTCCAACTTATGCTGCTCGGCGCAGGCTATAAGGTAAAGGAAGCAAGAGACGGAAGTGAGTGTTTGACTCTGGCGAGAAGCGAGCATCCGGACCTGATCGTGATGGACTTATCAATGCCGGTGATGGACGGTTGGGGTGTTTTTCGCGAACTAAGAAATGATGACGCTACGCGGGACATACCCTGCGTGGTAGTGACTGCCCATGCCGAGCTGGATCGAATTCAGGCATTGGAAACTGGCTTCGACGCTTACGTTTCAAAACCTTTCAGCGGCGATCATCTGTTAAAGACTATTGCTACGGTGCTCGCAAACCGCGAGGCGATTGATCGGGCTTGAAGCAGGTGTCATGAGACCGCGCCTGCTTCAGCGCATATTAGTGAGGCTCCGCTGGAATGTTGATATCAACTGTCTGTTTGTTTAGATCAACTTCAAACTTATAAAAATAGACGTCAAATTGCATCACTTGCTGGGCGGGTATCTTGCGAACGCGATTCAAAACCGGAGCATACCAACAATCGTCATTAAGACCCTGCATCAGCTTCCATGCGGGCTTGGGAAATTTCCACATAGCTCCGTCCATTATTTGCCCGCTTAATGCTTCAACCCACTTAGACTGAGAGTCAGGATAGCTTTCCCGCCAATTATCGCTTAGTTGCTTAAAGCTCATGTCGCTTTGAAAACTCGGCACACCGAATAACTGCTCCGCATATTTATCGGCGGCTTTGATTAGAGATTTCTCCTGAATAGCGCCATATGCTTCGGTGCGGTTCTTCGGTCCTATTTTCTTTATTAACTCTACATCCTTAAATCCTAGTTCGAATTGAAGGAACGGAGATGCCGGCCACTCTATCGCAGGGTCCTCTTTTTCCGGCGGTAGCATCGGTAGCAGTCGCTGATAAAACTCGGCAGCTGCCCCGGCGACCTCTGGCCCATCTTTATTGAAGTCAGTTACTGCACGTTCAAATCCCGGGAAGAAATCTGAATTAGTAAGGAACTCGTTGGTGAACTTTTGAATGTGGATAGGATCTCTGACATGAACATTGACTGTTTCCAAAAATAGCGCAGGTGTCTCGGCAGTACATTGGAACAAAATGGTCCTCGTATCGAGACCATTCGGAGTTCGCGGATGGTCAGCCACTCCGCATTCCCACATGCAATAATTCCAATTCTCGTTCGCTGCGGTATACACCAGAATAACCACGCTGGCTCTCGTCAGGGTTTCTCTTAGCTGTCTTTTTACATTACCGCCTGACTCTGTGGTTTTTCCCTGGGCCGACGAACTTTGGAAAACGTCGATTCGTCCACCGCTGTATATCGAAATAAAGGATCTGATGGCATCGGCAATTGGTTTGTCGGAGTGCTTGTGACTGATAAAGAGAAGGGGTTTCGAGCTTTGAGGATTAGGGCTCATGAGACCTCCTGTAAGTTTTTGTACAGGATGATGTGCCTAACAAAATATTCGTGTCAAGGATATGCGAGCGACTCAGCGGCAGGGCGTCGGCTGCTCTTCCCTGGCCGGGGGCCTTGAAAAACTCCCCGGCCGTTAAGCTAATTCATGTTGCTCGCGAAGGAATCACTTCCGGGAGATCACTACCCGCTGAATCGATGGCGGCAGGTCATGATTCTCACTGCTGCTGTATCCAGCGTTTCGAAACATCTGTTCAAGTTCCGAGAAGGTGTAAGCATCTCCACTCGGCGTGCTGCCCAGCATCATCACGCTAAACGCAGCGGCGTCTGGCGGTGAGATGCGATCCTCGTTTGGCACAAACTCAAGCGTGACCGCACGCCCGCCGTCGGCAAGCGCATCATGGACCTTCTTCAACAATGTCTCACACGTAGGTGGATCAAAGTGATGGAGAAAGTTCGTCAGCAGAATTAGATCGTATCCGCTGCCAAATTCGACATCGAATGCGCTGCCTTCCATTGTGGAATACCTGTCTGATACTTCAGCTTTCTGCGCGTTGTCTTTCGCGACTTCGAGCACCTTGGGCCAGTCAAGCGCGACGACTTCTGCCTGCTGATTGTTCTTTGCGAAGGCAAGGCCGAAAAGGCCATGGCCGGCAGCAATGTCCAGAATCTTCAACTTTTGATTAGCGGACGGGTCGACAAGTTTTGCCATCAACTGCGCCGGCATGGCCATTAGCGGGGCCATCGCATGAGCAAACTTCACCCAGATGGGATTGTCAGGCGCAACTGTACCGCCTTCTTCGTCAAGACTACCGCCCTTCCTCACAACATCGGCAAAACTCCGGAAGTTGTCCGTCAGTTTCTCTGTAGCCATGAATTCGATGGCTCCGCCAAGATACGCAGGCGAACGCTTGTCGAGGAAGATTGCGGAGTCCTGAGTCAAGCTATACTGGTTCCCTTCCTTGCTTAAGAAACCTATGATGCAGAGAAAGTCGCATAGTATTCGTGTGCCGCGCTCTGAAGCCCCGCATCTCTTAGCAATGTCGGCGGCCGTAGCGTTACCCTCGCCGATAGCGGTAAACACCTCGAGCTCGATGGCGGCTTTCAGGGCCTCGGTTCGCTGGTATGCGTTGACGGTCTGAAAGAAAAGTTGTGGTGATGGTTGTTGTGCTGGTGAACTGGACATGCTTATGCTCCTTGGATTGTATTAGTGCTAGCCAAACCTATGTAACGCTTGTGCGCCGCAAACTACTATTTTGCGGGCGCCGTTGTAACGCAAACTGTTAGTTTGCGGACCTGCCGCACCACTCGCGTCAATTACTGGACGTCCGCAAACTAACAGTTTGCGTTACGTTACGCCGGCAAACCGTTTCGAGCGATGCTCTCCATTACATTGCAAAATCGATTCAACTCGCCGAGCGTCGTATAGACATTGGGCGTGATTCTAATCCCGCGAAACTCTTCATGAACGATCGGCGTCGTAAAGATTCGATGCTTATTAAACAGATAACTCCCGATGGCCGTCGGATCCACATTTTCAATATTGACATTGGCGATGGCGCAGGATTGAGCCGGGTCAAACGAAGTATTAAAGCGGACCTTAGGCACATCTTTAAGACGGTTCATCCAGTACCGCGACAGATATCGCAGCCGGGCTTCCTTTCGTTTGCCACCAATACCGTTATGGAAAAGCAACGCTTCACCAATGGCCAGCCTGGGCGCCGCAGAGTGTGTGCCGATCTCTTCAAACTTCCTGATATCGTTTGCCTGTTTCGACTCCGCTGCCATCAGCGGCCAAATCTTCGCAATCTTGTCTCGCTTGACGTAGAGCAGACCGGTGCCTTTCGGCGCGTAAAGCCACTTGTGCAAAGAGCTGCCGAAGTAGTCACAACCGAGGTCCTTCTGCTTGAAATCAAACTGCGCAAACGAATGTGCGCCGTCAACAATCGTTTCAATACCCCTGGCGCGCGCCATCTCGCACACAGCTTTCACCGGAGTGATTTGGCCGGTGATGTTTACCTGGTGAGCGATCAAAATCAATCGAGTTCGTGGAGTGATTCCCTTCTCAAACGCGCGGACAATCTCGCTCAGATTCTTTGGCGGGATCGGAATTTTGACTAGTTTGAGAACCAGGCCTTCACGCTGTTCACGCTGGCGCAGGGTAGTTAACATCCGCGGGTAGTCCTGAGTGGTGGTGAGAATCTCATCACCTGACTTGAAGTCCATACCCATCAAAAGGATCTCGAGCGACTCCGAAGCGTTGCGCGTTATTGCGATCTCTTCGCGGTCGCAGCCAAACAATTCCGCAAGACCGGTGCGGATGGTTTCAGATTGCGGCTCCAGAATTTGCCACATCGTATACGCCGTCGCGTCTTCCTGCTGCCATATATAACGGCACAGGGCTTCGGTTACGATTCGCGGTGATGGTGATACGCCGCCGTTGTTGAGGTTAATGATCCCGCGCGTAACGGAGAAGGAATTCTGGATCACGGACCAGTAGTCTTCATCCATCGCGACCTGTTGCGGGGTGAGGTGCGAGACAGTTCTGCCTGCCGCGTTAACCCTTTCCAATAGCGAGGCGATGGTGGCAGAGGAAAGGGTCGCAAGCCCGAGGCTTTTGCCAGCCAGGGTTAGGAAGTCTCTTCGACTTGAGTCTGAGTGGGTGATCTTCATATGAAATCGCTAACCTGCGCAGCAGGTGAAAGCATAAAGCCTGGCTGGAGCGGAGCGGAACCCCAGGACCTAGAGTACTGAAACCCCCAGCCCGCGAAGCGGCCGGCAGTTTGAGAGAAAGAATTCATTTTAGTAGTCTTCATTCCCTTCGTCTTTATGGAAACCAGATCAACGACTCGCGGATAAGAGTTCTTGCTCAGGGCTGCCGCCGCTCCGCGGGCTATAGGTTATTCGGGTTTCGACTCTTCTCCTGGTGAACGATCTCTCCATTAATCACGGTCATCACACAACGCGTTTTTAGTATTTCGCTCTCCGGAATCTTCATAATGTCGGCAGACAGGATGGTGAAGTCGGCGAGTTTACCAGCCTCAATCGTTCCGCGTAAGGTCTCCTCAAACGCCGCGTAGGCCGGCCAGATAGTGAACATTTTCAACGCCTGCTCACGCGTGACTGCTTCTTCCGGATGCCAGCCTTCGCCGGAAAAACCCTTCATGTCTTTGCGAGCCACCGCTGCATAAAACTCGATCATCGGTTCGCCGCGCTCAACCGGCGCGTCGGAGCCACCAGGAATGATCGCTCCCGACTTGATCAGGCTTTGCCATGCGTAGGCGCCTTTGAGACGCGCTATCCCAACCCTGCTCGGAGCAAAATGAAGATCTCCAATCGCATGTGACGGCTGCATCGAAGGAATCACACCAAGTTTCGCAAAGCGAGGTATATCGTCGGGGTTAACGATTTGCGCGTGCTCGACACGCCAACGGGGCTCCGCAACTTTGCGCTGAGCTTGCGGCACGGCTTCGAACGCTTTCACATACTCGTCGAGCGTGAATCGATTCGCGCGATCCCCGATAGCGTGTGTCTCAACCTGAATGCCCTTCTCCAGAGCTTGTGCCAGCATCGGCGCCAACTCTTCCTGCTTCACAGTCATTAACCCGGAAGTACTCGGAGCATCGGAATAAGGTTCGAGTAGCGCCGCGCCTCTCGAACCCAAGGCGCCGTCTGATACGACCTTGATGGTGCGAAAGGTGAAGCGATGATCGAAAGCGCCGATGATTGGACCAGCAGCCAACAGTTTAGTAGCGCTGGGTCCGGGCCCATGGACCGCTTTGTAAATGCGCAGTTTGATCTTGCCCTCTCCATACAACTTCCTGAAGAGCTCGGCTTCGGCGAAACTTCCTCCGGCATCCTGGATCTGGGTCCAGCCCAGTTCGATATTCCGTTTCACACCCAATATGACCGCGCGTTCCGCATCCTGCGGTGTCGTTGCCGGAATATGACGGCGCACGAGACCCTGCGCCGCGTCGATTAGCATGCCGTTAGCTTCTCCGTCAGATCCCTTTGAAATTTCACCGCCAAAAGGATTGGGGGTGTTTTTGTCGACTGCTGACTTTTTCAGCGCTGCGCTATTAACTACTGAAGCATGACCGTCTGCGCGAGTGAGAATGACAGGATTGTTGGGGGCGATTTGATCCAGTTGTGCGCGCGTGGGAAACACCGGCGGCTTCCAAAACGTTTCAATCCAGCCGCGACCGGTCACCCATTCGCCTGGCTTTGCCTGGTCCACACGCGCTTTAACTTTGCCCAGAAAATCCTCGAGGCTCGTAGTCCCTTCAAGATTGAGCGTCATCTCACGAAAGCCGACACCTGAGAGATGCTGATGTGAGTCAGTCATTCCCGGGACAACCGTTTTCCCCATCAAATCGACTACACGCGTTGCTTTGCCTACGTATTTCTGCGCGTCGCTATTCGATCCGACAAAGACAATCCGGTCGCCTTTGACGGCGATGGCTTCCGCTTTTGGCCGCCTCTCGTCGACTGTGTAGATGTTGCCGTTTTTAAGAACCAGATCGGCGGTATCTACTTTTGGCGATTGAGGAATCAGCAGCAGGGCAAGAAACAGCGCAACTGGAATTGGCAGGAAGGCTTTCATTTGTTTTCGACTAACCGCGCAGGATGTTTGAGCGAAGGCTTTATATCACTTGCCGGGCGCGAGTTGTAGTGTTCTGGCGATCCCAACCGACGACCGATGCCAGATGACCGCCGCGCCTTTATGTTTTCACGACGGTCAACCGCCCGCTGGGGATTGATGCAGTCTCGCTGATCGATCGTTGATTGCCTGAATCAAGCCGCATCAGTCCGTCGCCTATCAGGCAATTCGTGTTGCTTGCGTTATAATCCGACTCTCAAACACAAATACGTCTCGCGGAGAATCTTGCCATGAAGACTGAAACACTGAACTTAAACACTTCGCGCGGCGCGACCATCGCTCACATTGCGCGCCCGGACACCGATACAGCCGCAGCTGTGATATTGATCCACGAATGGTGGGGCATCAATGACCACATCAAAGACATCGCGGGCCGTTATGGGAAGGAAGGCTTTCTTTGCGTGGCGCCGGATCTGTTTCGAGGCAAGGTCGCTACAAACACTGACGAGGCTTCGAAGCTGATGAACGACCTCGCAATCGAGGATGGCCTGGAAACGATCCGGGAAGCGATGGCTGAAGCGAAGCTGGCTTACAAAGTGCAGAAGATCGGAATCACTGGATTCTGCATGGGCGGGACTTTCGCGCTGCGCGCAGCTTGCGAGATCGACGAACTAGCGGCCGCTGCTCCATTTTATGGCGACATTCCGCCCGAGGAAGTTTTGAAGAATTTAAAGGCGCCAACGCTCTTCATCGCCGGCAAGCGCGACAACTGGATCAATGCCGATAAGGTCAACGCGCTAAAGGAAGCGGCAAAGAAATATGACTTGCCGGTCGAAGTAGTTGTCTACGATGCCGACCACGCCTTCTTCAACAACACTCGCGCAGAGGTTTACGATCCAGAAGCCGCGGCTGATGCGTGGAAACGTGTGCTTGATCTGTTTAGGAAACATTTGGCAGTCGCGGTGCCTACGGGTGCTTAGACGATCCGCAAGTTAGCCCGCGGTAGCGGGCGACGGCATAGAGCCTGGGGTGGAGCGCAGCGGAACCCCAGGAACTGAGTGGCTGTCGGCCGCTGCCGCGGGCTGGAATCGTTACTTGGACCATGAACCTGGGGTTCCGCTGCGCTCCACCCCAGGCTTTACGCCATCACCCGCTATCGCGGGTTGGGACTCGTTGCATTAGTAGCGGTCTTCTTGCGGACCGCTACAACCTCCGTAGAAAGCTGCTCAACTCCTCATGACTCGGCAGCGCCGTTCGGGCGCCCAGGTCGCGACACTTCAACGCTCCCACGGCGTTCGCCATCTTCAAACTCGTTTCGAGGTCTTCCCCAGTCAACAATCCGTAGAGTAGCCCGCCGTGAAAGGCATCTCCCGAACCCGTCGTGTCGCGGCAGCCTCCGGGAACTTCGTAGGCCGGCGATTCGATGAACTGCCCCTCGCAGTAAATCACCGCGCCCTGCAGACCTTTCGTCAAACCAACTATTGAGCAGCCGTATCGCGCTTTTAACTCTACCAGCGAGGCGCGTTCATCGGCGATGCCAGTTAAGCGGTGAGGAAACTCTCGGGACGTAATCAGGACGTCAATTAATGGAAGAAGTTCAGGGAGTCCTTCGTAGATGTTGTCGATGTCGGCGGACACAATCGTGCCTTCCGCGCGTGCGGCCTGGGCCATACGCACGCATGCCGGTGGATCATGCGCATCGATATGCAGCACGCGACCGCGACTTGAAAGCTCTACTGGCGCTTCGTCGGCACGATAGGCTACACGATCGTCCCGGTCCCAGATGATGGTGCGTTCACCGTTACGTGCGTCGATGATGATGAACGCGATCTGATTGCGTGCCCCTTCAATGATCTCGGCCTTGTCTATATTGACGCCTTCCTTCTGTATAGCCTCGAAACCAAACTTACCCTCTGGGTCGGAGCCAAAACGGCCTGCGTAAGCAGTCGTCAAACCCAGACGCTGTAGGGCGATCATCGCAGTCGCCGTTTGGCCTCCCGCCGCTTGTTTATGTTCAACCAGCCGCATCTTGGTATCGAAGGCGGGATACTCGGGCACGACGATCAGATGGTCGACTGCGTTGAGACCGAAGCCGACTGCATCGAATTCGCGATTGGTCTCGGGCCTAAAAGGAAAGTTCATATTGGGACCGCGGGCGTCTCGCCCGCCGCTGCGTTACATACCTGGATCTCAGATAGCCAAGAGTTGTTCGCGCTTCGCGCTCATTGCGGGCGAGACGGCCGCGGTCCCAGCCTCGTGGTTTTCAATGCTCCCGTGCGTTAGAATGTCACTGCAATTCCGGTTTGTGGTTAGTAATAACGCAGTGAGTCTCGAAGAAAAACTTAAAGAAATACCAACGTCCGCCGGCGTCTACCTTTACAAGGACAGCGC
>DASQKG010000348.1:0-10668 GCA_035630655.1 Pyrinomonadaceae bacterium
GAGGCAGCGCGTAACGAAAAACCGCGCCGACACCGCGCGACGCAAGTCGGGCCCAAGGCGAGGACGCACCCTTGCCAGAGGTGTGAACACGCGTGCGAACAGACGCGCTTCCGGGTTCTGACCTACGCAGGTGCGTGCTGCGCCTGAGCTGTAGGGCGGCACGCCGTGGCCGCCCACGGATACGCGACGAGAAACGGGGTGCTCACGGATACGCGACGAAGACGGGGTGCCCACGGAGTGACACCCGTACAATTCAGGCCGTGCGTTCGCTCGGTTCTGCAGTCGCAAGCCCTCGTGTTAAAGTTTAGTTAAGAAAAAGTTTAGTTTGGAGGAACTAATATATGTTTAAGCAGATAAAGGTCTGGCTTGCCCTGACCACGCTTCTTTCATTGCTGGCGCTCGGCGCGGCATGCAGCAAGTCGGCGACAAATGATGCCGGACCAGAGACGGCGAGCTCGAGCGGTAAGGCGTTCACGGCTCCGGCTAATGCGGGAACGGTAACCGGCGTCATCGCCTACAACGGCGCGCCGCCTGCAGCCAAAAAGATCGACACCTCAGCGGACCCGGTATGCGGAACAGCAAACCCAAACCTGACGACGGAGGATACTCTTGTTAAAGATGGAAAACTGGGTAACGTTTTTGTTTACATAAAGGACGGAGCAACGGCCGACGGCACCAAGGTTGGTGACTATACCTACACTACGCCGACGGACGCCGTGACCCTGGATCAAAAGGGATGTCACTACGTTCCGCACGTAATGGGACTTCAAACAAACCAGAAGCTCAGAGTCACTAACAGCGACCCAACCCAGCATAACGTTCACCCCACGCCCAAGAGCAATCCTGAGTGGAACCAGACGCAGGCGAACGGGGCGGCTCCCATTGAAAAGACTTTCGCCCGTGCTGAAGTGCTGATTCCAGTGAAATGCAATCAGCATCCCTGGATGAAGTCGTATGTCGGCGTATTGAAGCATCCATTCTTCGCCGTAAGCGCGGAAGATGGATCGTTCACCATCAAGGGTGTGCCGCCGGGGACTTATACGGTAGCTGCATGGCACGAAAAGGGTGGGCCAAACGGCACTGAGAAGACGATGCAGGTTACAGTTCCCGCCAGCGGTAGTGGCAAGGCTGACTTTGCATTTGGTGAAGCTGCGGCGGCGTCTAACAGGCCCGGTCTGCAAATGATGCCAGCGCTTGATGTGCCGATGATTGGCAGACACTGAGAACATTGCCGAATGCCGATTGCCGATTGCCGATTTGAAGGGCGTCGTGGTCTTTGGAGGTTTGGCGCTCTCACTAAGTCGCGCTAATAAGGAGCAATCGGCAATTGGAAATTGGAAATCGGCAATGAACAAGCTTGTGCACCGTTTCGCGTTGCTGGTGGCCGGCGCGACGTTTTTCCTGATAATCGCCGGAGCGCTTGTTACCAGCCACGACGCGGGTCTGGCAACGGAAGATTGGCCGCTCTCGAATGGCCAAATTTTTCCGGAGATGGTTGGCAATCTATTCTGGGAACACGGCCACCGCATGGTGGCCACAACCGTAGGAATGCTAACTATCGTCCTGGTAGGTCTTTTATATTCGAAAGAGAAACGACGCTGGGTGCGGCGCCTGGGTTTAGCCGCACTGGCAGGCGTGATTGCGCAGGGACTGCTCGGCGGCTTAACAGTTAAGTTGATGCTGCCGCTGGCTGTCTCCACCGCCCATGCAACGCTTGCTCAGCTCTTCTTTTGCACCACGGTCAGTCTGGCGGTTTTTACTTCTTCAAGCTGGATTCAAAGCCGTCCGACTATAGAGGAGCAGGGAAGTGTGCCCGTGCGTTATCTATGCATCGCGGCGGCTGCAACCATCTTTCTGCAGTTGATCCTTGGCGCCACACTGCGGCACTCGGCAACGTGGGACAAGCCACTGCCAACTGATTTACTGCTGACGCACATCGCCGGCGCGATCGCTGTAATGCTGATCCTGGGAAGCGCGTCGCTGATCATTTTGCGGCGCCACGGCGGTGAGAAGTTCCTGGCGCGACCGGCGCAAATTGCGCTTTCGTTGCTGGCGCTCCAGCTTCTCTTAGGTATCGCGGCTTACTGGACACGGACAATATCGCCGAATGATCCGCAGCCGCTTCAGCCAATGGTAGGAGTCACAGTGGCGCACGTGGCATGCGGTGCACTGGTTTTTGCAACCACAATAGTTTTGACACTACGGGCATTCAAAGTGCTCCGCGCGCCGGAAACAGCGATTAACTTCTCGGCGTCGCCGCAACGATCGTAGTCTTGTCGTCGGTTGTGCCCCAACGGGCTACGTCTTACAGCCCAGGGTTGCCGGGCTTTGACGGCTACCCTGGGACGGGCAGGGAAAGCTCGATCATTCAACCGCAACGCGGTTGTGCCTGCTTTGCGGATTCTTAGATACCAATGACGCAACCGCGTTGCGGTTGAAGAATCCCTTTATCGCTTTTCCCAGGGTAGCCGTCAAAGCCCGGCAACCCTGGGCTATAAGACGTAGCCCCGTTGGGGCAAAGAGAAGCAAGTGCTTCGGTTCTAACTAACGTTCTATTCTGGGTCCTGATCAAGAAGGGTTACAGTTTTCATAAATGGAAGAGTTTGCAATAGAACTTGACGGTAGCGCTGCGGTTCGGTTCCAGCGGCTAAGCCTGCGTGAGCGGCTGGCTGCGTACGCGGAACTTACCAAACCGCGCATCACCTTTCTGATCGTACTCACCTCGGCCGCGGGATTCGCCCTGGCTTCTCCAGGACAGGTCAATTATCCGGCGCTCGTCGCCGCTATGTTCGGCATCGCTTTATTATCTTCGGGAATTGCCACCCTCAATCAATACATGGAGCGCGACCTCGACGCTCTGATGAGGCGCACGGCCGATAGGCCGCTGCCTTCGGGAAAACTTCTACCCTGGGAGGCGCTCAGCTTTGGTGTAGGCCTCACTGTCGTGGCAGAAATCTACCTGACAATATTGGTCAACCCCTTGACCGGCCTGCTTGGGCTCACCGTGATCGCGGGTTATCTGTTTGCTTACACTCCACTGAAGACACGAACTACGTTATCTACCATGGTTGGCGCGTTTCCAGGGGCAGTTCCGCCGCTGATTGGATGGGCCGCAGCGCGAGGCGAATTAAGCATTGAGGCCTGGGTACTGTTTGCGATTCTGTTCCTCTGGCAGTTCCCACATTTTCTGGCAATCGCCTGGATGTATCGCGAAGACTACGGGCGCGCAAATATTCTCATGCTGCCGGTAGTTGAGCCTGACGGTCGCGTCACAGCGCAACAAATCGTGGTTTACACTGTGCTTCTTCTGCCTGTTAGTTTGCTGCCGGCCGCGCTCGGAATTTCCGGAAGAATTTATCTCTACGGCGCAATAGTTCTCGGATTACTTTTTCTTTACAGCAGCCTGCGGGCTGCGTTTTCGAAGTCGCGTCAGGAGGCCAAACGTCTCCTGCTCGCGTCGGTGATATACCTGCCGCTCTTGTTTATTTTGATGGTCGTTGACCGGTAAATGGTGAATGGGAAAGCGTAGCTTCTAATCGTAGACTGCGACAATCGCCTGAAGCCCTCACTATTTACCATTTACTATTTACCATTTACCTCAAGGAGATCTAGCCGATGGGACGAGCTCTTGCGGTTATTATCTGGATCCTGACTCTGGGTTCAGTAAGTCTCTTTTTTGTTAAGAAGTGGTGGTTTCCAACCGCCATCTCTTCACACGCCCCCGCGCTTGACCAGCAGTTTCTCATTACAATTATTGTTGTCGGCCTGTCGTTTACGGCCGCTCAGGTTGGTTTGGGATACATGGTCTGGAAGTATCGAGATCGCGGGCAGACGGAACGCGCACTCTACTCGCATGGGAGCAACCGGCTAGAGGTTGTCTGGACCATCGTAACGGCCGTTATCTTTATCGGGCTGGCCGTGATGGGCCAAAGCGTTTGGGCATCACTACACTTCAACCAACCTCCCGCCGACGCGTTCAAGATCGAAGTCGTCGCTCAGCAATTTCAATGGAACTTTCATTACACGGGAAAGGACGGCGTGTTTGGTCGCACGGACCCGGGTCTAATCGACGACTCCGCGCTTAACTTCATTGGCCTGGATGAGACTGATCCCAACGCGAAAGACGATGCGGTGCACAGTGTTATCGCCATCCCTTCCGGCCGGCCGGTCGAGTTGATCCTTCGCTCGAAAGACGTAATTCACAACTTCTGGGTGCCGCAGCTCAGGTTTAAACAGGACCTCGTTCCCGGCATGGCCATCCGCGTCCACTTCACTGCAAACAGGCCCGGCAAATATGAACTCGCGTGTGCGGAGCTGTGCGGACAGCTTCACTTCAAGATGAGAAGCTTTATGCTCGTGCTGCCCGAGGATGAGCACACGGCGCTAATGGGTTTGCCACAGGACCAGTTTCAAACCCGCATGACTGAGTTGCTGGCAAAGTATCCTTTGCCTACTAATTAAGCTGCGACACAGGTTCTTAATTCGCGCTCACCACTAGGAGACTAGAGAGATGTCAGATGAAACGCACGATGCAGTTCACCGGCACCCAGCGCCAACCAGCTTCATTCGTAAGTACATCTTCAGCCTGGATCACAAGGTAATCGGCATCCAGTACATCATCCTCGCGCTCGTTGCCGTGCTGGTAGGGATGACAATGTCGGTGCTGATGCGTATGAACCTTTCGTGGCCGGGAACTAATTGGCCAATCCTGGGCACCTTGTTTCCGGGCGGCGCGCCCGACGGCATGATGACGCCGGAGTTTTACCTGTCCCTGGTGACCATGCACGGCACCATCATGGTCTTTTTCGTGCTGACCACAGCGCCACAGGGTGGATTTGGAAACTACTTTCTTCCTATCCAAATTGGCGCGGAGGACATGGCGTTTCCGGTGCTCAACATGTTGTCGTTTTGGGTGACGCTCGTCGGATTCATCGTGATCCTCGCGGCCATCTTCTACTCCGGCGCCGAATCGACAGTCGGCCCAATCGGGGGGTGGACCGCTTACGCGCCCCTAAGCGCTTTGCCAAACTCCGGACCGGGGCAGGGCCTGGGGATGAACCTCTGGATCATAAGTATTGCGATCTTCTGTGTCGGCTCGTTACTGGGTGCGCTTAATTTTATTACTACCCTGCTCAACATGCGCACGCGCGGAATGTCTCTGATGCGTATGCCGTTGACGTGCTGGGCCTGGTTCACTACCGCGGTGCTTGCGCTCTTGTCGTTTCCAGTCCTGCTGGGCGGCGGCATCCTTTTGTTACTCGATCGCGTGGCCGGCACCAGCTTCTTCATTCCAGGCGGACTTTACGTCAGCGGCGTGCTGGCAGGCACGTCACCGAATTTTCCGCCGCACACGGGCGGCTCCCCGATTCTTTGGCAACACCTTTTCTGGTTCTTTGGGCACCCTGAAGTTTACATCGCGATTCTGCCCGGCATGGGTGCTACGTCTCACATTCTCTCCACCTTCGCACGGAAACCCGTCTTCGGTTATCGGGCGATGGTGTTTGCCATATTCGCCATCGGCCTGCTCGGGTTCTTCGTTTGGGGACACCACATGTTCATTAGCGGCATGAGCCCCTATTCGGCGATGACTTTCTCGATTCTGACTCTTTCGATCGGCGTGCCATCGGCGGTGAAGACATTCAATTGGCTGGGTACGTCATGGGGCGCGAAGATTCGTTTCAGCACACCGATGCTATTTGCGATCGGCTTTGTTTCACTGTTCGTGGCCGGTGGGATTACCGGTTTGGTACTGGGTCAAACATCTCTTGACCTGCCTATGCACGATACCTATTTCGTTCCGGCACACTTCCACCTGGTAATGGGTGTCGCTTCGATCTTCGGCATGTTTGCGGCTCTTTACTTCTGGTTTCCCAAGATGTTCGGACGCTTCATGCATGAAGGCATGGGCAAACTACACTTCTGGATAACGTTTATCGGCGTCTACTGCATCTTCGTTCCGATGCATACCATGGGAATGGTCGGCATGCCGCGCCGCTTCGCACAGTTTACCGAATACGAATTTCTGGCGTCGCTGCATCCGCTGGTGGTGTTCGTTTCCATCTCGGCGATCGTCACGGTTTTGGCCCAGTTTCTCTTCTATTTCAATGTCGTATGGAGCATCTTCAAAGGCAAGAAGGCCAGCGATAATCCCTGGGAGGCAACCACGCTCGAATGGATCACAACCAGTCCGCCTCCGCACGATAATTTTGCCGGCATATTGCCGACGGTGTATCGCGGCCCGTACGAGTTTGCAGTTCCGGGCGCACCGAACGACTACTTAATGCAAACAGAACCAGAGCCGGGCGAGCACCCGGCCGAAGTGGGTGGAAATGGCCACAACGGTCACAAGCACTAAGCCACGATCAAGATCGGGTTTTGGCGGCGGGCCAAAGTCTCCTCGTTCGAATGGAAACGGTTCGCATAAGCGAAACGGTCATTCGTTCTCGCCGGAGTTTTACGCCAGTCGATACCGGGTTGGGATGTGGGTCGCTTTGGCGGCAATACTGATGATGTTTACGGCGCTAAGCAGTGCCTACATCGTGCGCGCGGCTTCATCAAACGATTGGCTGCCGTTAGCGATGCCAAAGGTATTGCTGTTTAGCACGGCGCTCATAATTGTTAGCAGCCTGACTCTGGAAGCCGCGAGACGAAAACTTAAAGAGCTTGCACAGGGCGCATACAAGCGCTGGCTCTTAATTACAGTAATCCTGGGCCTGGGCTTTGTCGCCTCGCAATTATTGGCCTGGCGTCAACTCATAGGGCAGGGGATTTATGTTTCGAGCAATCCGCACAGCTCTTTCTTTTATCTCTTAACTGCTACACACGGAGCACACTTGCTCGGCGGCCTGCTGGTCTTGGTTTTCCTGACGATCAGAACCCAGGCTTCAAGCGATAGTGACGTGGCAGTAGCGAAGAGACAGGCCGCGGCCGATGCGGCGGCGCTCTATTGGCATTTCATGGCGGTGTTGTGGATCTACCTTTTCGTGCTGTTGTTTTATTGGAGATAGGTGGCACAGACTCTGGTCTGTCTACTTTGGAACCTAACAAGCAACCACAGATTAAGTCTGTGCTACTGGAGGTGACAGGTGAGTACTGAAGCACGCGCAGTACATTTTCCGGCGGCTGATTGGGACGGTGGGGTGCATCCCTATCGCGTTGGTCATCGCAAGCTTGGAATGTGGTTGTTCATTGTTTCCGACTCATTGACGTTTTCTGCGCTGCTGATGGGCTATGCTTATCTGCGCGCCTCAAACGTTTGGCCCACGCCCTTTCCATTCAACCCAAGCATTCTCTTCGCGACGTTGATGACCTTCTGTCTGCTCTCCTCGAGTTTGACGATGGTTTTTGGAGTGTCGGCCTCGAGCCGTGGGGACAAAGCGAAGGCGCGTAAATGGATTCTGGCGACCATCTTTTTCGGTGTCGCCTTCCTCGTACTGCACCTCTACGAGTGGAACCACCTTATTCATGACGGGTTGAGGCCGTTTAGCCTGCCCGCGGACTGGGTAACGGCATTCACCTCGACTGATGGACGGCCGCCATCTCCCTTATTTGGGGCAACGTTTTTTACCATTACAGGGCTGCACATGTTTCACGTTTTCACCGGGGCAATATACCTGAGCGTCGTGGCGGCACGGGTCAACAAGCTGAAACATGAAGACGTTGAGATCAGCGGACTCTATTGGCACTTCGTAGATCTCGTCTGGATGTTTGTTTTCCCGTTGATCTACATCCTTTCGGTTGACGTAGGCGGGCATTTGGCAAAATAACCCGACAGCTTATCGTGGAGGACCATGGAATGAGCGCACACGCTGAAGAACATTTCGCCGGAAGTAATAAGCTGTTTGTTTCGATATGGATATGGCTGGTCGTGCTGACGGCGATCGAAGTATTCCTGGCTTACAAGCCGATGTCAGTGGTGCTGATGCTGACTATCCTGATGGGCCTTTCGATTATTAAGGCCGCGCTGATTGTCGCTTACTTCATGCACCTTAAGTTTGAGCGGCTAAGTCTGATCCTGACTATTGTCCCGATGCTGGTAGTCTGTATCTGTTTGCTGTTTGTATTCTTCCCGGATAGCTTTAGGGCCGCGGGCATGCGCTACCAGTTTAAGGAGCCGCCGCCGGTTACGACTACTGAGGAACACTGATGTGCCTTTCTATTTCTAAACGGGTGGTGTTAGTGCTTTTTGCCGTCGCTGCCTTGCTCGTGATTGCGAGCACCGCTGCCGGCCAGTGCTCGATGTGCAGGACCGCGTTGACCGGTTCGAACAACGCTCTGTTCATTAGAAACTTCAATATTGGAGTCCTGGTGTTGCTGGTGCCTCCCGTGACGATCTTCTGTTCGATCTTCGTCGTACTCAATCGATATAGGAACTCGGCGGGCGAAGTGGCATCGGACCTCCGCGACGATAAGAGGGACAGTCATTTGTAGGAGCCCGGGGCGAGCTTTATGAGGTATTCAAGAAAAGTAAATTGGGCGGCGCTTTTGTTGATGCCTCTGATTGCTTTTCGGGTCGCTCTGTCGCAGTCGGACAAAGCAGAAGCATGGGTCACGGTGAAGCCTGACACCGGCGGTTTTTCCGTGTTAATGCCGGCTAAGCCCGACCTCGAAACGGAGCAGGCGCCAATTGCCGGCAACAAGTACGAAACGACTACCTACTCCGCATCGGAAGCCAGTACGGGCAACATCTTCCTCGTAATCACGCAGGAGACTCCAACCCTAACTCAAGTGCTCGGTACGGCGAAGAGAATGGACCAGTTTGTAGAGGGTTTTAAGGAGGGTTTTGGGAGCGGCAAAATGAAGGCTGAGCTCACCTATGATCGTGAGCTTGCGTTGGACGGCCGTTATGGACGCCAATATACGTTTGCATATGCGGAGACGCGGGGAATTCTGCGGGCGTATGACAGTGGCAGACGCGTCTACGTACTTCTGGCTCTCGGTGGCGACGAGCGAACTACCGGGATAGCTCGGTTCCTGGAGTCGTTCAAGTTTACGACCTCGCTTCCAACGCCGCCGCCCCCGGTTAATCCACCGCCGAAGCCGTAAGCGTGTTTGGAAAGTTGAGTACCAGATGGCCGAGGAAAATCTTCTACGCATCGACGTCGAAAAGCGAACAACGCGCGGACGAGTTTGTCCGCGCTGCGGTGGCAAGATTATTCCATCGGACCGTGCTGTTTATCAGAGCACAGCAGATCCAACAGGATTGTTTCCGATTTGGCAATGCGAACGATGCGGCTACGAAGAGATGTCAGAACGCGTAAAGCCGGCCGGAAAAGCGAAGCATTAGATAGGACAGGCATTCCTGCCTGTCGGTCTTTGAATCTAATGATGAGACCGGCGGGATAAAAGGTTTCTCAAGGATTCACAGGAGCAAGCAATGGGAATGGCCAACACCGAAACACGAAGCATGAACAGTGAACTCAAACTACTTAATCTGATCTGCATCATGATCGCGCTCGGCTTCCTTGCACTGATCGTGCTTAACGCACTCTTTTCTCCACAGTTGATTACCACTGACAATCTCTTCGTTACTATGGTGTGCCTGGTGATGGCGCTGATGTTTGGAGCCATTCCCTTGTTGCAGCTCCATTCGGAAGGCAAACTTCCGATTCCGTTTCAGAAGCGACTGGCAAGACGCGCCGAGGCGGCTAAGATTGCTGCGTCCGGTACTCCGCCGCTGCTCGACGCCAAAGGTCGCGCGGTTCCCCCCGATGTGAGATCCATGGTTGCCAATATGAAACAGAAGCAACCGCAAAAATAACCCTGGCTTACTGCTGTCCTGACACATCCGGCCGTGAATGAAATCCAAAAACGAGTGCTTGGAAGTTTTGCCTATTGGGGCAAAGAAAAGCTTGATCTACATGAGTTGTTTGAAGCCGGCGGGAACGATCCTGAGCAGCGCACGGCCGTGTTCTATGCGGTCGAACAACTAGTGGCAGACGGGCTGTTGTTTGAAGAGGGAAATGATTTCTACTCTTTAACCGAGAAGGGAAGAGAGGCGGCCTCGTTACAGAACTGAGGGCGCCGGACGCTGGAGGCAAAGTCGGCATAGCTGCCTTCAGCCCTCCGGGCTAAATTGCCTGCTTCAAGCCCCAGTTGTATTCAGAAGGCTGAGGCGCATCGAAGAATAAATGCCTGAATACATTTACTACCTGCCACACTTTAACGCCCTTCTAAATACCATCAGCGCCAGTTTTCTGATCGCCGGCTATTTATTCATCAAACGCGGCCGTATTGACAGTCATAAGAAATGTCAGTTAACCGCCGTAATCACGTCGACGCTTTTTCTAATCTCTTACCTGACCTATCACTACTACCACGGTGACACGCGCTTTCTGGGCCAGGGAATAATCCGGCCGATATACTTTACGATCCTAATCACGCACGTCATCCTGGCAATTGTGATTGTGCCGCTGGTATTGATTACGCTGTCTCGAGCACTGCGTTTGGATTTCATCAGACATCGCCGCATTGCGCGGTGGACGTTGCCGTTGTGGCTGTACGTTTCGGTTACGGGCGTTATTGTTTATTTAATGCTTTATCATTTCTACCCCACACCAGTGCTTTAATGTAACGCAAACTGTTAGTTTGCGGACGACCCGTTACCTTGCTCGAATGCACTAATCAACAGCCCCGATATGATACGTCCGCAAACTAACAGTTTGCGTT
>DASQKG010000349.1:0-6108 GCA_035630655.1 Pyrinomonadaceae bacterium
CAACCTCCGCACCTGGTACGTGCCAGAACTCCAGGTAACGCAAAACCATGGAATCACCGGCGCCTGAATCGCGATCCGGTATCCACAGACCGCCAACTTCCCAGTCCAAAGTTTCACAAATTGTTTGCAGGATCCGTGGTGTGGCGTCGCTTAGTGCGGGCGATTCGGCAAGGATGCGGGTGACGGCCAGGTTACCACCAAGTCGGCGTTCACTCGCGCGCAATGTCTTTGCCGCCAGCCGGCGCTCTTCGACGACCGACACTAAGAACATCGACATTACGGACGCCGAGCCGATGAAGATTTGGACCAGCAATAATGATTCGTTCGGATTGCCTCTGGCGAATGGACCAAACCCGTGACGCGTCCCCCATATCGCGACCGCAGACAGCAGTAGGATGCCCACGGTCACTCCACGATGGCCCAACCTGAACGCGGCCCAGATAAGAAAAGGAAATACAAGATGGGCCAGCGGATACGTCTTGACCGGCGATGGAAACCAGCCGCCAAAAATAAACATTTCTGTTAGCCAGAATAGCGCCAGCACCACCAGCGCCTCCATCCAGCGCTGGGCCGTCCACCAATGTTTCGCAGACGTGCCCCAGATCAACAGCAACGGAGCCAACACCAGGCCCCCAACCAAATCTCCAAGCCACCAGGTCAACCAAAGCGAACCGAAGTTTGTCCAACTCGCGGCCTGGCCCACGCACAAACTAATATTGCCTACTGTTGCACCAACCATCGCGCCCAGCAACAGTGCAAAGACAAAGCGTGCCACGTCCCTTGCCCTGGACAAGGAGTGATCGAAACCAAGAGACCGGAGAAGGTAGATAGTGGTGAGTGCTTCCAGCGTGTTGCCAACAGCGATTCCCAGCGTGGTACCAAGTGACACTGGCGTAAGAACGTTCGCAGCGAACGCGCCAAGCAGAATCCCGGGCCACACGCGATACCCAAGCAACAGAAGAGCTGCTATCGCCACACCAGTCGGGGGCCACACCGGCGAAACGTTCGCGTGAATAAACGCGAGCGACAGGCCCAACTCCGCTGCCGCGAAATAAACGAGGGCGATGATCGCCAAAGTTAAAAAGTGAACTAGAGGAGGAGTAGTGTGGGTCAGAGATTTACTTGAATACTGCAAATTACCTGGAGCAGGGCGCATGGACATGGGACATCTTACGAAAAACCGCCTGATGTTGTGTAGAAATTATCGATGACGAGTTTGCCGCTCAGCTAGAAGAGGGCGCGGCGGAAGCCTTTCGTCCGCAACCCTGCGCGTTTGGGTCAAACGCAGCATGCTTCGCGTGGCTGATCTGGTAGTGGGTCAATCAGATGTCCGATAAGCTTAGCTTGTCGTGGCTGCCGCGACAAAAAACTTTATCGGACACTCTCAGCCAAACTGAGCTCACTACCGGCTGATCTTATTGACTTGCGCAAGCACTCGGTATATAAACCAGTCGCTCACTTGCCGAATCCACGCACTGATAACTCGAACTCATCGTGCGCCCTCGACGAGCGGACGGGAACCTCGACTCCCAGTAGCAATTCAAATAACGGCTCATCTCGCTGCAGACGCTTTACACCGACAACCCTTTCTTCAGTGAGACGTGCCTGGATAGCCGGAAAGACTCGAGCGTTTGGAGCTTGGGCTCGAACTGAGTTTTTCCAGCAGGTTCCTGCCTTTGCCAAGAGAATTAGAACGTGCGTCCTCTCACTCACATTTTGTTGGCCTCAGTTTTTCCTCGATTTAGCGAAACGATTCCTCCCTATCCTGCCGCCAATAATCGAAGTCCTTTAGACCTGGTTAATCTCCCAGCACTTATGCAACTCAGCAGCGGCCGAGCTGAAACCACGATCGCACTGATCGATGGTCCTGTTGCCACTGCCCATCAAGGTCTATCCAGCACAAACATTCGCGAGATTCCCTGGCGACTGAGCGGCACGTGTGCCCGCGCAAATAGCATTGCTTGCATGCACGGGACTTTTGTTGCGGGAATATTAAGCGCCAGCCGCACCTCCGACGCACCTTCGATTGCTCCCGGCTGCACCTTGCTCGTACGACCTATTTTCGCAGAAAGTGCCTCGCGAAATCGCGATATGCCAAGCGCGACTCCCGACGAATTAGCAACAGCAATCATCGATTGCGTCGAGGCGGGCGCTACCGTGATTAATTTAAGTGCAGCCCTTACACGGCCCACGGCCCACGGCGAACGTCGGTTAGAAGATGCTTTTAATTATTCTGGAAAGCGAGGCGCTGTGGTTGTCGCCGCGGCGGGAAATCATGGAACTATTGGAAGCTCTGTAATCACCCGCCATCCCTGGGTGATTCCGGTGGTCGCCTGCGATCTTCGAGGTAGACCGATAAATTACACAAACCTCGGGAGCTCCATCGCGCGGCATGGATTAACGGCGCCGGGAGATGGCATCAGGAGTCTCGGTACCGCTGGTCAATCGCCAACCTTCGGCGGGACCAGTGCGGCGGCGCCGTTTGTGACGGGAACCATCGCTTTGTTGAAGTCGATATTTCCAGATGCTGCGGCCGCTGAGTTGAAAATAGCAGTAACACGAGGGCGGACGCCCGTTCGATCCTCGCTGGTACCGCCTCTCCTGGACGCATGGTCGGCATACCAGGTTCTGTCAACAACTCGATCGTCGAGGCGAATGTCATGAAAAAGGAAAACAAAGAGGCTCAAGACAAGCATGAACGTGCGCCTTATCGAGTGCGTCTTCCTGGTTTCATTAGCGACAAGGAAGTAGGACTTGGTGACGTTATCAAACGTGCAACGCATGCGGTGGGAATCAAGCCGTGTGGCGGCTGTGCAAGTCGAGCAGCCGCACTCAATCGCTGGATGGTTTTTTCCGGCAAGCGCTAAAACTTTGAAACAGAACTGCTTTATTCAAAAAGGAGAACACTGTTATGGAATTGAACGAACAATCGGCGAGCCAACCCGATGCAGTCAACGCAACTTACGTAACTGCGCCAGTCAGTGATCATGCCGGCGCCGCCGTCCGTCCGCCGGTCAGTTCCGCGACGTGTGCCAGTTGTGGAACTGCAGCAGATTCATACGGTAACGGCCTTGCGCCTTCCTACGTCTTCGCCATTGGGCGCGTCGAGATGCGCTTTCCGACTATCGGAATTGAAAAAGAGTTTGCACAGGCGACCGGGCGTGCCAATACGAAGGGTCTTACGGATCGCGCGGCGGCCCACGCTGTGCTATCTGAACCGACAAACCGCTACATCGCGAGACAAGTTTGCTGGATTCTGACGATCGAGGGTCTGGAAACCTACATCCTTGTGCCGCGCGACCCAGCCGACTACGACCAATTGCTGGAAGCAGTACGTCCGCAACCAAGCCCGCTCGATCTTGACGTGGTGGTCGGTCTGCGTGGCCCAATTGCAGCACCGGAAATGTGCAACGGGTTAATGATCCCAATCGTCGCTTTCGATCAAATCTACTCTTTCGATCGCGATGCGCTTATCAAAGCCATTCCCACACCGCCGAAGACTACGGCGAAGCAGTTTGCGCCGGCGGCAGAAGAATTGTTTGACAGAATCATGCTCGCTGCCGATAACGCGGGCTCAACTGACGATCATCGCGCGCTCAACTACCTTGCGGTTCGCTATCCAGCGATCTATGCGACTGCTGCGGACGCCTTCGCCCGCAACGCGTCGTTAACCGCGGTGGACGTTCAACCTTCCCCGCTGAGCATCACGCGCAACGTCGTGGATGTGATCTTCTCATTCACCAACCGCACGACTGATGTTATCGAGAAGTTCTTTACGCGTGTCGACGTGACCGAGGAGTTTCCGTTCCTCGTAACGAAGATGTCGCCGTATTTCGATCGTTGAAACTTGAAATTAGGCCGTGTGAAATGAACATTCCTGGATTTACCGCGGAAGCATCGCTGTATCACGGTAGTGAAGACTATCAGGCTGCCACCAGTAGTGCCAACGATCAGCAGGTAGTCCCTCAATCGAGACAGACGTGCGCCTTCAAAGCCGGCAGACTTGCTGGACGCTGCCTGTCGCTGGGCCACGACCATGGCGACTGCATGGCCGCTGCGGCCGACTTCAACCAATTCTGCAATGACTACGATCTTTGATGGCAGCTGGTGTTAATGAATCGTGAAAAAACCGAAGCCAACTCAATGTGGTCATACTCAGTTAATTTAGGTCACATTAGACTTATCTTCACTGAGAAGTTTTTTGTGCGCCTTGCGAAGTGACCGAAGTTCACGTTCCTCGTGACGAAGATGTTGCCGTATTTTGACCGTTGAGCTGAAATTGAATCGGAGGTGTGAAATGACAATACCAGGATTTACAGCGGAAGCTACGCTTCGCAGATCCGATAGGAACTATAACGCCAAGGCGGTGGCTCACAATGCCCTAAGGTCCAGCACTCTGACGCTTGCACTGGATGATAATCCGAAACTGGGTTACGTCGATTGCAAGGAATTCCCTAATGGCAGTTTCTGTCGCGAATGCGGCGCCACAGGACCCGATTCGGCCATTTGCTGTCCGAACAATTACTGCATCAT
The DNA here is from genome assembly GCA_035630655.1 of Pyrinomonadaceae bacterium. Lineage (GTDB taxonomy): Bacteria > Acidobacteriota > Blastocatellia > Pyrinomonadales > Pyrinomonadaceae > PSRF01. The sequence goes on from DASQKG010000349.1 coordinate 4,534, forward strand.
TAACAACCCTCCCGAAGAACGCGGAAGAAACTGGGGGTTGCGCAACGTGCTTGGTATTCGGGGATTAAAGACTTTGGTGAGGAGATAAGGATCTCAAATCGTGCGGAGCAGCTGGTTGACGGACATGGTAATTGACGCGGCTAGTTGACCGGAAACTCTGACCAACAGACGGGAGCAATACGGCGGACGAGATTGTCTTTCAGGCTGTCTGTAGGATTGCTTTGGGATGAATCCGTATTCGGGGTGCAATGCCTATTGCGAGCAACTTTGCCTGGGATCGTGGGCTGGATGGAACAACTGGAGTCAGAAAACCTGTCCGGAGAGGAGCGCCGCATGCAGGCTTTTGGTGTGACGCAAAACCTCGGGATGATAAGGAGATCCGAAATGAACATACCAGGATTTACGGCGGAAGCTTCTGTCTATAGAGCCAGCAGCGAGTATGTCGGTACCGGCTATGGCAATTCACATGGCGGTGCTGTGATTCCGGCAATCCCGTTTTGCGGGAACTGCGACTACATTCTCGCGAACTGCGAACGCAACGGCTGGCGTCCACGCGCATTGTGTGGAATGTGTGCGAGTGGCAACTGTTTTAGCGGGGTAGAAAAGCCGCCACAGTTGCTCGACCCGTATGGCTACCATCCGGGCGGATATTTCTAAAGTGTAGCCGGACCTTGGCGCGGCATATGGCCCGTGCAACATATTATCTACCTGAACAGTGTTTCAACCACGAAATTCACCTGGGATCTGTATTAACGAACGAGGAAGATGACCTGGTGGCTTTCTTGAGCGCGCTGTAGGAAAAGTGTGTGGAAAATTGAATCGCGGAGTTCGAATCGACATAGGTAGGCTGTCGCCAGCTTTCCCTGTCACACCACCGTGCATACGGGTCCGTACACGGCGGTTCGGCGAGTTAAGCTATACCGACCAGCGAAGGAAGACCGAGCGAGCCAAAGTAAGCATTGGGCAAGGCGATAGCGAGAGCGGGCGAGTTACTGAGCCGCCACGGACCGTGCGGGCTACCGGCTGTTTGCGCAGCCAGCGCTTTGCCCACGCCCCGTTTGTGTAACTCAGCAAACCGCACCTTCCCACGTTTCCACTGCTTCCAGATGACAGAGCGCAACCGTCGTCTGACCCACGCTTCAAGACTCTGCAAAACTGAAGGCGTTTGACAGCAACTCTTAATGCTTTGCCACTCGTGAATTCTTCAGCCATTTGCATTTCTCCTTAGCCGGTCCCATTACCGTGAAGATCTGTGAGACGTACTTTTAAGAATGTGGGTTGAGCGTGCCGTGCATTTCCTGTGAGTCAAGACCTCGCAACCTGATCAAGTTTCTTCCGGAGAGAAGTCACTCGATGGGCCTTAAACGGGCCACGCCCGCGTCGTCCCCCCAAACGTGACTAGCAAAGCCAGATCTTCGATCTGTCCCTCCTTGAACCACTTCATCACTTCAGATGTGTTACGCAGCTGTATTTTCCAACTACCTATAGGAGAGATAGGCCGCGCCTCCCGCCATTGCCATCCCTGACCATTTGACCTGCGCGTGCTCACAACACCCCCGACGGTTCGCGTAGCGA
>DASQKG010000350.1:0-3305 GCA_035630655.1 Pyrinomonadaceae bacterium
AAGGATGGGTGGGTCAACGCCGCCTCAGGCAAGCCATTGATGGTACGCGCGACCTACTGGAGACTGTATGTCGAAACCACGCCGAGGACGAAGGTAGGGACGCTCAGCCTGCGAGCGAAGGCGCCTCAGCTCGCGCGCAACTGATCTCGCAATAGCGATCTGCCACGGGTAGGCGCCGCCGCTCACGGAGCGCGTCCAGTCCATCATGGGGAAGTTTGAGCTAGGTCCGGCCAGCGGGAGCTATTCAGGTCTAACATCTTCACCCCAACGTCCGTCTTGCGCCGAAAAGCAGGCGCCAGCAATTTCTCCAAGGTACATGGGACCCAACTGCCGTGTTGCTTGAGGCTAGCGCGGTGATCGACGCAGCAATACAGCAACTACCATCTTTTCCAAATTCGACCGGGCCCCAGTTCATGCGAAAGGGTGACAGATGGTAGGTTGCCAAGATAAAGTTCGTTGCGTGCCAACTCTTGTTAAGAGGCTCGCAGCGCGTTCGTTAGTGCAGACAGCGCAGCCGGCTGATGCTGACGACTGGGGTAATACATGAAGAATCCGGGAATTGGCGGCGTCCAGTCCTCCAGCACACGAATAAGGCGACGCTTCGCAACATACTCTGAGACCTGCTCTTCGAATGCGAGTCCTAGGCCGGCGCCAGCGAGTACCGCCTGAATCACCAAGTGGGTATCATCAATTATGAGCGGCCCATTCACGCTGACCGTGACCGCCTTTCGTCCTTTCTCGAATTCCCACCGATATGGACCGCCCGGAAGACGCAGGCCTATACATCGATGGTCATTTAGATCCTTGGGCTTCCGAGGAATGTTTCGTGATGAAAAATAGCGAGGTGATCCGATCACCGCCAATCGCAGCTCCTGGGTGACCCGCACCGCGATCATATCCTTTTGAACGTACTCGCCTAGTTGAATACCGGCGTCGAACTCGCCCGCAACGAGGTCTACAGGGCCAGTGACGGTAACAACGTCAAGAACGATGTCAGGGTAGGCCTCCGCAAATGCCGTGAGCCGCGGCAACAATACCATCATGGCAGCCGACCGGGACATTACAATTCGAAGGCGCCCTGCAGGTCGGTGCCGAACGCTTCGGGCTTCGTTGATAGCACGAGCAATTTGCTCAAGTGCCGGAGACAATTCTTTCAAAAGAGCTGCCCCTGCAGCGGTTGGCGCGACGCTCTTCGTCGTTCGAGCAAGAAGCTGCAACTCGAGCCGTTGCTCAAGTCCCCGGATCGTGTGGCTCAGGGCAGACTGAGACACACCAATCTTTGCCGCAGCCCGCGTGAAGCTTCGTTCTCTGGCGACGATTGCAAACGTAGCCAGTTCGTTCAGTTCGTTTCTCATGATTTATGAATATTGCTCATAAGCCCATGCCATGCAACAGGCCTAGTCTCATAGGTTACTTTGTCCTAGGTTTGGCCAACACGGAGACTTGAGGCAACTTTCTGCAGGTTTCGGCCGGCTTGACGCTCGGCACATGTAGCTGGGCCGATGAAACAACTTTTTGGCGACGGCTATACCCAGCGATTTCAATGTTATCTGAAGAACGAAACTCAAACCCACTGGGATTTTTTGGAGAGCAGAATGTCAAAAATAGATCGGCGAGCGTTTTTGAGTCGATCTGCCAGTGTGACTCTAGGAGCTACGTTCGTCAGCGTTCCCGGTTTGATGCTTGGAGACCGGACTTTCAGCCATGCGCAGTTTCTTCCCATTCCAAACCTTATGGATAACAACCTTATGGATACCGATACTCGTGCCTTGCGCTCCCTCGCGCAGACCTATTTCGACGGTGCCTATGAAATGGATGCTGACAAATTCGCGTCTATATTTCATCCCTCGAGTTCCGTGACCAAGGTCGGCGACGACGGCAACGTGAGCGTGACGCCAATTGCGACGTGGCTGGCAGCTGTCCGCAATTTGAAAGCTCCGAAACAACAGGGCCTGGAGCGCCAAGATCAGATCCTGTCAGTTGACGTTGAGGGAGAGCTCGCGCTGTTGAAGCTGAAATTGCAAATTCCGCCACGCTACTTCACCGACATGTTGTCATGCTTAAAGGTCAACGGAACCTGGAAGATCGCTCAGAAAGTGATGACTTCGAAAACCTGACGGCTTCGGTGCCGTTTTAAGAAATTGAATCAAACGCTTGGCAGGTTGTCCGTGGAAGCTCTGTCACAAAGCGCCAACACCTTGGGCTGCGCTTCGGGATCATGGAGGATTTGGTCACTCTCTGATGGATATGTCGACCTGCCCGCCGGATCCCTCAGGTATCCAAACAACAAAGTATGCAGGCAGACCGAACCGCCTCAGCGGGACGCTTCGCTAGTTCGATTATCGGTCAACTGCTTCCTATTCGATCGCTCTGGCATGGATCGCGTTTTGATCGATTGTGGAGCGGGCGGGAGTTGGGACCCGTCCATGGGTCACCTCGTGGAGGCGATGGCGGAGGCAGGCATCGACACGTCATCGGTTACGATGATCGCCCTCACTCATGCTCATGGCGACCACATCAATGGTCTCCTAATGCCTGACGGTCGACGAGCATTTAATGGCCTGAGGAAGATTGTGATAGGGGAAGACGCCGTTGAGGAGTTTCTTGCCGAGCCAGTGCTAGAGGAGTTTCGTTCACTCCTTGCCCCAGTTACCGGAGGAGATCGGCTGGCCGATCATTTACTGGCGGTGGATATACCTGGGCATGCTCGGGGCCATATGGGTTATCTTCTCAACACTGCCAAGGACGATGTCCTATTCTGCGGCGACCTTATCCACGTTCCCGCCGCACAGTTTTCCCGTCCCGAGCTTACCTGGGCCTATGACGATGACGAAGCCATGGCGAGGGCTAGCCGGATCAAGTTGCTCCAGGACGCAGCAAATGCACATACGTGGCTAGCCGGCGCTCACCTAGGTCGACCAGGCATCGGCAGAGTGGTCGAAGAAGGGCAAGGATATGCGTTCATTCCGGTCGCGTAGCGGCCCGTGAGCCCGCCGTCACTTAGGCTTTGATGATGGAACGGTCGTGCCATCTGACGAAAGATGTCAATTCCGGTGGTACGACGGGCCCCATCTTCGCACTACTTCATTGTCGGCATGACAAATTCGGGACCTTGCGCGATGCTTGTCGGCCAACGGCTGGTGATCGTGTTGAGCCGCGTGTAGAAGCGAATTCCCTCCGGACCGTGCATGGAATGATCGCCAAACAGCGAAGCCTTCCAGCCGCCGAAAGAATGGAACGCCACCGGCACTGGAATCGGCACATTGATGCCGACCATGCCGACGCGGATGCGATGCGCGAACTCC
>DASQKG010000351.1:0-11697 GCA_035630655.1 Pyrinomonadaceae bacterium
AACGCTGGCGTTCGCGTTTGTCGAGCCGTTCTTCTTCATTGGCTACCTGATTTCGATTGCCGTGTTTGGACTGTATCAGGCAATCTTTATGGCCAATGCGGGCGGTGCTTGGGACAACGCGAAGAAAGTGGTCGAGGTTGAGCTGAAACAGAAAGGCACTCCGCTGCACGACGCGACGGTTGTGGGAGACACTGTTGGCGATCCATTCAAGGACACGTCGTCGGTGGCCTTGAACCCAGTCATCAAGTTCACCACGTTGTTTGGCTTGCTGGCCGTGGAGCTGGCAGTCTCAATCAGTCATCAGGGAGAGAATGGGCCGATGATTACGCATGTTCTCGCAGCCCTGTTCTTCCTGGTTTCGGTCTTCTTTGTTTGGCGCTCATTTCATAAAATGCGCATTGGCACACTGAAGTCTGAATCGTCGGGTTGATAGCTGCTTAGGGAACCGAGCGCGGTAGCGCCGGAACTCGAGGCGTCCTTGGCTAAGTTTCGTGGCGAAAGTGACCTGTCTGGAGAGGACAAAAAATCCCAGGTTGATTCCAGCATCCACCGCTGCCGCGCCCGGTTCTGTAATGTCGGCGTTCTAAACCAGAAAGGCCATCCATGAGCACGTCATACGCAAACACTCAACCTGACACTTTGATTGGCGCCGCGCTGGCGCCACTCGACTGGACACGATCCGTCTCTCTCGTGTTTGCGTTTAGCCTGCTCGTGGCGCTTTCCGCTCAGATTGTAATTCCGGTTGGGCCGGTGCCTATCACGGCGCAAACGTTTGCGGTATTGCTGACGGGCGCTTTGCTGGGATCGCGTCTGGGCGCAATGGCAATTATTGTTTACCTGATGGAGGGTGCGGCAGGACTTCCATTTTTCTACGGTGGATCGAGTGGCCTCTTGCACTTGCTGGGGCCAACCGGTGGATACCTGATCGCGTTTCCAGCAGCCGCTTTCATTACCGGCGCTTTCGCAGAGCACGGCTGGGACAAACGCTTTCCCACTGCAGTGGCGGCGATGGCGATTGGGTCCATCGTAATCATGCTCAGTGGCTGGGCTTGGTTTTCCCTGGTAACCAACACCCCTCTTTCGGTAGCTTTTCAACTCACTGTACTTAAGTTTATTCCCGGCGACATCATCAAGATCGTTCTCGCAGCCGCGGTTTTACCCACCGGCTGGAAACTGCTCAAACGCAAAGCTTCAAACTGAAGCGAACAATCACTCAGGACGCCGGTCCAGCGCCTTTGGCGCTGATCACACTCACTTTCCTTTGGATGGATGAATGGCCCTTTGTGGGACAGAAAATTGTCCTTCGAAAAACCCTCTTGACAGCTCAACCACAGTTGTAGTAGAACCAACCTCATTCGTAGTTTCCCCATCGAAAGAGTAACGACATGCCGAAACCGCCACAGGTAAAACTAACTAAACTCGAGATGGAGATCATGGATGCCGTCTGGGCCCTGGGTCAGGCGTCCGTCAGAGAGGTACAGGAACATTTGCCGGAACGGAAACGGCCGGCATATACGACGGTGCAGACTATTATTTACCGGCTGGAGGAGAAAGGCGCTGTGCGGCGCGTAAAGAAGATTGGCAACGCGCACATCTTCGAAGCCGTCGTGACGCGTAAGGCTGCACACAGCCGTTTGATCGACGAGTTACTCCATGTGTTTGGCGGTTCACCCCGACTGCTGGTGGCCCAACTCGTCGAAACCGGCCAGGTCACTCTTGACGATCTTAAGGAACTCGAGGCCACTATAGAGACACTTACAATGCCGCCAGAGCCAGCTAAACCGCCGACTCTCTCAACCGCACGAAGCAAGCAACGGCCGGGGAGGACGAGATAAATGATGCATGAATGGCTGGCCTCGCAATCGGCATGGTGGTGGCCCCGGATTGCAGATCATCTTTGGCAGACGATGCTGTTTGCGCTTCTCGTGTTCGCCGCAACACTTGCACTTCGGCAAGGTCCAGCACGAGCAAGGCATGTCCTGTGGATGCTCGCTTCGTTGAAACTCCTCCTGCCCGCAGCCTTGCTTGTTTTTCTGGCAGAGCAGGCCGGAATTAGTTTTCTGTGGATGATGACCAGTGCTCCGCAAAATGCCGGTGACGCTTCACTGGTGCAGGGAATATCTGGACCGGTGTCGACGATCTCAAATAGTTATCATTTGACTGTCTCTTCGATTCGCCCGCTTACTCACAACGAACTCTACTGCCTGCTTACCGCCGTTTGGCTGGCGGGAAGTTTGTCGCTGCTCACAGTTTGGGGAATACGCCGGCGGAGACTTCTGCAAGCTCTGAAACTCGGACGGCGAGTTACCGCAGGACGTGAATGGGAGACTTTCAACCGAGCGAAAGCATTGCTTGGCTTAACCACAGCTGTCGACCTCGTTCTCTCACAACATAAGACTGAACCGATCGTGGCGCGAATCTGGAGACCGGTGGTGATGTTGCCGGAGTCAATCGGCGAACATCTCAACGATTCCGAGTTGGAAGCAATAATGCTTCACGAACTGGTCCATGTTCAGAGACACGACAACCTGATCGGGAATCTGCAAATGTCCGTCGTAACGCTTCTTTGGTTTCACCCGCTGGTCTGGTACGTCAGCCGCAGGCTAATTAGCGAACGCGAGCAGGCATGTGACGAAAAGGTCCTGGCCGTCGTAGGCGCTCCGGAAACCTACGCTTCAAGCATACTCAAAGTGGTGCGCCTTTCATTTGGCTGGAAAGTTGCCGGCGTATCAGGCGCCGGGCATGGTTCTAATTTGAGAAGGAGGATCAAGAACATCATGTCTTCAAACAACGCAAAACGCAGTGCCGCATGGTCAGGCTTATTTGCCGGTACGTTAATCGGCCTGGCGTTTATTCTGATGGTTGTCGCGGGAGTCAACACTCGCGCGCGCAACGTGAGCGACGAAAGTAATCAGGTTAGAAATGAAAATGTTGATGTGGCGTATCGACCTGCGGTTGAACTAGCTGGACAGCAAACTGGTTCGAAAACGCAGCCGCCGCCTCCGGCGCCGCCTAATCAGCCCGATCAGCCGGCCCAAGCCCCCGAACCGCCGCAACCTGCTCAACCGTCGCAGCCTGCCCAACCATCTCAACCGCCGCAACCGCCGCAACCTTTGCAATCGACACCCCAGGTTCCACCTACGCCAGCATCGGCGCCAAATCCAATTTCGCCGCCAAATCAACCAGCCCCAGCAGCTCTACCATCACAGTTCGCCCCGGTGGCTTTACCAACAATCTCAACTCCACCTACCCCCGCATCTGCGCCTACCGCTCCGTCGCCGGCTTCGAGTCCAAAGGCCCAAAAGAACTCGAAGGGTAACCTGATCGAAGCGCCGCACCCTGAGTACCCGGTCGAGGCACGGAGAGATAACGTTTCGGGGACCGTCACGGTAGAGATCGAAATTGACAAGGATGGCAAGGTCGCATCAGCCAAGGCTGTAAGAGGGCCAGAGGCTTTGCGCGCGGCAGCAGTTAAGGCAGCCTACAAAGCCCGTTTCAAACCTGCGATAGTTAACGGCACACCTACGACAGTCTCGGCGGCGCTGACTTACAGTTTTGTGATCGACAATTGTAACGGGCCGCGGTGTTCTGAACTCTGAAATCAAAGTAAAACACGCCGACGACAACACGAACTGGCACGAAGTATTGCCGCCTGATATGCGGCGGTGGCTTTGCCCCGCCGTCAAATCGCCCTCTAAAGTTGGGGCTATGCCCTCGCTTCATTTCTTGCCAAACGACCGTCGGGGCGCAGTCCCATAATTAGCGGGGCAGATTGTCCGAAGGGCATAGCCACTTCCGCACATCCGGCGGCAAAGCCGCGTTCAAGCACGCACTCGTGCGGAGTCTGCGCGGTTGTGCCACAATACCGCCCACTAATTTCTTCAGGAGTTGAATCTCAAATGTATCGATTAGCCCGTATCCATATCAGCTACCACCGTGCCTGGAAGTTAGTGATAACCATTGCGATTGCATTCGTTGCCACGACCTCAGTTCCAAATACAGCCAACGCACAAAGTGGCAAAAAAGTCATCACGCACGAATTGATGTGGCTGATGAAACGCGTCGGCGCGCCGCTACCGAGCCCGGATGGACGCTGGATCGTGTTCCCAATTATTGAGCCCGCCTACGATGATAAAGACCAGGTCTCCGACCTGTGGATCACAGCGGCAGATGGAAGCACACAACCGCGTCGCCTTACCTTCAGCAAAAGTGCAGAGGGTGGCGCGGCATGGAGCCCCGACAGCCGCCGCCTCGCTTTCTCGGCCAAGCGCGAGGGCGATGAAGTAATCCAGATCTACGTGATGGACGTGGTTGCCGGCGGTGAAGCGATGCGTGTCACCTCGCTTTCAACCGGAGCACGTGCGCCACAGTGGCGCCCTGATGGCAAGGCGCTGCTATTTGTCAGCTCTGTTTATCCCGGCACGATGGACGACGAAGCCAATAAGAAGATCGCTACTGAACGTAAGGGGCAAATGTATAAAGCTCGGGTTTATGACAGCTTCCCTATTCGTCACTGGGACAAGTGGCTGGAAGAGATGCAGTCTCACCTCTTTGTGCAGATGCTGGAGCCTGAGGCCAAAGCGAAGGACATACTGGCAGGAACCAAGTTTATTACTGGACCAGGCGTTGGCGGCACCCTGGGAAACTCCGGCGAAGAGATGCCCGCAGTCTGGTCTCCCGACGGGCAGTCGATCGTGTTCGTGGCGACGACCAATCGAAACGTGGCCGCGTATGCCAGCTCTAATACGCTGCTCTACAAAATCTCGGCTAGGGGTGGTGAACCGTCGCCCATTACTACGGGAAGCGACAGCCACGGGCAACCAGCCTTCAGTCCAGATGGCAAGACGCTTTTCTTCACAGTCACGCGTGAAAATGGTCAGGCATACAATCTCACTCGGCTCGGCACGCTGCCCTGGCACAGTGCCTCGCCAATCAAAGTCGTCACTGCAAACTTCGATCGTTCCGTCGGCTCCTATGCGGTTACGCCGGACAGCAAGACGATTTATTTTCTGGCGGAGGAATTCGGCCACGAAAAACTGTTCAGCGTTCCTGCGGACGGTGGTGATGTGCGGAAGGTCTTCGATATGTCGCTGGGCCAGTACACCAATCTGCGTATACCCGCCCGAAGTTCGTCAGCCATGCTTTTTGCCAACTGGGACAGCGCAATTAATCCGCATGAAGTAGTGCGCATCGATCCGAAGGCCCGGCGTCATGATCGCTTAACTTCATTCAACGTAGAACAAGCCTCTCGAATCGATTGGCAGCCGCTCAAACATTTTTGGTTGACCACAAAGGCCGGCAGGAAGGTCCACAGTATGGTTGCGCTGCCGCCGAAATTTGACGAGCGGAAAAAGTATCCGTTGCTGGTGCTCATACATGGCGGCCCGGCCTCGATGTGGCGGGATCAATTTTTCCTGCGTTGGAACTATCTTCTACTCGCGCAGCCCGGCTATGTTGTCCTGCTCACGGACTATGTGGGCTCTACCGGATACGGCGAAAAGTTTGCCCAGTCAATCAAGGGCGACCCGTTTATCGGGCCATCGGCAGACATCAACGAAAGCGCCGACGAGGCTGTCCGCCTTTATCCATTTATCGACGGAAGCCGGATGGCTGCGGGCGGCGCCAGCTACGGTGGGCACCTGGCAAACTGGCTGCAGGCCACGACCACGCGTTATAAGGCTTTGATTGCTCACGCCGGTTTGATCAATCTCGAATCGCAATGGGGCACGAGCGACACCATCTATCATCGCGAAGTGAACAATGGTGGACCAGTCTGGGAGCAAGGCCCCGTCTGGCGCGAACAGAACCCGATTCGGTTCGCGAAAAACTTTCGCACGCCAATTCTACTGACGGTTGGCGAAAACGATTTCCGAGTGCCGCTTAACCAAACGTTGGAAAACTGGAGCGTGCTGCAGAGGCTCCGCATCCCAAGCCGCCTCATCGTATTTCCGGAAGAGAACCATTGGATTCAGAAAGGCGAAAACAGTCGTTTCTTCTACAAAGAACTGCACGCATGGCTGGCGAAGTATTTGAAGCCTGAAACGTCTTTACGGGCCGGCCAGTGATGAGGCAACTCCTTGGAGTGGCGGGTCATGACTGGTCGCGACCTTGATTCGCTAGAGGCCTGATGCTTGCAGCAACACGGTCGCTCGGCAAAACGGCGTCAAGCCGCCGCGGGCCAAAGCGGTAACAAGGCGCACCGCACTCCCAGGAGGTTGCGTTAGCCGCGAATCGATTAACTCCCAGGAAAGTGGCGAGCGATGCACGTAATTAAAGTACGCTCTCATCAGCGCGAAGAGCTGGTCGAGTTCACCGCCGAAGTTCAGGACAAGCTGAAAGACACCGGTGAACGCGAAGGCGTCTGTTATCTCTACGTACAACACACAACGGCCGGCCTGACCGTTAACGAAAACGCTGACCCTGACGTGCCTCGCGACATGCTCCACGCTCTACGAACGCTCATTCCCCAACACGGGATGGACTTCCGACACGGCGAAGAGAATTCCGATGCACACATCAAGGCAAGTCTGGTTGGATCTTCTGTGTCGATCCCGTTCAAGGATGGAAAGTTGTTGCTCGGACGCTGGCAGGGAGTTTTCCTTTGCGAATTTGATGGCGGCCGCGAACGCCAGGTGATCATGATGATCAAGTAGGAGAGGCGTTCCTGCCTGGCTGAGGTGGGGAGGCCTGAGTCAGCGAGAATCGAAAACGATTTTCCATTTATCATTTTTCATTCTCATTTTTCATTGTCGGCAAGGGCGTGAAGTTCAGAGTTTAAGCTTCAGCTTGCGTTGCGAAGCCGCAGCCTAAAGGTCGAACTCTGAACTTCCGGCAATCAAAACCTATTTTCGCAATCCGCGAATGAGAAATGGAAAATGATATATGGAAATTGCCTTTTGTTCTGGCCGGTTCGGCGTTAAAGAGTGACAGACAGGTATGTCTGTCCTAATGACTTATGGCGTTCCGCACCTACGACACTTTTGCACCACAATATGACTCGGTCATGAGCCCGCTGGAACGGTGGTTTCTGGCAAAGCTTAGGGCTTCTACTTTTCAACATCTTCCTCAAGACGCGCACATACTTGAAATCGGCGCCGGAACGGGACTGAACTTCGTTTACTACCCGGAAAAGGCAACGGGCGTCGCGACGGAACCAAGCAAAGAGATGTTGAGAATTGCCACGGAAAAGAAGCGTTCTCATGGTCTCAAACTGCTGCAAAGCTGTGCGGAGAATTTGCCTTTTAAGACCGGGGCGTTTGATGCCGCTTTCGCAACTCTTGTTTTTTGTTCAGTACAGTCGCCGGCGAAAGCCCTGGCAGAAATGCGTCGCGTTGTTAGACCCGGCGGCACGATTGTATTGTTAGACCATGTCCGTCCCGGCGGAGTGCTTGGTCCTATTTTTGATCTACTCAATCTGATAACCGTGCCGCTGTTTGACGACCACTTCAACCGGCGCACGGTTGATGCGGCGCGCGCTGCCGGGCTCGAGTTAATAAGTGTGGAAAAGCATCTTTTAGGGATCATTAATCTGATTGCATGCCGGGTATGAAAATTTTCACCTTGGACTGTGAATAATTAATGGGTAGGGAAGGACTCAGGAAGGACCATGCCAAAGTTAGAGGTTGGGAAGGTGGGCTTGCCCCCGCTCTTCGTTGATAGGTTAAGGTGAATGATCTAAAAGTATGAGACATCACTCGATAGCACTCCTGGTAATCGCCGCTTCAATTGCGGCTGCGTTTGCTCAGCAAACACCGGACGAGGCGTCAAGGTTTTGAAACTACTTACGACAAAGTTAAGAACCGGACCACTGTGCGGCTTCTCCCGGTGAAGGTCGCGGCGAGAAAGACAAGTATTACAGCCTGCACATGTCGCCTTCGTTCAGTTAATCCTCGCTCAATTGCTTCATCACTTCCGCAAACTTCTCTACATCGGCCTTAGTGCGTTCCAGTAAACGCCGGCTCTCGAGATAGGCCGCCCAATTCGGTGTTTGGGTTAAAGCCTTCTGCGTGTCTTCGTCCAGGGCCTGGGCCATCACCGCAATCAAATCATTAACCACGCGCGTGTGCGTAAGCAGCGAGTCGATAATCGAATATGCAAGCCTCACCTGCTCGTAGTCGAGATCGCGCACCTCACCAGGCTTTGAAGAATCAGAATCCATCACACAGTTAAGCTCACTATTTTCGGAATGCTGAGTCACTTTTTCCTGGGACCGCGGGCGTCTCGCCCGCCTCGTGGCTAGCTCATGCTAAATCTCCGGATTATTCTCACCACAACGATGCGGGCGAGACGCCCGCGGTCCCATAAAAGCGACGCCCGTCAGCGCGCGCGACTCACGAAAGGCAACGCGGCCACAGTTGCCACGACATCATCACTTCCAGCTGTGACCTTCACCTCGGTACCCGGCGTCAGGTAGTCGTATTTCACATAACCGAGCGCTATGGTCTGGCTCAGCCGCGGCGAATAAGTGACTGAAGTTAATCGTCCGATGTCTTTACCATCCGACGACTTGACGTTGGCGCCGGCTTCAACCTTCACTTGCTGATTAAAGGCCAATCCCGACAACTTCTTGGCCACATGCCCCCGATACTTTATCCGCGCAATAATCTCCTGGCCCACGTAACAGCCTTTGGTATAACTAACTGCTTCATCAAGCGCCGCCTCTGTCACAACGTTCGTTTCATCCATGTCGATGCCGTACCGCGGAATGCCTGCTTCGATCCTCAGTATCTCCAGTGCATCGTGACCAACCGGCCGTGCGCCCGCATTGACGAAGCTGTCCCACAAACTCTCTGCGTGTTCAGAATTGACGACTAGATCGAAACCGTCTGCGCCGGTGTGAGTGCAACGAATAACAGTGACATCTACGTCCTGCCACGTCGCGCGGGTGGCGCCATTCGCCGGTAAGGTTGAAGGTTCTTCGCCAAGTACCGTGCGGATCATATCGGCAGTCTTTGTCCCTTGTACCGTGAACTGGGCCGTTTGATTTGTTACCTCGGTCACGTGAAAGTCGCCCGCCAGTGTAAAACGCTCAATTGTCTTGAGCACCCCGTGGCGCGTAACCGCCTCAGTGTCGATTAAAAATACAGGACTCACATTCCCATCTGCCTCGGCTGCGGCTGCTCTAACTATGCGTACACTCGCAATCAAACGGCCCTGCACATTCGGAAATGCCGCGGGCATCCAGCGGCCTTCCTCGAGGGTCTTCATATCGTTCGTAATCAAGCCGTTAAGAAACTGGATCGCTTCAGACCCGCTCACGAGAAAACGCCCGCGCGAGGAGAGGTCAATCAAGCCCGCGGCCTCTTCACGCACAGTTTCGTATTCCCCTGATTCATCTCCATAAGAACCGGGAACGCTGTGATTTTCACGATCGATCATCGTGGCGCCGAGCGAACGATGTTTGTTATCGAGTGGCGATCCCTGGGGAGCTGCTTTTTGAATGACTTCACTCATGTTTCGTTAGAAGCGCCTCTTTGGAGTGCGCCGGCCCGGCGGCGCTTTGGTCTAACCTTGAGAAGCTCGACGCTTCGCAAGTTGATTGTCACTCAACGAAGCGGCGCCAGGCCGTCTCTCCAAGGAGATCTACGCAGCCTGTCGAGCGCGCATTAGCCCGACATCCTTCATCACCTGAGAAACAACCCGGGTTAGATTTCAACACAACGTCGGAAAGACACAAAGAGGAATGCCAGAGTCACTTCATATCCCTAAGGTCGCAGGCTTATCCGATAAGTTTTGATTTTTGAATTCAACGTCGTTGCGTTCATTCCCAACAAACGCGCGGCGCGAGACTGATGCCCGCCGGTCTGCTCCAGCGCGCGACGAATCAAGTCGATCTCAAACCGTCGTACCTGTTCATAGAAATTGATCCCGCGTCCCAGGTCCTGGACCGCGCCGAAGCTCGCGCCTTCCTGCGAAGCCGTAATCACTGACTGCGGATCGTTAATCTCAGGACGCAGGCATTCGCGCGTCACTTCGTCGCTGGGCGCGATCACCACCGCACGCTCGATCGCGTTCTCCAGTTCCCTGACGTTCCCCGGCCACGAATAAGCTTCCAGCAGCGCCAGCACTTCCGGCGCAATTTGCTCGGACACATGCCGGCCATTCTCCTCGTTGTACTTCTCGATGAAGTGCTGGGCCAGAGGAAGGATGTCTTCGCGCCGGTCGCGCAACGGCGGCAGCTCGATCGGCACAACCGCGAGACGGTAGTACAGGTCTTCGCGAAACGTTCCCTGCTTGACCGCGTCTTTCAATTCAATATTGGTCGCGGCAATGATGCGTACGTCGACGCGCCGCGGCGTGGTATCGCCGAGCGGAGTGAATTCCCTTTCCTGGATCACACGCAGTAGACGAACCTGGGTCTCGGGTGGGATGTCACCGATTTCATCGAGAAAGATCGAGCCACCGTCGGCGACTTCAAATAGGCCCTTCTTGGCTGCAACGGCGCCGGTGAAAGCCCCGCGCGTGTGGCCGAAGAGTTCAGATTCAAGCAGCTCGGATGGAATGTTTGAGCTGTTAACAGTAACAAAAGGCTTTCCTACGCGCGCGCTCGACTCATGAATGGACTTGGCGATCAGTTCCTTACCAGTACCGCTTTCTCCGGTTATCAAAACTGTGGATCGTGCCGGGGCAACCTGCTCAACCAGACGAAAAACTTCCTGCATCACGTCCGAGTGGCCCACGATGGCGCCGCGATCGACGGCCCGGCTCATCGCGCGGCGGAGTGAACGTCGTTCTTCCTCTTTGCGGCGCCGCTTGATCCCAGCCGCCACCGTGGCAGTGATCTGTTCATTTTGAAAAGGCTTGCGAATGCAACCAAACGCTCCATGTTCCCAGGCGGCAATCGCTGTATCAAACGTCGCGTAAGCGGTGATCATCACGATGGCTGCCTCGGCATCCATCTTCAAGAATTCTTCGAGCGCGCGCAGGCCGCCGATGCCAGGCATCGAAACGTCGAGCAGCACCACGTCGTAAGCGCGACGGCCATAGGCCTCCAGTCCTTCTTCTCCGGTCTTTGCTAAATCGACGCGATAGCCTTCATTCGAGAGAAGTGTCTCCAACACTTCACGCATAATCTCTTCGTCGTCGACAATCAGTACTGAACCTTTTTTAGCCATCCGTCTTTCCGTTTTCACCGTCAGTTCTCTTTTCGTGCGTTTAGGGGCGAAACCCTTACAGAACCGAGTAGCTTTGCTACTCGGTTCTGTAACATAGTCAGTTTATGGCAGACTGAAACCAAAAAAAAGCAAGAGCACCGAGAGGTCGCGGTCGCTCCTGCTGTTTGAATTATCCCAGTTGTCAGTCGCCCACTGCCTGTAACTGCGCGCGCGCGTTCGCGGTGGGCAGCGTAATTCTAAATGTGGTGCCGCGTCCGGGGCTGCTTTCAACTCCGATGTGGCCCGAATGTTCCTGAACGATGCCGTATGAAACGGCGAGGCCGAGTCCGGTGCCCCGGCCCACGCCCTTAGTCGTGTAGAACGGGTCATAGATCTTGGCCACGTTCTCCGGCGCGATTCCCATTCCGGTGTCTGAAATTTCGACGATTAGCGAATGGTCTTCCGAAGGAATAGTAGAGATCTCGATGGACCCGCCGGCCGGAATCGCGTCCCGTGCATTCAGCAAAAGGTTTGTAAACACCTGCTGGAGTTTGCCGGCGTTGCCAAACACTAACGGCGCGTCGGGATCATAATCGCGAACGAT
>DASQKG010000352.1:0-11573 GCA_035630655.1 Pyrinomonadaceae bacterium
TACCTCAACAGAGGCGGCCGACAAAGACATGACTTTCCTCGGACTCGTCGGGATGATTGATCCTCCAAGGCGGGAAGCACGGGCAGCGGTCGATGAATGCGAGCAAGCGGGAATCAAGGTGATCATGATCACAGGCGACCATCCGTTGACGGCTAAAGCTGTCGCCCAGGAATTGGGCATCAGCAAGAACGGACGGATCGTCGCGGGCCCGGAACTCGAGGCGATGGATGACGCGGACCTGGAGCGCGTAATTGAGTCGATTGAAGTTTGCGCCCGCGTTTCGCCTGCACACAAGTTGCGCATAGTCACGGCCCTGCAAAAAAGAGGACAGATCGTCGCCATGACTGGTGACGGAGTGAACGACGCTCCCGCGCTCAAGAAAGCAGACATTGGGATAGCGATGGGCATTACCGGCACCGACGTTTCAAAAGAAGCGGCGGCAATGACTCTTACTGATGACAACTTCGCCTCAATTGTCGCCGCGGTCGAGGAAGGCCGGGGCATCTTCAGCAACATCAAAAAATATTTGATGTACCTGTTGTCGTCGAACGTCGGCGAGATCGGTCTAATGGCGGGCGCGACACTGGCGGGATTGCCACTGCCGCTTTCTGCGGTGCAAATCCTCTACGTTAACCTTGCTACCGACGGCCTCCCGGCTTTGGCTCTGGCTGTGGATCCGCCGGAGGAAGATCTAATGCGCCGACCACCGCGTGAACCCGGCACAGGTATCTTCACACGGCCCGTAGTCATGCTCATGCTGGTGGGAGGTCTGTGGTCCACTGTAGTTAATCTAAGTCTCTTCGTCTGGGCTTTGAACTCAGGACGCAGTGTTCAAGAGGCGATGACGATGACGTTCGTTTCCCTCGTGCTGATCCAGTTTTTCAAGGCCTACAATTTCCGCTCTGATCGGCACTCGGTGCTGCACCATCCCTTTGCCAATAAGTGGCTCAACCTGGCTATCATCTGGGAGTTGGTACTGCTTGCTTTGATAGTGTACGTGCCTGTTCTGGAAAGGACCTTCAGCACGTTCGGTCTAACTCTCAGGGACTGGTTAATCATCATCGCGTTGGCGTTTACAGTCTCGCCCGTCCTGGAACTTGCTAAATGGATTGAGCGGCGCGGATGGTTTGGGAAGCTTCAATAGAACTGCGCTTCTACAAACAGGCAAAGTGGTTGAGCTCAGTATTATAAATAACCTTTAAGGCAAAGCCATTAACCAATTAACCACTCACCTACGGTTACGTAAATCGATCTCACATCGACCTATCTAAACTATTGATACGATTGAAACGGCAGAATGTCTGTTACGTTTAGTGAGTTTCCGTTCCGTTGCGTAATTTTGGTTTTATCCCGACGCATTGCGTAAACCTTGTTCTCAACCCGAGGCCCAACTTACGTCACGTTTTTTGCCCAGCAAATCCGCCCAATAGGGAGTTCTCGAATGTGGTTAATAGTCCCAAGGCGATCTTACTAGCGAACGATAGACCGAGGTGCGTAAGAGCGGCCGAGGAGTTTGACTACCCATGCCTCGGGGCGGCAGCCGTAAAAATACTGTATCGCTCTCGTCGCGGATCTGCGATAGCGAATCATCACGGTTTAGGAGATCAGAGCCGCATTGCAGCAGTAACCGGCGCTCGTGTGATTCGGGTTATTCCTCGCGCAGTGCGATCAGAGGATCGACCCGTGTCGCTCTGCGGGCGGGAATGTAGCAGGCTAAGAGAGCTACCAAAGCTAACATCAGAGAGACGAACGCGAAAGTCATTGGATCGGTGGTGGTTACTCCACCAAAAAGCAGGCTGGCCATCACACGCGTCAAGGCGAGGGAGGCCGCTAATCCAATACCGACGCCGATTATTGCCAACACCATTCCCTGTCCAAGCACAAGCTTAAGCACGTTTTCCGGCTGAGCGCCCAATGCCATACGGATTCCGATCTCGTGTGTGCGTTGAGCTACGGAATAAGCCATCACGCCATAGATCCCGACCCCGGCAAGTATCAGCCCGATACCGGCAAAAAGGGAGAGCGCGGTTGTGTTGAAACGAAGCTGAGCCAGCGATTCGGAGCGCAGTTCATTCATCGTCTTCACGAGGGATATCGGTTGGTCTTTATCAATTGCGCTGATTTCGTTCCGCAGCGAAGGCACGATGCTCGAGGGATCGACCTCCGTGCGTACTGCCACTGTGTAGGCGGGGCGGACCGTTTGCAGATATGAAACGTACATCTCCGGCTTAGGCTCGGCATCCAACCCGCTGTGTCGAACGTCTCCCACCACGCCGACGATCTGGCTTGCGCTTTTAGCGCCGCCCACCACCAGGCGTCTGGCGAGAGGGTCTTCATTGGGAAAAATGCTGCGGGCCATGGTCTGGTTAATAATGACTACGCTTGGCACATCCTTGCCGTCTCGCTCCGTGAACGTGCGTCCTTTTATCAGGGGAATACTCAGCACTTGAAAATATTCCGGGCTGACCACCCGCCAGTTTGCAATCGGCAGATTCCCATCAGGTGGGAGCGGTTGGCCCTCCACGGTAAAGCTGGAAGCAGCTTCGGCCCGGCTCAATGGCAAAGCCGTGGTGATCGCGACAGAATCTACGCCCGGCAAGTTTTTCACGCGGTGGAGAAGCTCCGTGGTGAACGCTTTACTCTGCTCTTCTCCAGTATATTTGTAAGCGGGCAAAGCGAGGCGCATTGTCAACACGTTTTCCGGGTTGAAACCTGGATTAACCTGTTGCAGGTTAATGACGCTCTTGACGAGCAGACCTGCACCCGTCAAGAGAATCAGTGTTAGAGCAACCTCCGCTACGACCAGCAGTCCACGTATGCGACGACTGCTCGACCCTGCGTCAGCCCCTCTCCCTCCCTCCTGGAGCGTTTCATTCAGGTTGGGTTTGGAGAACTGCAACGCCGGCACCAGTCCAGCGATTACTCCCGTAAGCACAGAGATCAAAAACGTCCAGCCGAGCACAAAGGTATCAAGGTTGATCTCGTTAAGGCGTGGGATATCGCTGGGGGCGAGCGTCACTAGTAGCCGAATTCCCAGGTAGGCTATCAATAAGCCCAGGATGCCTCCAACCAGAGCCAGCAAAACGCTTTCAATCAAAAGGTGTCGGATGATGTGAGCTCGATTAGCTCCAAGCGCAATGCGGACCGCGATCTCTTTGCGCAACGAGGTAGCGCGCGCCAGGAGGAGATTGGCAACATTGGCGCAGGCGATGAGCAGCACAAAAAAAACCACGCCAAGTAGGATTTGCAGCGCCGGTTTGATATCACCGACTATCTCCTCGTGCATGGTCACGACGCGCACTCCCATGCTTCCATTGGTGTCCGGATATTGACTCTGTAGCCTGCTCCCGATGTTTTTCATTTCAGCCTGCGCCTGTTGCATCGTCACTCCCGGCTTGAGGCGTGCGACTACGAACAGGTAGTGAGCAACTCGATTGGTTAGGAGATCGGCCTTAGCAGCCCCTGGCGCCTCCGGCACCTCCAGACGTGATAGAACCCACAACTCCGCATCATCCGGATATTCAAACTCTCGAGGCATGACGCCGATCACGGAGAAGAGCTCATTATTCAGTGACAATTTCTGCCCAATAACGTTTGGATCCGCGCCAAATCGCCGTTGCCACAGTCCATCACTCAAGACGGCAACCCGTTCTCGATTCGGCTGTGCATCTTCGGGCAGGAAACTCCGGCCAAGCGCTGGCTTTACTCCTAAAAGCGAAAAGAGGTTTTGTGTCACTATCGCTCCAGGAACACGTTCGGGAAGGTCGCCGCCGGTTAGATTAAAGCTCAGGACCCTAATCGCCGCCATGCCTTCAAAGACCTGATTCTGGTTGTTCCAGTCTAGAAAATTCGCCGGAGCTACCTGATTACGGTTCTGCGTGTTCATCTGCACGGCGATCTGCTGAGAGTTCGTCTCCCAGAGAACCACGAGACGCTCGGAATCCTGGTAAGGCAAGGGGCGCAGCAGCACGGCGTTGACCACGCTGAAGATGCTGGTGTTGGCGCCAATCCCCAATCCCAAGGACACGACCGCGATGGCAGTAATGCCGGGCCGCTTAAGAAGCCTCCGAAAACCATAGCGAATATCCTGTAACAGATTCCCCATGAGTTACTCCGCCTTTAAGATGAAAGTTGCGCTGATAAACTTGTTCGTACCTGACAGCCGTATGCTCTCTAATCCGCACGCCGCATCGCCAGGTACGAGCGCGCACACCCGAGGTTATATTTCTGACGGTAAAGCCGAATCCTACAAAATCAAAGCGGAGAGATACATCATTAGGTGAATTGCGTAGCGGCGGGGGTCATGGCTATGGTTCTGGGACAACCGATTTACACCTTGCGTCGGATTTTCCCGCTCTAAGTTCCCGATAGATTGATTTTACAGATCGTCCCATCACCCAACCTCAGGACCGCGCAGCATAGCAATGTCCCAGGCAAGACGAAATGTTTACATCCTCGCCAAGCGGTCGTTCAGCCTTGAGATGATCGAGAAGTTTAGCTACCCGGACACACTATGATCGGCTCATCCATTCCAGAGCCTTGACCTGCCCCACAGGCAGTGGGCCCACCACAGCACCCGCAGGAACATGCCTGAGCCTGGGCATCGATCAGATTTGCACCAAAAGCTATCGGGTTAAAAAGTGTGTCAAACATAACGGTCTCCTTATCTTTTCGGTTTTAACCAGGACCCCCTACCTAAGCGATCGTCTGGTTAACCACCTGCCAGGGTCTTGCGTCCTAGTTCACTGAACTTGATAGATTGATCTTACAAATCGATCCATCATCTAACTTCAGAACTGGAGCCGCATAGCAGTGGCCCAGGCAAGGTGAAATGTTAATATCCTCGATTCGCTCATCGCCAAGCGACTGCCCCGCCTTGAGATGATCGAGTACCTCCTTCGCACCATTCAAATAACAGGGAAGGCCCAAACACAGCGACGTTTGAGTCCGCTGCTCTTTTTGAAAGACGGCATAGTTTCCGACTATCTCCATG
Organism: Pyrinomonadaceae bacterium; assembly: GCA_035630655.1. Lineage (GTDB taxonomy): Bacteria > Acidobacteriota > Blastocatellia > Pyrinomonadales > Pyrinomonadaceae > PSRF01. The sequence goes on from DASQKG010000352.1 coordinate 4,994, forward strand.
ACGGAACGCACGTCTACCTCGCAGATCTCAGCCACTACTGCCAGTGCCTCATTACTGATCGGTTGCTCTGTCTCGAGCAAAACATGTAGCAATGGCACCAGCGCCATCTGCGGATGCGGGTAATCTCCGACTAGCGGCGCCAATCGTTCTCTCATTTCCTGCGGATTCATACTGCGACCAACCCTTCGTGATGACACTCAGCACTCAACGTGTGCTCTTCAAACTCCTTCATGAAGCGCTTTAACAAGCCCTGGATCGAATTGGCCGCTTCCGTGCTGTGGTGGCAGTCACCCCTGTATTTGTAGAACTCGCAGAGGTACCGAATCTTATCCAGCCCTTCGGTTGTGTCCGTGTAACTGACGCCCGCGACCGGATTGTTGAGGACATTGAGCGTTCGTTTGCGAAGCGATTGCGGAAGAATTTTGCCGCTCCGGTCAATGGACTTTTCATCGAGGCGCTGAAGATTATGCAGCATTACTCCAGTCCTCTGGGTTCCATCCTTGCACGGCTGACACTTGCCGCAAGACCCGAAATAGAAAAACTCGGCCAGCTGCGTCGCCACGTGGGCCATGCAGGTCTGCTCGGCAACGACGATCACGGAGCCTGAGCCTAAATCGGAGTCAACCTCACGCATCGAATCGAAGTCCAGGCCGACGTCGAGGGACTCGGGCCCGAGCACCGCGGAACTTACTCCGCCAGGAAAGATGGCTTTCAGCGCTCGTCCGTCCGCCATCCCTTGTCCATGTTCGAAGATGAGTTCACGCAAGGTCGTTCCGAGGGGCAATTCGTAAAGGCCCGGTCGCTTCACATGCCCGCTGAGACTAAAGATAAGAGTGCCAGGGGCATGCGTTTGGCCAGCCTGCCGGTATTGCTCCGCTCCAACTCTGAGGATGTAGTATGCGTTCAGGATCGTCTCCAGGTTATTGACAACCGTCGGCATGCCAAACAGGCCGCGAGCAGTCGGCAAAGGCGGCTTTGTACGTGGACGCCCTACCTTACCTTCCATTAGCTCCATGAGCGCAGTCTCTTCCCCAATGATGTACCCGCCCAGAGATTTGTAGACAAAGACGTCCAGGCGCCTGCTGGTGTCGAAGATGTTCGAGCCGAGGTAACCTTGGTCGCGGGCCTCCTGGATTGCTTCTTCAAGCAATCGGGCTTCAGCCGAAAGGTGGGGCGGCAGGGCGATAAATGCCAGGCTCGCGCCGACCACGAGGGCGCCGGTCATAACTGCCTCTATGATCTGACGGGGATTCGCACTCAGCAGAAAGCGTTCCTTGAAGCTGCCGGCCTGACCGGCATTGGCATTGCAAATGAAGTATTTCTCTTCGGATTCACTTTGTGACACGAGCCACCATTTGTGCGCAGTCGGATAGCCTCCACCCGCACGGCCACGCAATCCAGCATCGTCCAAACTCTGGATGGCTTCGTCACGAGTGTTTTGCTTTGCTATCCGACGCGCTATTTCATAGCCGCCCAGCCGCCGGTGCTCCTCCGAAGAACCTCCCGCGTTTGACAAGAGGTCTGTAATTAGCGGCCCCGGATACAGATAGGGCCGCAGCTCGCTATTTGCGATTTTTTCTAAGTTGATCTGGCCATTCATACGGCGCCTTTTCCTTATCTCCGTAGCCGAGCATGACCGACTTTACGTCGAGCTTGAAGTCAGGATCGAATTTGATCCAGGCAGGTGAGGTTTCTCCAGCTAAGATCTGCGAAGAGGACTTGAGCTCAAGGTTCAGGTCATTCACGTTGAATGAAAGGGCCGGCCCCTCGAACGTTCCACTCTGAGTTGCGCCATCGAACTCCCGGCTGGAAATGGTGAATAGTCCGTGGGAAGGAACATAAAAATAAAGATAGGAAAACCGAGTTTGCATCACCGAGAAGCCCTTGTGGATCAACTTCCCGTTTAAGTAGAGTTGGCCATTCTGTAGTTGAATTGCCGCCCCATTTTGGACATCTTGAGGCGTCGGCTTAGCCGACTGTGCCGGTATTCCTAACATCACTACGCTGGTGAATGCTATGGCTGTAAACTTCTTCAACATTTGGTAGTTCTCCTTTGCTCACGCTTGATTGCGCGGGGTTAATATGGTTCACTTTCCGCGCAAAGTAGAAAAAACGCGGACACTTAAACCAAAGTCGTCTTCATCTTCCCGCGGGAGACTTTGCAGGTGTTTGGAAAGGCCCGAAGCAATCCTGAAACCAGGGTCAGCCGGTTTAAAAATTGCTCCGGGGTTGGTCTCGTCTGCCAAGGATGAAATGGTAGACAAGAGATTACTTGCTCGCCTTCTCTGACTGAGAATACGAGGCCGTTAGTTTTCGCCTTGGACTTCAGCGCCGCTGCCGCCGCCACTGCCGGCACCGCCGCCGCCGCTACAGCCGCATGCGCAAGCACATGCTGCCGCCGTGGCGTCAACTATCGCTGCCCCATAAGCTTGAGGGTCAAACATGATAGTTTTGCTCTCCTTTCTTTAGAATTAATTCTCAAATCCTCCTCGGTTTTTGAGAATTGGTTAATGCTCTTCCGATCTGGCCCATGTCGTCGCGCGTGCCAGGCCAAGGGACCACCATCAAAGAGCATGAAACTGTTGACTAAAACCTCCCACTGATCAGGGAATCAAGCCCAGTTTTCGACAGGGCGATCGCTAACCAGGCGTCCAGCCAGCGCTCCCTTTTCCAGGTAAAACCCCGTTACTCGCGAACGGTTGGCACGCTGGCATCTCTTGTTAGCTGGGCGCCAGCGAAACGTGGCTCGTTCCCCACATCTTGCCGACCGCAACCATCTCAAGATAGTTACAGTAGATCTCATTGTGAGCGTCAAATTCACGATAGACGTTATAGGCGGTCGCGCGACATCCAGCGTTGCACAGATAGCGCAGGTCGCAGTGAGAGCAAACAGCGATGGTATCAACCGTTGTGGATCTCATGCGCTTCATTACCGCCGACTCCTTGAAGATTTCCTTGATGTCGTATTCGCGTACGTTGCCGCAGATAAACTCGTCAAAGTGGAGCGATTGGCAGGGATAGACGAAACCGCCCGGGTCGACACTAATCTCGCCGTGACCTACGCCGCAGTGGTTGCGAGGTCCAATCGGAGACGCAGTGGGTGTGACGGTTTTACCGTTCCTGGCCGCGCGGCTCTTGAGATACTCGGCGGTTTGATCCATCGCTTCGAGATAGACGTCGAGCGCCGGAATCTGAGCGATATTCACGTCCTGATGATCGCCCGCTTGAAAGATAATCGGTGCCAGCCCGCTGGCACCCAGATCGTCCAGGCTATACTCGAAGATGTCCTTCATCTTGACAATATTGCGCTCGGTCAGGGCCGGCACGATGCAGATGTAAGGCTGGTGGGCTTGCCCGAGTTCCTTCTTCTTGGCCACCAATCGCCGGATCCCGCGAACAGTCGGCTCGAATGTATTCTTGCCGCGGTAATACTCGTGCATATGCTTTTCGTGGCCGTCCAGGCTGATGGTCACGGAGGTCATGTTCTTGCATAGAATCTCGGCGACTTCATCCGTGATCAGGATGGCATTAGTCAACATCTCCAATTTGACGGTTTCGCTTTTAGAGCGCGCGAACTGCACCAATTCCAGAACGTCCGGACGCATCAACGGCTCGCCACCAGTGAAGAGTATCCGGTGAACGCCGCAGTCGATGATGCGCGCGATTAGATCCTTAAACTCCTGTGTATTCAGGGTGGGCGCCACCATTCCGATTTTTTCCAGCTTGATCTTGGTTTCCCGATCGCTCTTGTTGTAACAATAAGGACACTTCAGATTGCAGTTGTTGGTCATGTGCAGGTAGATGTCCTGCGGGAAGTCCAACTGCGGAAAAATAGATCGATCCCGCTCGCGGTACTCGTTGTGATGAAGGAAACCGGAAGCCACCACACTATCAACGAAGGCCTGTACCGCCTCTGCGGCTTTGTCTCGGGCCAACCCGAATTTGCCGACGATGTAATCGACGATCTGTGGGGGAGTCATGTACTTGCGGAACAACTCAAGCAACAGCCGGCCGCTCTCGTTTACTCTGACCCAGACGAAGTTGTGCGGGTCAAAATAGATGTACCAATCATCTTTGGACCAAACACGAATGCGGGGCGGAACTACTACTCTCTCCATAAGACCTCCATTTCAGGCAAGTGCAATTGTTGGATTCTCTGAATCGCTCCCCTTAAGCTGCGTGTGAAACTGCTCGGAAAATAAATTGGCGTATGGCCCTTCGGCCTCCATCAGGTGTTGGTGGAATCCCTGCTCCACCACTTTCCCTTGTTCGAGGACGATCACATGATCAGCGAGCTGCAGCGACGAGAGCCGGTGAGCTATCACGATTGTGGTTCGTGAAGAAATCAGTGGAACTAAGGCGCGCTGAATGTAGCGTTCGGACTCCGAATCAATGGCTGAAACCGCCTCGTCCAAAATCAATATCTGCGGATCCTTGAGAAACATGCGGGCCAGGGCAATCCGTTGGCACTGTCCGCCCGAAAGCCGCACCCCACGTTCGCCGACTCGTGTTTGGTAGCCTTCGGCCAATCTCTCGATGAACTCATCCGCGTATGATTGCCTGCTCGCCGCGACCACTTCTTCAAAACTTGCATCGGGCCTACCGAAACGAATGTTTTCGAGGATGGTGCCGCTGAAAAGAAACGTCTGTTGATCTACCACGCCGATTGATTCGCGCACCGTCTCAAGTGACAACCTGTTAATATCGTTGTCGTCCAGCAACACCGTCCCGCTCTGTGGGCTGTAAAATCCAAGGAGTAAATTCACCAGTGTGCTCTTACCGGCGCCGGTTCGGCCGACGATCGCCACGGCTTTCCCAGGCTCGATGCTGAAGCTGACTCGCTCGAGAACTTCACGGTCGCCATCATAGGCAAACGACACATCCCGGAATTCAATCTTGCCTTTTACTGCTTCTAACCTTTTCCCATCCTGCCTCTCTCTGGGCTCCTTCAGAAATTCGTAAATGCGCTGGATGGCCGACGCCGATTGTTGAATGCGCAGGTTCGCAGCGACGAAACTATTGATTGGGCCATAAAGAAAATTCAGAAAAGCGAGTACGGCGAAGACCTGTCCGAGAGTCATACGTCCCGTCATGACGGAGCGGCAGCCGTACCAAAGTACGAAGGTAATGCTAAGGGAAGTGACGAAACTTGTGCCTACCGTACTAACGATGCCAAACCAGTTCGTCTTGACATAAATGTCCCGCAGATCCTTAAGTCGCGTTTCCACAATTCCTTCCTGAAACTCTTCTCGCAGGTAGGCCTTGACCGTGCGGATGCCCGCAAAGCTCTCGCTCATGACCGCAGACGAGACTGCCGAAGATTCCTGCATATCGCGGCTCAGGATGCGCATCTTTTCATTCGCGTAATAACGGATGTAGGCGAAGGGGAGGAGGAAGAAGAAGAGGACTAATCCAAGCTCATACCTGATGTACGTTATGAGCGTGATGCCAACCAGAAAGGTCAATCCGTCAACACCAATAGAAACCAGCGTTCTCACCAGCGCTCCCTCAATTGCGCGCGAATCGTTCATCACTCTGCTTTGGAGATAGGTAGAGTGCTTGCCGGAAAAAAAAGATAAGGGCAGACGTTGAATGGTATTGATAAGCCTTCTCTGTATTTCAAGGATAATGTTCTCTTTAAGCCGTAAGGTCAGCGTTTCATTGAAATAGCTGAAGACGTGCTTCGCCACTACGAGCGCGGCCAGCAACAAGGCTACTGTTGTCAACAGGTCGACATTCTTGACCGACACAGTGTGGTCAATGATGTACATCGTTAATATCGGAATCGGTAGCTGGAGCAACACGCACAGCACCATTAAGATTCCCACAGCTATACAGCTACCCACGTAGAGACGTAAAAAGTCTCGGGCGAATTGCTTGATCAGGAAAAGAGGACTCTTCATTTCTGTTTTGAGTTGTGCAGATGACATCTTGGGTATCCGCTCCAAAAGAGATCTGATCGTTCTACCAAATTACCGCTAGAGAAAACGATTCAACCGAAAGACCTAAACGCGCTGGTGTCCGTCCATCGGACGGCAGAGCCAGGAAATTTGTATCTGGTTTGGGTGAGTAATACGCCTGAGACCATAGGAGAACATCTCCCTTCGCGGTTGAGGTGAAGTCTGAATAATTCAGGGTCTGTGAGTGCCCAATAGTGAAATTACAAGCACCACAACTGCACAAATAAAAAAGCCCCCTCACTAATTGCTCTAAGCAGGGGAGCTTTCTCTAAGCCTTTGAAGCAAATTACAACAACACATCCCAAGATTAGCGTGGGGCGTAAAGCGGATCCACAACGATTCGAGTAACCCGGAAAGCTTAAATATAGAGGAATGCATTGAGTTACCGGTCTTCACCTGACGCAATTTAGTGAGCGGTGAAAGTAAATCTCCGATAGTTAATGAAGGCATTATGCATGCAATACAAAGCCTGTCAACAAAAATTTTCCCATTAAATAATGATAGGGAACGAGTAACAGGGAATGCCAGAAACCGAGCACTCAAGGGCATACGCGCTAAAATTTCTCACCAGCTGCGGAGTATCCAGTGGGCCGGCGCTTTCCGAAATCGGGCCGCTCACG
>DASQKG010000353.1:0-4393 GCA_035630655.1 Pyrinomonadaceae bacterium
GACCAGATGGGACCTGCTGAGCTGGCGCCCGGTTCCGGGATCGACGTCCGGCCGCATCCGCACATCGGTCTTGCCACCGTGACCTATCTGTTCGAGGGCGCGATCGTTCATCGGGACAGTCTCAACAGCGTGCAAGCCATCGAGCCCGGCGCGGTTAACTGGATGACTGCCGGACGCGGCATCGTACACTCCGAGCGCTCCGATAACGAGCTCAGAAAACGGCGCCAGAAACTCTATGGAATACAGATCTGGGTCGCGCTGCCGAAACAGTACGAGGAGATGGCCCCTGACTTCACGCATTACGGCGCCGGCTTGCTGCCCCAAATCGATGGTGAAGGAAAGACCGTTCGCATCATAGCCGGCTCACTTTTCGGCAAGGCATCGCCGGTCAAGACTCTCTCGCAGCTGTTTTATGCCGATGCGGCTGTCGATTCCGGAGCTTCGCTCCTGCTCAATAACGATTATGACGAACGCGGGATTTATCTCCTGGAGGGGGACGTCGAAATTCATGGCCAAAGATTTGAGCCGGGCCGACTTCTGGTCTTCTCATCCGGCGACGAGATTACAATCAAGGCTGTATCGGCCGCTCGGTTCGTCCTTTTCGGCGGTGAACCGCTCGATAGTCCGCGTCATGTTTGGTGGAACTTCGTCTCAAGCTCGCGCGAGCGGATCGAGCAAGCCAAGTCGGATTGGAAGAGCGGCCGGTTCGCGCCGGTTCCAGGTGATCCTGAGTTTATCCCGCTCCCCGAGTGACCGTTGGGAATCCGAATCCGGGGGAAATAGCGGAAATAGAGCAAGGGGGCCAGGATCATGCCTGAGCATTGGCTGATTGCCTAACTTGTGGGCTTGAAGCGACAATGAATTCGCGCGGTCGTCCAAAGCGAAAGTAAAAGACTCCCGACCCCGTTTTCCTCCCGGCATTCTGGACCCGGCAACGGCACCGCGGCTCGATGCAGTCTTCGAAAAGTACGCGCCCCATTGCAAGGAAGTTGAGCTTGAGGCCTGGCGCAAACGCGGACTATGGCACAAATTGAAAGATAACGCTTTCTATATGATTAACGAACTGCTCTAAGACGCCACGGCTCGCTTTGAGTACCATGGACGCTTACTGATGTGTTCGTATGGGTACCGGGGATTTACAGACAATGGGGATGAAGCGGGGCGTAGGAGAATTATTCACGGCTGGCGAGGCTTCAGTCTGCCGAAGCCTCGCCGTGACCGTGAGACGTGAACGCCGCAGCTTCCACGTGACGTAATCGCCTCGCTTCCGCGCGTTGATCGGAGTTACACGTGCGCGGCGGTGTTCACACCCGCTCAGTCCAAAGCCCAAACTTTGATGGTGGCTGTCGGTTTATTATTGAGAATCTTGTACTGGACCGCCACCGACGTCAGGGCGGCCTCGCGTCCGGGCGCGTCCTTCGGAGCGGTTTGGCCTCCCGCCTTCACGGTTCCGAGATTCGTGATGGTATCGTCCTTACGATTGTTCCATTTGAGGACGACCTTGGTGATCTGCACGTCAGCGCCCTCGACGGAGATCTTGGTCTGCCTGATCTTCTCCTTCCACATCTTTCCCGCTTCGGCCTTGATCTCGGTGCTTGGATCGGTGGCCTTGATCGTCTTCTCGCTGATCACGGCCCATTGATCCGCAGCGCTGGCACTGCCGAGGGCGCCCAGCAAGATTACCGACGCGAGGCCAACTGCCCGCCCTAGATTTGCAACCTTCATAGTTCTCCTGTCCTTTCTGATCCCCGTCCGCCGGAGATTTTCGTTGCGCCCACCGCTTAATTGACATATACAGCGGTGGGACTGACTATAATTTCCACAATCTTCATCAGTTCCTTGTACTTATCGTTTGCCTCTCCTTTCTGATCCCCGTTCGCCGGAAATCGTCGCGCCTACCGTTGCGTAACGGTGGACGCCTATTTTAAATAGCTCTTTTCTGAAAGCGTTGAGCATAGAAGTTTCTACCTGCTTAGGTCTACTCTTCTGCAGCGCGCGGCTTACGTGATGGTGGCATGTAAGGAAATCTCCCATCTGGAATCGATCACTTCGCGGGCAGTATTGGGTTCGATGATCAGTGTATCAAAACCGTTGAGCCTGTACAGTGGCCTTTGGTTCAATACACCGCACAGCTCCTATAAGTGCTCGTCAATCGGCAGCATGCCGATGACGCCGATGGCGAACCGGTACATGAAACTTGTTTCCGGGTCTTTGTCGTACTCCACTTTTTCCGCGTTGTTTTCAGCGCTCCAGACCAGATTCTCGTTGTTGTCGAGCGTGACGCGATAGGCGCTGCCGGGGGAGACCCCTTCATCCATCAACTCTCCCGCCTGCCCGGCAATCTCCGGACTATCGATGAGCACACCGATCTCCGTGTTGAGGGCCGTCGATCGAGGGTCGAGATTGAAACTCCCGATGAACACGGACTTGCGGTCGAACACAAGGGACTTGGCATGCAACGCAGCTTTCGATTGACCGGCCAAGGCCGACCAATCTCGTTTCATATTGCTATCCGGACGCAGCTCGTACAGCTCGACGCCGGCATTGAGCAGTTTCTTGCGCGTATTGACATAGCCGGCCAGCGCCGGGAGCACGTCATGGGAGGCCGCGGAATTGGTCATCACACGCACCTTGGCGCCTCGAGATGTGAGTTGTCGCACCCTCTCGATAGTCACGTCGCCCAATATGAAGTACGGCGACTCGATCAACAGTTCGCGCTCCACCTCACTGACCCGTTGGCGGAGTGCCAAAGCGATGATGTTGTCCGCATTGGCGTTGACCCTGGAGGGATGCTCGACGACAACTTTGCCGGGCGCCCAGATGAAATTGTCCCGGATCTTGACCAAGCGCGTGCGAAGATCGGCCAAATGTTCGTCGATCGGATAGGGATAGCCGGTGGCAGCGAGTTTTTCCGCTAGCCGTGTCCTAAATTTCGCCAATTCCCGTTCGGTGGCGTCCTCTTTCACGACCGCACCGACCGGTAGCGCCCACTCGCTGTTCCAGAACATATCGAAGCTCGTCGACAACTCGTTGACGATCGGACCGCTGTTCATGACATCGAGATCGCGAAAGTTGTAATCCGCCTTTACGCCAAAATAGGTATCTGCGATGTTGCGCCCGCCGACAATGGCCACGGCATTGTCCATGACGAACAGCTTGTTGTGCATCCGATGGTTGGCACGGCCAAACTCGGCCAAGAAGCTCATAACCCGCCAACGCCGGTTCCTGATCGGGTTGAAGAAACGAATCTCGATGTTGGGATGGGCGTCGAGCGCGGCAATGTTGGCGTCTCTGGTTTCCGACATATAATGGTCGTCGATCAACAAGCGCACACGGACGCCGCGGTCCGCGGCGCGTAGCAGCCGGTCGGCCAAGATCAGGCCGCTGGTGTCGCCATCCCAGATGTAGTACTGCCCGTCCAAGGTCTTTTCGGCTAAGTCGGCCATCGCCAGCCGGGCCATGAACGCGGGACCGCCCTGTCGAACCAGAGAGAAACCGGACAAGCCCGGGTGTTTGTCGGCCGCCTCCTTAAACAGTGCGCCGATGGTAGTGGTACTTGGATATGCAAGGGCATTTGACGCTGTGCGCTGGTAATCCCAGTTGACTCTGGCGCTGCACGCGGTCAGAAGGAACGCCATTCCGAGGATCGGCAACATGCTGTTGTCCAACTGATATCTTGTCCTCATGTTTCGCCTCGTCTAGTTTACTAAGGCACGGAGCACGAGATCGCAGAGCGATCTTTATCGCCTGCCCCTTTCGTTTAGTTTTATGATGGCGCCAGTTGGCGCCCGGAGCATAAGTCCACCATTGGTAACAGTCGTTGAGATTGACGTTGTTTGGGTTTTTGAAAAACCACCGACGCAGGCACGAGCATTTCCGCTTTGGCGGTGGGAAAATCGTTGGGATTCGGCGCGCGTTCGGCGAGCGTGACATGCTTGGCCGCTTCGACGAAGGGCAGACGGAGCGTTTGGCGCAGATTCTGATATCGTGCTCATGTCAGTCATCGCTTTCCTTGCCTCCATACAACTTTCACTAAGCTGTTCCGGGTCGCTCTTTCACAAAGGCTTGATCATTAGCCGGCCGGGATCGTGACCACCGGCGTTCCTTGCCTCTCCCCCGTGTCGGTGAGGGTGAAGAGAAACATGATAAAAGAAAACAGCCTCTTCGACGCGAAATCTTTGTCGTCGATCCAGTACCAGTCTTGACCATACGGCACGGCGGCAAAGGCGTCGTCGGGTTTTTGCGGCGAGCTGAGAATCCGCATAAGTGCCGGTACGGGAGCACCGTTGACGATCTCTGGCGCGGGGGTGGGAAACGTGCGCTTTTGCTCCACCTTGGCGGCCGGTACATCAATGTAAGAAGAGAGATCGGTAATGATCTCAAGCACGGAACG
>DASQKG010000354.1:0-31938 GCA_035630655.1 Pyrinomonadaceae bacterium
CTTTGTCAGCACCACTTGAGGAGCGGGGGATTAACGCTGCTTACACACCGGCTCACCCACGGGGTACTGATCCAACATCAAACCGCCAGGGCCACGTCATTGACGTGCTGGCGAGCCATGCGTGCGGCGGCAACCGCCGGAGAAAACCTCGGCGGCGCCAGGTAAGCGTGCGGCGCAACCTTCATTACTTCTTCCCGAATTCCTGCCAGCACCAGCTCGCCGGCTGCGTTGAATACGCCACCAACATAGCCCACCTGAAACGTCTCCGCCTGCAACTTTAGATTTCTGATTACGGCTGCGGCCGCCATGCCAAGTTCCTTACCCGCCTCGGCCATGATTTCGTTGGCCACCGCATCATCTGCCTTGGCCTCCTCGATTACGTTTTTGCCAAAACCGGCAAGACGGTCGTTCGTAACGTTAGGAGAGTAAATCGCCGTAGAGAGGTCGGTCGCATCGGAAACATGGAAATAGTCGCACGCCGCAGCGGTCAGCGCTGTTGGCTCTCCACGCCCGTCAGCCGCATGCGCGATAGCTCGCAATGCACGCCGCGCTATCCACGAGCCGCCGCCTTCGTCACCGGCGACAGGTCCCCAACCTCCAGCGCAAAAGCGTTTGCCTCGAGAATTTGTGCCACAACAAATCGATCCTGTCCCGGCAATCACGATCACGCCGAGTTCACCTTCCGTCACTCCATAAAGCGCAATGTCGGCGTCGCTGACAACGACTATCTCTCCGATGCCCGATGTGTGAAGGGCGTCGCGCATGCGCGCGCGCAACTCCGGACGGCTTGCGCCTGCTAATCCAATTTCAGCCGCGACCAGATCCGTTCGGCGAAGGTGCGCAGCTTCGCAGGCCTTTTCGATGGCTTCGCGAACACACGCGGCGGCGTTCGCGATTCCTACCCTGAGAGGATTCGATGGCCCGGAAAAGCCTTCGCCCACCAGAGCGAAATTCGAGTCGAGTATCGCCGCGTGGGTCTTAGTCCCGCCGCCGTCAACCCCGACCACCGGCCGGCGCAATGCGGGCCTGGGCATCGACAACAGAGCGGATTGGCTTCTGTCACTTACCATAGGAGGAAATCGTGCGCACCACCAATGCGCAAGAGTCCAGTGTTGAGCCTGCGTACCTTGAACGCGGGTATGCGCTGGTCAGTACCACCTGCGTTAGCGGGTGGCCAGTCGTTGCACTACGACACCTCATTTAGGATTTCCCCACCCGCTCACGCAGGTGGTACTGACCTTTAGTTGCATCAATCAGGATGGACCACGGCCGCACATTCTAGGGAAGGCTCATTTATAATGGAAACTAAAAGATTTTATTATTACAATAACGGTCGTTAATACCACGGAGGAACCGACCATTCATGGAGATCAGACAACTAAGGGCCTTTGTTGCTATCGCGGAACTGGGCACCTTCACAGCGGGCGCACAACGCGTACACGTTACGCAAGCGGCTATCAGCATGCAGATCCGGCAATTGGAGACGGACCTGGGCGCCAGGCTGTTTATTCGCGCTCCACGTCATGTGATGCTGACCGAGGCCGGAGAGCAGTTGCTTCAACGTGCGCGCCAGATACTGCGGGATCACGATGCCGCCGTTGATGAGATTGCCGAACTGGCTGGCGCAGAGCGTGGACGTTTGCGCGTTGGCAGCGCTTCCGCGATGGTGACTACAGATGTCTTGCCCAGGCTGCTCAGGGAAGTTCGCAAACAACACGTACGTTCGGAAATTACAGTAGCGTCCGGCACCAGCGAAACTCTGGTCCAGCAGATTCTGGCCGGCGAAATTGACCTGGCCTTTGTTTCATTGCCGGTCGAGGCGCGTGGAATCAACACCGAGCGTCTGAGTCAGGATCAATTGGTGGCCATTGCCTCGCCACGGCACCGGCTGGCAAAGCAACGTACCATCAGCGCATATACGCTCGCCGGGGAGAAATTGATCCTGGGCGAACGCGGCGGCAATACTCGCCGGCTGATCGATCAGTTTTTTGCCCAAGCGGGCGTTAATCTTCAGGTGTCGATGGAACTGAGCCGCCAGGCGGCAATCCGCAGGATGGTGGAAGAAGACATGGGTGTCGGGATCGTCCCGCTGCAATCAGTTGCCGAAGAAGTCAAAAAGGGACGACTGGTCAGGTGGTGGATAGAGGGCGCAGAAATAAATTGGGAGTTAGGAATTGCCAGGTTGACCGGCGGCTACGAATCTCCAACCATGCTAACTTTCATTAAGCTCTCGAGACAGTTCTTCACCGGCCAAACAGTGGAACGCTCTCCTACGAAGAAACCAAAACCGAAACCGCGCAAGCCGCACCCGAAGAAGTAAAAATAGGACAGACATTCCTGTCGGTCCTACTTAAGCGCACCTACCAACTGTTCGATATCGTCTTCGTTGTTGAAGAAGTCGGTAGCGATGCGAATTCCCTGCGGCTTTTCGGTAACGATGATCTTTTGTCCTGCAAGCTTAGCGACGAGGTTTGCAGGCTCCTCAGCTGAAACCAACGTCTCCGCCGAACGCATGCGTTCATTTTCGAGAGGCGACAATACCGCCCACCCCGCCTCTGTCAATCGTTCCGTCAATAACTGGTTGAGAAAAATTGAACGCCGCTCAATTTCCTTTATGCCTGCTTTCATCATGAAATCAATTGATGCTCCCAAAGCGAACATCCCAGCGAAGTGAGGGCAGCCGAGTTCGGCTCGTGCGGCCACATCATGACGCAGGTGTACTTCGTCGTTCTTCATTGCATAAGGTTCCTGCACACTGAGCCAGCCAATCGCACGCGGCTTCGAGCGTTCGAGTAATTCCCTGCTGAGATAGACAAAACCCGAACCGTATCCCGACAGCATCCATTTGTGCCCGGTGGCGCAGAGTGCATCAATCTTCATGCGCTTCACATCAATCTCAAACACTCCTGCGGACTGACTCGCGTTGACTACCAGTGTGTGATTACCTTTCGCTCTGCCCAACTCTTCGAGATCGATTCGGAAACCATTCGAAAATTGCACGTGGCTGATGGAGAGGGTTCCTGTTTGCGAATTCATCGCACGACGGAGATCATCGATCTCCAGCATGCCGTCAACTGACTTAACCAGATGTACAGGAATACGCCGGTTCATCCACGGAAGCGTAGAAACAGGAAACTCGAGATCGCAGGAGATAACTTCACCGCTGGTTTCAAGCGCATCGACAATTACGTTCATGCCCGAGGACGTATTTGTAGTTAACCCAATCTCTTCCGGCTCGGCGTTGATAAAAGCCGCAACCTTCCTTCTCACTTCCTCGCGCTGCGACAGCCAATCATCCCAATGGAAGTCACCATCGGCCATCATCAGATCGTAATACTCGGTAGCAGCGTTACGAGTTGAACGCGCTAACGGCCCAGCCGCCGCGGTGTTTAGGTAGGTGAATTTGTCACTTACAGGAAACTGCTTTCGAATCTCGCCCCAATTGATCATGATGCAAAAGATACAGCATCAACCCTTGATCGGAAATTACCGGTAAACGTTGACCGTGCTCTAGCAACGGTCGATAATTACATTGTGAATAATGCGAACACCGGCGAAATGAACGGTAAACGCCCTTTCGAGGAGAGAGTGTTCGCGCGCTTTGACGCTTTGGATTCGGCGATGCGTGTTACGGACTCGCGTCTTGAGAGTTTGGAGTCGCGTCTGGAAAAGGTGGATTCGCGCCTTGAAACTGTGGATTCGCGCCTGCAGAACATGGATTCGCGGCTGCAAAAACTGGAGATTCGTGCTTACGACACTAAGCCGATCTGGGAGCAAGCCCTCAAAGAGATCGTCGATACCAGGAAAGAGATCGTCGATACCAGGCGCGACTTGTCGAAACGTTTGGATCGATTCGCCGCTATCACCATGGACACCCGCGCCGATCTGCAAGATGCCGAAGACCGGCTTGATAAATTAGAACGTAAGCTCACTCAATAGAGAGCAATATGCTCCGATTTGGAATTCGGGAAACGGAGGATCGTGAGGGCGCAATCTTCATCAGATCTGGACATCAAGCAGCTCAGCGTAGCCGAACGGCTGGACCTGATAAGTGCGCTATGGGATAGCATCCCGAATTCGCTCGAGGAGTTGCCCATCCCGGAATGGCATCGCGGCGAATTAGAACGGCGGCTAGCTGAGGCCGATGCTAATCCCGACGCGGCAATTCCCTGGGACGAAGTCAGGGAGCGCTTGCGAAAGAAGTCATGAGGCGGCGGACCGTCCCGCCGCAGTCAGATTGATGCGATTAGGTCAGCCGAATACCGAATGAACCGGGAAGAATTCATCACTAACATCCGCGAGCATCAGCCCGACTTACTAGCTGAGACATACCTTGCCGCCGATACAGTGACTGCATTTCCAAATCCCGTTGACTACGCCAGTTTCAAAACACGGGTCCACCAGCAGTTAGCTGGAGTTGAATCTCTCAGCATAGTTGGAACGGGCAACTGGCGCTTCAGCCTGAATCCGGATAAGGGCCTTAAAGAGTTCGACAGAACATCCGACATTGATATCGCTGTCGTGTCATCTGAACAGTTTAACCAAACGTGGGAGGAGCTGCGACGAGTACACCGCTCCCGGTGGTATACGCTTCCGCATGCAATTAGGGAGAAAATTCGACGGAATGCGGAAGATGTCTACGCAGGGTTTATTACTCCCATGTGGATACCCGGTGACCCCTGTGAGCTTCGATATCGATTCAAGACGATTCTCAACCAACTTAGAGATGCGTCGGTCCAATTCAAGCCGATTAAAATGCTTTTCTTCAAGAACGAGGTTGAAGCTATCGATTACTACAAGCGAGGATTCCTGTTAGCAAAGAAAAAGGTGGAAAGAGATGAAATATGACGTAAGCCTTCAAACGATCGCGTGGCTCAACGGACGGCGTAATGACAATAGTTTGGTGATATCACCAAAGTTTCAGCGGCGACCGGTGTGGATGGAGTCAGAACGAAGCTCGTTGATATCAACCATCTGCGCGACTTTGCCATTCCCAGAGATTTATATACAGCACGTAACGAATCCGG
Source organism: Pyrinomonadaceae bacterium (assembly GCA_035630655.1). Taxonomy (GTDB): domain Bacteria; phylum Acidobacteriota; class Blastocatellia; order Pyrinomonadales; family Pyrinomonadaceae; genus PSRF01. The sequence continues at coordinate 5,028 of DASQKG010000354.1, forward strand.
CAGATGGTACGGAGCAGCATATCGTAGTAGACGGTCAGCAGCGGGTCACCTCCATTCTTATGTTTGTGGATGGTGAGCTTTCTCTACCGGAAACGGATGATTGGAACGGTGAATACTTCCGTGACTTTGATGATGAACAAAAGGAAGCCTTTTGGAATTACAAGGTTGTGGTCAGGGGGCTCAGTCAGACGAACGACGCGGAGATTCGTGACCTTTTCACGCGGCTCAATACCAATAATATTGCACTCAATGATCAGGAACTCCGGAACGCACGATACAGGGGGCGCTTCAAGCAAACCGCAGAGCGGTTGGCAGATAACGCGCTATTTCAGACAATTGGCCTCTTTACAGCAAGAGATATCCGGCGAATGTTGGATGTTGAGTTCGCGAGCGAACTTCTGCTGCTGACTGTTGAGGGCGTCACCAACAAGAAAGACCTTTTGGATGAAGCATACGCAAACTTCGAAGAAGAATTTCCCCAAGAAGCTGAATACGAGAATGATTTTGATTCCACGATAGCTCTGCTCAGAACGCTCATCACCGATGAGAACAAGACACCTGCAAAGACCAAGAGCAATTTCTATTCACTCTATGGAGCATGCCTGCGATATCACCGCGAGACTCGCAGGGCTGCGTTTCGTCATTCCGACAATGTTGCCGACGCACTGACGGATCTGCTCAGCTCCGTGAGGGCCAACGAGCTGGAAGGAAAACCAGCAACATATGCGGAATATTTCGAGGCGGTTACAAGAGCCGCCTCCGACAAGGGACGCAGGGTAGCACGCGAAGAGATTCTATTTGATCTGATAAAGTCGATTGAAGAACCTCAACAAATTGCGCTTCCTCAACCACAGCAACGCGCTGGAGTTAATCTTGACGATACCGCCAATAGTTGACGATTCCTGTTAGTGCTCATGTGGACTGAAAGCTCACCATTTGTGCTCGAACCATAATGTTGCCAGAGGAGGCAACGTAATGTTCGCGGAAAACGCGTGGCCGTAGAGTGGATCTTCCGTGGTCTTTATCGTCTTTGCTACTTGCACGCCACTGCCGCCGTATTCTTCCGCATCGGTATTAAGTATCAATCGATACGTTCCCTTCCGCGGCAAGCCCAATCGATGTTTCTCTCGCAATACCGGCGCAAAGTTTCCGACGCAGATTATATCGCGGCCCGTTGACGGCGCGCGGCGAATAAACGACACGACGTTCTCGGATGCGTTGTCGGCATCAATCCATTGAAACCCTGCCGGCTCACCGTCTGCTTCCCAGAAAGAACTCTTCGTCTTGTAAATGCGATTGAGTTCGCTCACCAGTTTCTGCACACCGCCATGCAGAGGTTTTTCCAGGAGATGCCAGTCGATACTCTCTGTCTCGTTCCACTCACCCCACTGCCCAAATTCCCCACCCATAAACAGCAGCTTCTTTCCCGGATGGGCCCACATGTATCCGTACAGCGCGCGCAGGTTGGCAAACTTCTGTTCCTCCGAGCCAGGCATCTTGTTCAGCAGCGCGCCTTTCATGTGCACAACTTCATCGTGCGATAGCGGCAGGATAAAATTTTCACTCCAGGCGTAGAGTAAACCAAACGTTAGTGCGTTGTGGTTCCCGCCCCTGAACAGTGGGTCAGTCTGAAAATACTTGAGCGTGTCGTGCATCCAGCCCATGTTCCATTTGAAATCGAACCCGAGCCCTCCGCTGTAAACCGGATGACTAACCTTGGGCCACGCCGTTGATTCCTCGGCGATCATCATCGTGCCTGGACACTCGCGATGCGTCGTCTCATTCAACTCCTGCAATAGCCGAATCGCGTCGAGGTTTTCGCGGCCGCCAAACTGGTTTGGCACCCACTCGCCTTCCTTCCGGCTGTAGTCGAGATAAAGCATCGAAGCCACGGCATCAACGCGCAAGCCGTCGATGTGAAATTCCTTGAACCAGTAGAGCGCATTCGCCAGCAGAAAATTTCGCACCTCATTGCGACCGTAGTTGAAGATATACGTGCCCCAGTCAGGATGTTCACCTTTGCGAGGATCGAGGTGCTCGTAGAGTGCGGTGCCATCGAAACGAGCGAGCGCGAAGGCGTCTTTGGGAAAGTGTGCTGGAACCCAGTCCATGATCACGCCGATCCCGCGCTGGTGCAGGTAGTCGATCAGATAACGAAGATCGTCCGGCGTACCGTAGCGAGCGGAGGGCGCGAAGTAGTTGCTGACCTGGTACCCCCACGATGGCCCATATGGATGTTCTTTGAGGGGCAGAAACTCAACGTGTGTAAAGCCGGCTTGCTCAACGTAGTCCGCTAGCGGTTCCGCCATTTCGCGATAAGTAAAGGGACGATTGTCTTCTTCGACGCGGCGTCGCCACGATCCAAAATGCACTTCGTAAATTGAAAGTGGCTGGCGAAAATGTTCGCGCGCCGCCCGTTTTTTCATCCAGCGCGTATCGCGAAACTTGTGCTTCGATTCATATATAACGGATGAAGTGGCGGGCGGGACTTCGGCAAAGGCCGCGTAGGGATCGGCTTTATGAAACGCCGGCAAACCAGCCGACTTAATCTCATATTTATACAGCTCGCCGGATTCTAGTTTGGGAATAAAGATTTCCCAGACACCGGAACCGCTGAGCGGACGCATTTGATTCTTTGTTCCGTCCCAGGCGTTGAAGTTGCCGACCACACTCACTCGTTGGGCGTTCGGCGCCCAAACCGCGAAGGCGACGCCCTTAACACTTTCGTGAGTCATCACATGCGCGCCAAGTTTGTCGTAGATGCGTTCATGCCGGCCCTCACCGAAGAGATGTAGATCGATGTCGCCGAGAGTTGGTGGAAGGAAATCGCGTTGAGTTGCGTCTCGTTTGATCGCTGTGGTTTTTTTTAAGGATTTAGCAACCGCGCGAGAGGCACGCTTCTTCGCTGGCGAAGTAGACGAGAGGGTCTTCTTCGCCCGGGGGCCTTTGTCTGGTTTAGCGCGCTTGGCCATTGGAAGCTAACTCTGCCTCGTAAGAGCTGCAAAGTAACCTGTCGCCTGGGTCGGCGGGGGCGAGCCTTCCTTCCCTACCTCTAACTGTGCACAGTTTAGAGAAAGCTATTCAGAAAAAATTAGATCACTATTCGAATCAATTCGAACCTTGTCCACCATTGTCAGGAAAATGTCGGCGCCCGTTCCCATCCCGGCCTTATTGCTCTTAGCGTCAGCCAGAATCTCCAGGAATCGCTCGCGCGGCGATGGTAGGCCCAGCTGGTCCATCAACTCAATGGCGCGGCCGGCGTACCTCAGCACGAGCACCGATTCAATGCCGGATATGTCGTTGAAGAACCAGCCGCAGCTTGCATACATCAACAGTGTATGGCGCTGCATTTCCAGAAACAGCAACGCTCGTATTTCATCCGCTCGGCTTAGAGCACGTGGTGCCCGCCGAGACAGAAACGCCTCGCGAGATTTCAGCTCATCGAGGGTCAATTCGATCGAAGCGTCTCGTGCACGCCAGGGGTCGATGAACAATTCGCCGCGAGTGGCCTCGAAGTGGAGTGCCGCCTCGTCGCGCAGGTAATCGAGCGCAGTTCTTAACGGACGCCGCCAATCCTGGTTCCAATGTGGCTCGCCTCCCGTTTCACAACCGCAATCCGATCTCCAACGACCAACACCGTGTATGCAGCTCCACGATGTTCCGTGATTTCCTGGGCCGCTATTGATCTCCACTTCCGTCGCCGGCGGATGCTGCTCGAGATACTCGCCGTAATTAGTCACTGAAAAACCACGACGCGGCGCCTCAGCTTCAAGAGCATAAGCCAAACAGAGATCGCCAAACTTGTGATGGTGCCCGTAGCTTTCGCCATCGGTAGCAACGTTAACCAGCGAGCCCGCGCCGTCAGGTACGCGGGCAATCCGATCAACCAACACTTCACTTGAAGTCAACGCGCACTCGAAAGCGATTGCTCCAGCCAACGATTGATCGTAGAAGAAGACTGCGATGGACCGGTTTGAGCCGTCGCGATGCAGGTAGCGATAGGGAAGGCTGGTGTCGATGCTTCCCTCCTCTGCGCTCCGCCATTCGCCTGGACGCTTGCCAGAAGCAGAACCGTCCGTCCTGGTGCGCTTGGCTTGTCGCGGCGCGAGAATCACGAACCGCAGTCCTTCATCGATTAACGCGGCCATCACTTCATCGTTACATGCCGTCTCCGGAAGCCAGATAGCTTCCGCCTCGCGATTAAACCGGTGGCGGAAATCCGCTAAACCCCAACGCAGTTGCGTGCGCAAGTCACGCTCATTACATAAAGGCAGGATTGCATGACTGTAAGCTTGCGCGATTGCATTGCCGTGCCCGCTATGCCGGCGCGCGCTTTCCGCATCGGCCGAAATGATCCGAGCGTAGGTTTCCGGCGCGGCGTGCTCCAGCCAGGAAAGCAGTGTTGGACCAAAGTCAAAATTAATAAGTGCGTAGTTGTTAACCAGTTTCTCGACGCCACCCTCGCCGGTTATGCGAACCTGGCTGTTGGGCTGGTAGCACTCGGCTGTGACGCGTTGGTTCCAGTCGTGAAACGGCGCCGCACTCGGTTCTTGATCAACAACGAAGGTCCAGGGGTTCTCCCTGGGCGGCTGGTAAAAGTGTCCGTGAATGATCAGTGGTCTCATGTGATTTGCAATAATGCGACGTGCGATGACATGAGGTCAGTACCACTAAGGTTCTTTCTTCGTGTATGGATCGTATCTCTGTGCAAAACAGGAATTCAACGATAACATCTGTCTTCTTAAAATAGTAATTCAACTGTGGCAGTGCCTGTTGGAGTTCTCCACAAGTCACGCAACGCACGCCGATCCGCGGAGATCGTTTACTCATGTCCGGATTTAGCTCCGAAGCACTAATCACCGCCGTCGCGATCATCGGGATTGTGATCGTTGTGTCGGCGCTTCTTTCAGGTTTGATTGAAAAGAGCGGGCTGCCGCAGGTCGCGGTTTTCCTGGCCATCGGCGCGGCCCTCGGCCCTGCAGGACTCGGTGTCGTCAATATCGGACTGCAATCTCAAACGTTGCGCGTCGTAGCAACGCTCAGCCTAACGCTCGTTCTCTTCACCGACGCCGTAGCTCTTAATGTTTCCGAAGTCAGAAAACATTCGATCCTCGCCTTTCGATTGCTGGGCCCGGGAACACTCTTGTCTGCCGCGCTCGTGGCGTTGGCGGGCTGGCGGCTGCTCGGGCTGTCGGTCCCCGCGGCTGCAATCCTCGGCGCAGCCCTGGCTTCAACCGACCCGGTGCTTTTGCGCGGACTTCTTCGTCGCCCCGACATCCCCACACCTACGCGCCAGGCTTTACAGCTCGAAAGTGGTTTAAACGATGTCGTGCTTTTGCCGGTCGTGATTATCGCCATGGCCTTTATGGGCGAACACGGTCCACTTGACGCTGCGGCCTGGGGCAAGCTCGGCCTTCGTCTTTTTGTTCTTGGACCAGGCGCCGGTGTCGCCGTCGGACTGGTAGCGGTCGCAGCCCTCGATCTCATCCGTAAGAAGATTGGCGTCAGACGCGATTACGAGTCGCTTTATTCACTGGGGGTCGCCCTCTCCGCATACGCCGCTGCCGAGGCCGTGCATGGCAGCGGGTTTCTGGCAGCTTTTGCCGCAGGTTTGACCATCGCTGCGATTGACGTCGAACTGTGCGATTGCTTTCTCGAATACGGTGGCGTCACCGCAGAGATGATGCTGCTGTTTACCTTCGTCCTCTTCGGCAGCTCACTCATCTGGAGTGGTTTAACGATCGTGTCCGGCGCAGCGCTGCTGTTTGCGGCCGTAGTGATTCTGATTCGGCCGCCTGTCTACCTGCTTTCGCTTTGGGGTTCCAGTGTTGATTGGCGTGGGCGACTGCTGATTGCGTGGTTCGGTCCCAGAGGCCTCAGCTCGTTACTGCTGGTCCTTTTACCGATCTTCGCGGGTCTGCCAGGTAGTGAGCAGCTCTTTCCGATATGTTGTCTGGTCGTGCTGATGTCGGTTGTGCTACACGGCGGTTCCCCATTGCTGCTTGCACAGGCTTCCCGGAGACGCGTTCGACATGAAACTGAAGCGGCAAATATTTTGCGCACCAACGGCGCGGCGGAAAGCACAGGCCACAATCCAGACAATGCCCAAGCTTCGACAACAGCTGCTTCATGTCCAATAAACAATCCGATTTCAACCAACGTTATTGATCCACCGGCGATCGGTGGTACAAGCATTACCATTGACGAACTGCGCCGGCTCCAGCAATTGGCTGAGCTGGTGATTACTCTGGACGTGCGCACTGAACGGAGCCTTGATGATCTACAGGCAAAAGAGGCGGTTCGTGTCCCACCTGATAATGCGGTGAGACGAGTACGAGAACTCGGCCTGCCGAAGGAGGCCTGGCTCATCGCCTTCTGTGCTTGACCAAACGAAGCAACCAGCGCCCGTGTGGCGCAGGAACTTCGACAAGCCGGATGGACCCAAGCTCGCGCCCTCATCGGTGGATGGGAAGCGTGGAAGACCACGAAACTGCCGGTGGAGCCTCGACCGGCAGAAGCGGCGATGTAGGATTGGCATTCTTGCCTGTCAACGTCTATTAAGAGGACTGTCCTCCGGTGAAGGCGGTATTCCGAGTTCAAGGTTCAGCTTGCGTGCTCCTCGCCAAACACAACCTAAAGGTTGAACTCTGAACCACGCGCCCGCGTGTGACAATCAGGAATGTCTGTATCTCTACATTTGCAGTTCAGGCCGGAGTGATGTAAATCTTGGTCACCGAAGCACCATGTTGGCTCAACCAAACGTCATGCAAACCAATACGTCGTTGAAAAAGTCACGCGTTAAGAACTGGATCAAGAGACTTGGTTTTTGGGGGTTTCTCTTTTTCCTGGTTAAGGGATTGCTCTGGTTAACTGTGCCAGCGCTCATCGCCTTCTTCGCCAGCTAAAGCGTATGCAGTCTCTTCGTCGCAGTCTGAAACCACGGCCATTCAAAACTGCGGCGGTAATTCTCATAGGCGTCCTCATATTCGCCCTTCCCACGTTTTCAATTTCAAGCAAAGCGAACGCAACGGGCGCAAGAAATAGGACGTCGGTTTCTGTCCATCCGATCTCAAAGGAGCACAAAGAGAGACAGACACGAATGTCTGTCCTACTTCAGCGGCGAGATGATCGGCCGCGGGTGCGCGAGGCGGGGATCACTGTTGGGATACTCCCGGTTGGACCACTCAATGCAATCACCGATGTGCCTGGCGTGAAGGTTGGCCATACAACACTCATTCGTGGCGAAAACATTCGGACCGGCGTTACGGCCATCCTGCCACACAGCGGAAATCTTTTCCGCGAGAAAGTGCCGGGAGCAATCTTCGTCGGCAACGGCTTCGGAAAACTGATGGGCTCGACCCAGGTCAAAGAGCTTGGCGAAATCGAGACCCCGATTCTCCTCACGTCGACTCTAAGCGTGCCGCGGGTTGCTGACGCCCTGCTTGACTACGTGTTGGCACTGCCAGGCAATGAAGAGGTTCGATCTGTGAATGCGTTGGTTGGGGAAACGAACGATGGTTTCTTGAACGATATCCGCGGACGTCACATCACGCGAGAAGACGTCGTGTCGTCAATAAAGAACGCCCAAGCTGGGCACGTTGAAGAAGGATCGGTCGGCGCGGGAACAGGAACTGTGGCGTATGGGTTCAAGGGCGGAATCGGGACATCTTCGCGAAAACTGCCTGCGACGTTGGGTGGGTTTAGTGTCGGCGTGCTGGTGCAGACGAACTTCGGCGGCATCCTGACAATCAACGGGGCGCCGGTCGGACGTGAGCTCGGGAAATATTATCTGAAAGAAGAACTCGGTGCCGGAGGCGGACAGCAAGGTAATCCCAATAAGGCGTCTCTAGCATCAGACTCAAGTCGTTTCGCGGACGGCTCAGTGATTGTTGTGATCGCGACTGATGCGCCCGTTGATGCCAGAAACCTGGAGCGTATGGCGGCCCGTGCCATGTGGGGACTCGCGAGAACAGGATCGGCGGGCACGAATGGCAGCGGTGACTATGCCATCGCTTTTTCTACCGCAAATGAGGTGCGCATTAAAGCTGCGGCAAATCCCACGGAGAGAAACTCCCCGCGTAGCCTGAAGTCAGTGCCGAATGATGCAATGTCTCCTTTGTTTCTTGCCGTGATCGAAGCCACCGAAGAAGCCGTTTACAATTCCCTCTTCCGCGCCACCACCGTCAAAGGTCGCGGCCAAACTGTGGAAGCACTGCCCATCGAACGCACCCTCGAGATTCTCCGAAGACACGGTGCGCTCTCGAAGTTGCCAGATTAACAGGTGTATAGAGTACAAGCTTTAGCTTGCGGGTGGGGTTGAACGAACCTGCGTGGTCACGAGGCAGCAACCTGAAGGTTGTACTCTGAACACCTGTTATCGAGGGTAAGAGAGCCCAGCCCACCCACCGACACCGTAACGCAATGATTTAGATCATCAAGCGTTAGATTTTGGACCATCGAGTGTATTGACACTTGATGGTCCGCCGCATAGAATTCGGACCACAGCAAAAATTTCCGAGGAGGGTGTGAGAGTGAAAACAACTATACGTGTCAACCGCAAGCGTCCTGAGTCAATGACCAAACAGATCACGGACCAGCTTACTAGTTTGATTGAGTCAGGTACGATGACTGTCGGCAGCTATTTGCCCAGTGAGCGTGAACTCGCCAACTCGCTGAAGGTAGCGCGGAACGTCGTACGTGGAAGTTATGAAAGCCTGATGAAAGCCGGAAGAATCCAGAGTGAAGGTCGCAAAGGCCGGACAGTCAGGGCCAGTGGCGGAAAGAAACGCGCCGGCGCAGCCAAGAGCTCGAAGAGTAGTTCAGGATCGAAGGCGCGGAAGAAATAGCCGGCACGTGGGCGTTTCAATAGTTCCCCCCCTCCACTCGCCCTTCCAACGCAAACAAATCACTGGCTTAGGATCGCGGTCTCCTCGCCGAGCGCCAGGATTTCATTGCGTATGGCTTTGCGCTCGGCCAGTAGTCGCACAAAAAACCTTCGCCTCATCAGGAAAAAAACTAACGCCCGCAATCCGCCCATAAAACTGTCGATTGCCTCAAAGAACGTAATTGCAAGAAAACCAGCCACAGGCACGACTACCGCCGACGCAAGCGCCCACTTCCAATCCAGAAGTCTCCAGGTGGCGATCATTACCAGGAACCACGTCAACGGGAACAAGAGCATCGCAGAAATGATTTTGACGGTCGAGATCACGTCCTCATACTGCTTTGAGATCCTCGTAGCCAGGTAGCCGCCTAATTGATATGCGGGATAGTGGATGACCGCGCCGAGAGCGGCCGGGACGATTAGGAGCACGAACAGGAGCACGCGCGGGATCAGATGCTTAAACACCGCCAGCGTGGATGTAGGCGGAGACAAGTCGTCAGGGTCAACGCCGGCCTGAATTAATTCCTCTTCAAACCGGCTCATTCTTACCTCGAGTTTTCGCAAACGTTCAGGCGCGTGCTGGCGTAACACAGCATAGGCCTTGATGAAGCGTTGTTGCAGTTGTAATTCATCAGCCAGACTCTCGTTTGCCGCGTCGACCCCTTCGGAGGAAAAGATTTTTTCCGCTCGCGTTATCGTGTGCAATGCCTCTTCATGCTCGGCATCAAGTATTACGGAACGCAACGCTGACTCGACCTTGCCGGACAATTCCCGCACTGCCGGCCTGGGCGGATTTCCGTCGGCTTCAAGCTCAACCGGGGTTACTTCAATTGGGTTACCGAAATAGAGCAACGCCGAACTACGAAATTTTGTTTTCGAGGTGTAGTAGAGACCGGCCGGCACTATCTTGAGATCGACGACCTCGCCGGTCGAGACCGCTCCTAACGCAATCCTCGCTGCGCCTGTTTTGATGGGCCGCAGTCTCGGCTCATCGTGCGAAACTCCCTCAGGGCAGATGCCGATCGTGCCGCCGCGAGCGAGTAACTTGCGCGCCGCCACAAACGTTTCCTGGTTCTTGGAAACATCTTCTCCTTCATCCTGGCGTCGGTAGACCGGAAGCGAATCCATCTCCCGAACTAAATATCCAAGCACCGGCATGCGGAAGAGTGGCGCCTTTGCCAGGAATGAAACCTGTCGAGGCGCTTGGCATAAAAGGACCGCCGGATCGACCAGGGCATTCGGATGATTGAGCACAAAGATAACGGGAGTATCGAGCGGGACGTGCTCCATGCCAACGACCTCAACGCGCTTGAAATAGATGCGCATCGCGAGTCTTAGCAGTGAAACGATGATCCGGCGAATCAAGTTAGGGGTGCTCCGTTAATGTTGGAAGGACAAGCTCGATGCGATGATAATCGTAACTTCAAACTCGAAATAATGAAATTGTTAGCCGCAAGGATCGGCGGAGAGGCCTCCTTTATTACTTGGCAAGCTGATAGATCAATCCAGAGGGAGTCCACTTCGAGCTCTCTCAGGTTGGGAGTTTTCCAGACCGCGCGTAAAGAAGTGTACTGACCTCATCACGTGCGCCTGATATTGATTGGTGCAATAATGTTCACGCTTTCCCAAAAATCTGCAAACTATTCTGAGGGGGCCTTATGAAACGCTTCGTCATTGCTCTGACTATAACTCTGTTGTCGCTCACTTCTGTGGCGGTGGCCCAGGAGTATCGCCCGTTTAATATCGAAGAGTTGCTCAAGGTGCGGCGCGTCAGCGATCCACAGGTTTCTCCGGACGGCCGAAGCGTGGCTTTTACCATTGGCGATGTCAATTTCGAGGGGAACCGCGTCGTCACGCACATTTATGTAATGCCACTCGGCGGCGGCAACATGAAACAACTCACCAGCGGCGAACGCTCGGCTACTACACCGCGATGGTCTCCCGATGGGAAGAAGATCGCCTACGTTACGGGCAGCCAGATTTGGGTAATGGATGCCGATGGCGATGACAAGGAGCAGGTGACGAAGATTTCGACCGGCGCCTCCGGACCAGTGTGGTCCCCTGACCGTCGTTGGATTGCGTTTACCTCGGACGTTTATCCGGAATGCACCAACGACGAGTGTAACAAACGCAAAGATGAGGAGGCCGAGAAAGGTAAAGTTAAGGCAATCGTTACCGATCGGCTTCTGTTCCGGCATTGGAATGAAGTACGCGATAAGAAGCGCACCCATGTCTTCGTGGCGCCGGCGGGCGGCGGCGAGGCAAGAGACATAACGCCCGGCGATTTTGATTCGCCGCCTTACGCAGTCGCAGGAGACGTCGATTACTCATTCTCGCCCGACTCAAAAGAGTTGGCTTACCTGCGCAATCCCGACAAAGTCGAAGCGATTTCAACCAACAGCGACATTTTCATCGTCCCGCTCGCGGGCGGAACTCCGCGCAACATAACTGCGCGCAACCGTGGATACGACGACACACCGACCTACACAAACGACGGTCGTTACATTCTCTATCGCTCACAAACCACAGCAGGGTTTGAAGCCGACCGCTGGCGATTAATGAGCTACAACCGCGCCAGCGGGGTCAGCACCGAACTCCTGCGAAGCTTCGATCTGAATGTCGAAGAGATGGTGGAATCTCCCGATGGCAAGGAGATTTATTTTGCCGCAGGTGAACGTGGCCGCGCGCCCATTTACACGGTGCCAATCACAGGCGGCGTTGCGCAAAAGACAGTCGACGGTGTTTTCGCAAGCGGTCTGCAGATCACTTCCGATGGCCGAACATTCGTTTTCTCAAATAGCTCTTTGGCGGCTCCGCCCGAGATCTATCGTGCCAATAACGATGGCAGCCATCAGGATGGCAGCCGTATAACGCCGATAACAAGAATCAACGATGAGTTGATTGCGCGCACTGGACTCAAGCAGGCAGAGGAACTGGAGTGGAACGGGGCCCTCGGCGCAAAGGTCCACGGCTTCCTGATCAAGCCCGTGCGGTTTGACGCTCGCAGAAAATATCCGCTCGTGGTCCTTATTCACGGAGGTCCGCAGAGCGCCTGGAACAACAGTTGGAGCTATCGCTGGAATCCGCAGGTGTTTACTGACGCAGGCTACGTCGTGTTCATGCCCAACCCACGCGGGTCACTGGGATACGGACAGCGGTTTGTAAACGAGATCAGCGCCGATTGGGGCGGCAAGGCTTTCGTCGATTTGAAAAACGGGATCGCGGAGGTGCTGCGTAAAAACCCCTATGTTGATAAGGCAAACATCGGCGGCGCAGGCGCAAGCTATGGCGGCTACATGGTCGATTGGATTTTGGGCCATAACAACGATCCGCGTTTTCGTTTCAAGTCGCTGGTGTCGCACGCAAGTGTTTACAACCTTACCAGCATGTATGGCGCGACTGAAGAGCTTTGGTTTCCTGAATGGGAGTTTAAAGGAACGCCATGGACCAATCCGGCGATGTACGAGCGTTGGTCACCGCACAAGTTTGTTGCCAACTTCAATACGCCCACGTTGGTGACGGCAGGCGAGTTGGATTATCGCGTGCCTTACACGGAGAGCTTGCAACTCTATACAGCGCTGCAAAGGAAGGGCGTGGAATCCAAACTAATCCTCTTCCCTGACGAGGGCCATTGGATACTGAAACCGCAGAATTCAAAGTTCTGGTATGACAACGTGCTTGGTTGGCTAAATAAGCACTTGAAGTAGATGGTCAGCTGCGGTTGCACCGAACCCTTCTTAACGGCTTCGCCGCCCGATGTGAGGCGCAGGCTCTGCCCCGCCGTAAGGGGCTATTGAAACTTTCGGAGCTACGCCCCTGGGGCGCAGCCCCGATGTTGATGAGGGCCGTTGACGGAAGGGCATAGCCGCTTCCGCACATCCGGCGGCATAGCCGCGTAATGGAAATCGACAGACTCTCAATACGCCAACGACCCGAAGGCAGCCCCATCATGCATCAGACGTGGGGCAAGCTTCTCTTCATACACTGGCCCATAGACGCTGATCTTTTGCGTCCGCTCATTCCGAGACAACTGGAGATTGATACTCTTGACGGATCAGCCTGGATTGGCGTGATCCCGTTTACGATGTGGGGAATCCGTGGAGCGTTTCTGCCGCCTATTCCCGGCACCAGCGCTTTTCATGAGTTGAATATCCGCACTTACGTTCACTTAAATGGCGTTCCCGGCGTGTGGTTCTTCTCTCTCGATGCGGCGAGCAGATTAGCCGTGTGGGGTGCACGTAAGTTTTATTACTTGCCGTATTTCTACGCGGAGATGTCGTTGGACCAGAGCGGTGACCAAATCAACTATTCATCCGAGCGTCATGATAAGCATGGGCCGCCCGCCGGGCTACAGGCAACGTGGGTAATCGGTGGCCCTTTACCCTCATCTGGCGCGGGTTCGACAGACAGGAATGTCTCTCCTACTTCGCTCGAATTCTTTCTCACTGAGCGCTATTGCCTCTACAGCGAAAGCAATGGAGAGATATATCGCGCGCGCATTCATCACCAGCCTTGGCCGTTGCAAAACGCAACGCTCTCTAGTTTGAACTCTACAATGATCGAATCGCTTGGTGTCGCAGCTCCGCCTGGCCATCCCCACCTTCGTTACGCGGAAGAGGTTAGTGTCGATATCTGGCCTTTGAAGAAGGCCTAGGACTATCCGCAGATTACGCAGCGCGGCCCAGGCCGCAACAAAAGACGCCATCGGCTCCAGCGGAGCCAAATGTTTATAGATCCAGCTACGCAACCAGGAACTGCGCTCCAGCGGAGCGCGATGTTCCCGCAAGGTCACGCGAACCTGCGAACATATCGCTCCGCTGGAGCGAAGAGGAGTCTTTGAGCATCGCGTTCTATAAACATTAGGTCCCTACGGGACGGAAACCAGCTAGAAGAATCTTGCTAAGAAAACAAGAACTTGTCGGTTTGCTTCGCCAGATTCATTTAGACATTTGACGGCCTTTGTCCTCCGTTTTTTGTCAGTAGTCAGTTGTTAGTTGTCAGTCGCTGCCCGGTCTAAGAAACAACTGACGACAGACAGCGGATTATTCTGCTTTCTCAAGCGGCGGGACAACCGCAACGAAGTCGTCAACGAAGCGTTGGCTATATTGCTCCAACAACCCCTCGACCCGCTCCAGCTTTTTCGAACGCACAATCAATCCGGCGTGGTGAAGTTTCTTAACGCGATAGACGATCTCCGGATCGTCGTACGATGAAGTGTCAGGACATTCCTGTTTCGCCAGAGACAAGACGATCCCCGCATATTCCTTTCGCAGCGGTTTGGCCGGCTTGGGGGCATCGCTAATTTCCATGCGTGCCCATTCGCGCCACAAGTTCAAGCCCGAAGCCGCTTCCAGAACTTCCGCGATGTATGCGCCGCCCACTCGAGATGCGATTTCGAGAAAATAAAACTTTCCATCCGTCTCGCTTTTGATGAATTCCGCATGTGTTGCACCCTTTTTCATTGCCAGGGCCTTCACCAGTTTGCGATTAGCTTCCAGCAGTTTCTTCTCATTCTCCGAGCCGCGCTCCACGGTACGCGAGACATAAGCACCGCCGTGATGGGCCACCTGCATTGGCGGTCGCCCGTAGCGATTAGTGCCTGCAAAAACGACGCGGCTGTCGTTCACCAAGGCATCAACATGGAAAACTTCTCCGGGCACAAAGCGGGCCAGGAAATAGTACGATCCTCGCTCGCGGAGATTCTCTCTTTCGTTCATCTCTTCAAACGTGCGCCAAACTTCATCGGCAGTCTCCACTTTACGAATTCCGATTGCCGAAACATCTGAACGCGGCTTGATTATCCAGGGTGGCGGCACGCTCTCCATGAAGACACGCATTTCATCCGGATTGATCAAGGGTACGAATTCGGGCACATCGACGCCGGCCTCTTTCGCGCTGGCAGCCATCGACAACTTATCGCGAAAACCCTTGGCTGTTGAGGCGTTCATCCCGGGCAGTTGAAAATGTTCACGAATAAGCGCTGCGGTTACGACGTCAAACTCTTCCAGCGCTATCACTCGATCCGGTTTAGTTTTCCGGGCGATATATGAAACCAGATCGATCATCAAAGGTGGGCCGGCGTCGTTTGGGACGGCGACGAGATCGTCGAGACTATCGCGCGGCCAATCTTCCTTAAGCATTTTCTCCTTGGTGATTAGAATGACGTTGCACCCAAGTCGCTTGCACTCACGAATAAAGTCGCCGCCCTTGAAATAGGTGGCCAGGCAAATGATGTTAAGTGGGCGAGTCATGGGGCTACGAGTCCAATGTCCAAAGTCAAATGTCCAAAGTCAAACTAAGAGCGGTGGCGAAAACTTTTAAATCTTCCGCGAGCGCAAGTGAGAACCGGCAACGGGATTCCTCCGCGAGCGATAGCGAGCGGTATCAGAACCGGAAGCGATAGCGACCGGATCTGCGTTGCGGCATCGCGAACTAAAGCACGGAGGTGCGGTCCTTACGGGGAGTCCCGGAATCTTTACTTTTGGTACTTGGTCAAAGTGCAATTTAATATTGCCAAAGCAGACCCGGTCGCTATCGCTTCCGGTTCTGATACCGGGCTCGCTAACGCTCGCACACCGATCCTTCTTCACACCCGATACCTTCCGGTTGAATCACACGCTGTTCCTAATCGGAACTATTTTGGCGCTCGCAAAACGCCAAACTATAAACCTTTGCAGAAATCCGGTCACCTGATAATGTATGCGGCCCGGGTGACACAGACTCCAGTCTGTGGTTTTCGTCTAACACAATCTCAAATCTTTGATTGGAGTTACAGGCTGAGGCTTGTTCAACTGCACATGATTTTTCGCGGACCCTTCCCCCAGCTGACTATCCCTGAGATTTCCATAACGGAATTCGTTTTGCAAAAGGCGTCACGCCTGGCCGACAAGCCGGCGTTGATCGATGGACCAAGCGGACGCGCTTACACCTACTCCCAACTTCGCGACTCCATTTCCCGGGTAGCTTCCAGCCTGGCCGCGCGCGGTTTCAAAAAAGGCGACGTCTTCGGAATCCTGAGTCCTAATCTGCCGGAGTATGGAATCGCTTTTCACGCCGTCGCAATCCTTGGTGGCGTCATTACGCCGGTTAACCCCCTTTACACTGAAAAGGAAATTGAGCATCAACTGAAAGATGCCGGTGCAAAGTTTCTGGTTACGGTGCCCAAGTGTTTCGAGAAAGCCGCTGCGGCTGCGCCCGGCGCGGGCATCGAAGAATTGTTTGTTTTCGATAAGGATGAAGGTGGCGCCGAGGGAGCCACACCTTTTTCTGCATTGTTTGAAGGCGATGGCCATCTTCCCGAGGTGAGCATCAATCCGCACGAGGATCTGGTGGCGTTACCGTATTCGAGCGGTACCACCGGCTTGCCGAAAGGCGTGATGCTGACGCACCACAATCTCGTTTCAAACATCTGCCAGATGCAGGGTCTGTGTTATTTCTCAGAAAACGACACGCTAATCTGCGTACTGCCGCTGTTTCATATTTACGGATTAGTGGTCGTCCTCAACATGGGGCTTTTTGAGGGCTCCACGATTGTGACGGTGCCACGTTTTGACCTCGAGTCGTTCCTGCAAACGCTGCAGGATTATAATGTGACACTGGCCCACCTCGTGCCGCCGATCGTGCTCGCGCTCAGTAAGAATCCGATCGTCGACAACTACCAACTGCCAAAATTGAAAACCATCTTCTGTGGCGCCGCGCCGCTTGATGAGAACCTGACGCGCGCCTGCATGAAGCGACTTAATTGTGACGTGCGCCAGGGCTACGGCATGACCGAGACGAGTCCGGTCACACACTCGTCGCCCGCCGATCCAACCCAGGTTAAGTTTGGCTCGGTAGGGGTGCCTGCACCGAACACAGAATGTAAGGTCATCGGTCTGGAAACAGGTGAATCGCTTGGGCCAAACCAGGAAGGCGAGATTTGTGTTCGCGGGCCGCAGGTTATGAAAGGCTACCTTAATAAGCCGGAAGCTACCGCTCAGACAATTGATACCCAACACTGGCTTCACACCGGCGACATCGGTTATGCCGACGCCGACGGACATTTTTTTATCGTCGATCGTGCGAAAGAGCTTATTAAATACAAAGGCTTCCAGGTGCCGCCGGCCGAGCTCGAGGCCTTGTTGCTCACCCACGAAGACGTCGCCGATGCCGCGGTGATTCCGGTTCCCGATGATGAGGCGGGCGAAGTGCCCAAGGCCTACATTGTCTTAAAAGGAGAGGCCACTGCAAAAGAGTTGATGGACTTCGTGGCGGCGCGCGTTGCCCCTCACAAGAAGATCCGCGCAGTAGAATTTATCGATAAGATTCCCAAGTCGCCATCTGGCAAAATCCTGCGCCGCTTCCTGGTGCAGGCAGAACGTGAAAGGAAAAAGGATAAATGAATCCTGAACTGATTTCGAGAACCGTTAAGGCATATTTTGCAGCCATTCGCGCGATGGATATCCCGGCAATCGTAGATACTTTTGCCGAAGACGCCGTAACCGAGGATCCTGTCGGGACACCGCCAAACCTCGGCCATAAGAGAATTGAAGAGTTTTTTCAAACAGTAACCGCCGGCTTCAAGGAAGTTGGCTTAACGGAGGATCAGGTCTTTATTTCCGGTAATGCGGCCGCCGTAAAATGGACAGGTCGCGGCGTTAGCAAGGAGGGGCGGCGGGTGAAATTTGAAGGCATCGACATTATTGAAGTGAATGAAGCGGGAAAGATCCAAACTCTACAGGCTTATTGGAATCCCGCGGAAATGGTGGCGCAACTTTAGCGGCCTCGCTAACTGCGGTATAGTTTAAGTGTCAGTAAGAGAAATAAAGAGGAGCGAAGATATGCGAACGCTGCGTTTCAACCTTCCATTAGGCGAGGCCCAAAAGGTAAATCAGCCAGTCCGCGTAGCGGTATCAGAACCGGAAGCGGACCGGGGTCCGCGCGCGGGCAGCCCGCGTGGGGTGGTGGAAGCGACCGGGTCAATCTCACGACTAATGACTGTTTGGCGCCAAACTTATTTCTATCGTTCGTTGACCCGGTCGCTACCGCTTCCGGTTCTGATACCGCGTGCGTTACCGCACTCTTTGTTCAAAGCCCTATTTTCCGCTCTAGTAGTAACGATTGCCGGTTTGGTCTCGGTCGTTTCTGCCCAATCGGTTGAATGGGAAACTCTTCGGCCTGAGGCGGAAGAGTTTACGGTCGAGATGCCCAAGGGCTCGATAGCTCAGACGGGGAAAGAGCCTTATCACAAGATGGAATTGAATACCCGGTATTACCTTTTGCAAGCTCCGAATGGTCCCGTGTTCGCAGTCGCTTCCTTCAGTGGCATTAAATCCAATCCCGCGTTGTATACCGAGATGCAGCGGTTCAATTCTTACGTCGACGCCTTCAAGACGCTCTTCCCGCCCAGACTCAGTGGCAAAATTACTCCTGTCAAATTAACGCTGAACGGCGAGAAGAATCTGTATGGGCATCCGGGCCGCGAGTATCGCATGTCGATTGGGGATGCATCCGGAACGGTCCAAACCTTTGTAACCAGAAGACGATTTTACGCGGTGGTCTATCTGAATCCTAAGAAAGACGAGGCCGTGAAGCAGCAGTTTCTGAGCTCATTTGTCTTGCCACAACGGATGGACCAACCAACTGCAACGGCAACACCAGCCCCACAGACTCCTGCCGTGGCGGCAACCACTGGAGATACCCCAAATGCGGGGGACGCAAACGGTCGAGAGAATCCGCCCAATTCAAACACCGCGAAGGCTGGTGATAAACCAGGTGAACAGGAGGGCGGCGACGCCAGGAAGGGACGATCGGTTGCCGGCGGCGTTCTAAACAGCAAAGCCCTCAGTTTGCCGAAACCTGATTATCCAGCCGAGGCAAAAACGGCGGGCGTTGGCGGGGCCGTGGCTATTCAAGTGACGGTAGATGAAACCGGGAGTGTCAGTGAAGCTAAGGCCGTTTCCGGGCATCCGTTGTTGCAGCCGGTATCAGTCAATGCGGCGCTGCAGGCAAAGTTTGCCCCCACGTCGCTCATGGGTGAGCCGGTGAAAGTGACAGGCGTGCTCATCTTCAACTTCCCCAAACCGTAGCGATGAGAAGGGCCCTGAATCGGCTGGACTCAGTACATGCAAGACTACTCCAGACCGTAACACCTCTTGATTCGAAGATTTTTTCCCAGCGCCCATCTGAGAATGAATGGAGCGTAGCCGAGATTATTCAGCATCTTTCCCTCGTTGAAGAACGCGTCACGAAGGAGCTCGGGGCTGCCATTGCGCGACAGCCGCAGCGTGTTGGCTTCCTGAGAAGACTTATTCCCACATCCATCGTTTCATCCCGGTTATTTCGCGTAAAAGCTCCGAAGGGAGTGAATCCGATCGTGGTGCCGCAGAAGGATGACGCAATCCAAAACTTCGAGCAGGCTCGAAGGAAGTTAAAAGCGTTGTGCGACGCCCACGACGTTAGCCGTTTCAAAAACCTGATATTCAAACATCCGTTCTTAGGCGACATCGACGGTGTCGCTACGATTTCGTTTATTGGTTACCACGAGCACCGTCATTACAAACAGATCCGGGAAGTGCTGAAAAAGATTAGTCAGGCGGATTAATTCTGTAGGGGCGTCCACTCCGTGGGCGCCCCTCTCTCAGTACCACACACGTCGCACTCGCGAAGAAGGGGCGGCCACGGAGTGCCGCCCCTACAATAATCAACCCTTGACCGATAACTTTCGCCGGTCTATCTTCGCTCGAATTCATTTCTTGCAATCCGGTTCTAACGGGAACGCCTTAATCATGTCGACCATTTTAGCCACTGCATCTCCTGCCTGGGCCATATCGGATTACCTTGAAGTAGGTAACGGACAACTCACAATTAACGGCGTCAACGCGCGGGAGCTGGTCGAGCAATACGATTCGCCGCTGTTCGTGTTTTCCGAGTCGCGTATCAAATCAAATATCCGTCGACTAACCAGCGCGGCCCAGGTTGTAGACCATCCGATACGATTTTTTTATGCGTCAAAAGCCAACTCAAATATGGCGGTCCTCAAGACCGTGCTTGAGTCCGGTATCGACGTTGAGGTCAACAGCGGGGGTGAGCTCTTCAAGGCGCTGCGCATCGGGTTCCGTCCTGATCAAATCATCTTCAATGGAACCAGCAAGAGCGCCGGCGAATTGGACGATGCGGTGCGCGCCGGGATCTACGCAATCAATGTTGATTCAATCTACGAGATTGGCCTGGTCGAAGAAGCTGTGAAACGGATGGCTGCCGCGGATAACCAGCCGGTGAAGCCGGCCAGGATCGTATTGCGTCTGGTTCCCGAAATCGGAACGCGTTCACACCTTGGATTGCAAACAGCGTTGCTGACTTCGAAGTTTGGCATTTCGTCGTCTGAAGTGTTGGATGCGTTTCGTCGTGGTTTAAGGAATCCCGATCTGATTCATGTTTGCGGCATTCACATCCACGTCGGATCTCAGACACCCGATGTCGAGCCGTTTGCCGAAGCCTTTCG
Organism: Pyrinomonadaceae bacterium; assembly: GCA_035630655.1. Taxonomy (GTDB): domain Bacteria; phylum Acidobacteriota; class Blastocatellia; order Pyrinomonadales; family Pyrinomonadaceae; genus PSRF01. The sequence goes on from DASQKG010000354.1 coordinate 25,394, forward strand.
CAGCATGTGGGAGCACCTGGTGGCCATTCATCGCGAAACCGGCCACACGCTTGAACACATCAACCTCGGCGGCGGAATTCCCGTTAACTACCTGCGCGATCGCTCGCAAGCGGATCAGCTTCCGGAACACGAACGCGACATGTTGGGCGCCAATCTTGAACCTCAAGTTGTGCTTTCGGAAGCGTTGCGTGTAGCACGTGAATCGGCGCGCAATGCGCAGGCAGAACATTTACTCGAACAGACGACGCTTTTGCTCGAGCCCGGCCGCAGCGTGATCGCCGATGCGGGTCTGGTGCTAACCACGGTCCTAAACATCAAGACGCGGCCGGAAACTGGAGACGTTTGGCTGCTGACGGATGCGGGCTACAACATTATGCTCTCGATGAACAATTACAAGTGGTACTACCACCTGATCTCTGCCACGCACGCCGGCGAGGCGCACGAGAGTGATTACAAGGTTGCCGGGCCACTTTGCGATTCAGGAGATGTTTATTTCGATATCGAGCGATGCGGTCGACTTCCAGATTATCGAAAGCTTCCCGCGAATGTTCGGCCCGGCGAGGTGCTGGCCCTTTTGAACTCGGGCGCCTATTCGCTGGCCCAGATGTTTCATTACAACGGGCGCCCTCTTCCGGCGGCGGTCATGGTCAAAGACGGCGGACAAGTTGATCTCATTAGGCGTCGGGATACTTACGATGACTTGTTAACCAACGACGTTTGGTAAGAACTGGTCCAATGTCCAATGTCCAAAGTCGCAAGCACGTGCGTATGAGGCCCGCTTGACCGCTAATTTTCACCCTCATTGCTTAGGAGGTGAAGGTTGTGAAAATCAAGAAATTTGAGGACCTGGAATCCTGGAAAAAGGCCAGGAAGTTAACCAATACAGTTTACGAGGTAACAGCAGCCGGTAATTTCACGCGCGACTTTGCCTTAAAAGATCAGATGGTCAGAACTTAAAGGCAGCAAGTACCGCTGATCAAAAAGACTTTGGACTTTGGACATTGGACGAAAAGCATGTCAACTACCCATCACCAGCTAGTTCGCGGACTCGGCCCAATCGCCGCGATCTCCATTAACGTCGGCAACATCATCGGCACCGGGATCTTCTTAAAAGCCCGCGTCATGACCTGCAACGTGGGCACGCCGTGGCGAGTGATCCTCGCATGGGTTGCCGCCGGACTACTGGCCCTCGCGGGTGCGCTTACCTACGCTGAGCTGACCACGATGCGACCGCACGCCGGCGCCGAATACGTCATCACAAAAGATGCCTACGGCCGCGTTTGGGGATTTCTTAATGGATGGTCCCAGTTCCTGATTTCGCGTACCGCGTCGGCTGCGGCACTCGCTGTCGGTTTTGCGATCTTCATGAACGATCTAATGGGCGGGAGTCTTAAGACGGTTTATTACTCATTCAAAATGCCCTTGTTTGGTCACACGGTTGAACTCGGCACCTTAACGATCATTGCCCTCATCACTCTGGCAGTTACGACCCTGATAAATTGCGCCGCGGTTAGTGTCAGTGGGCACGTGGCGTCCGTGATCACCGTGCTAAAAGTTGTGATAGTGCTGGGCGTCGGTATCGCGGCTTTTTTCTATCAGGACGGCACTTTTGCCAATTTCTCGACGGCCAGCACTGCGCCGTGCGAAGGCGAGGTCACCGGGGGCGGTATGCTTGCTTTCAGCGCCGCCATGGTTGGCGCCCTCTGGGCCTATGATGGCTGGAATAATATTTCGTATATGGCCGGCGAAGTGAAGCACCCGGAGCGCAACCTTCCTTTAGCGCTGATTGCCAGCATGCTAATCATCATCGTGCTCTATGTAATCGTGAATGTTAGTTACTACTACGTGATGACACCGACCGAGGTGGCCAGCGTTGACAGCACAGCGTCTTCAGTCGCAGCGGAGGCAATCAGGAGAGTGCTGGGACCGGTGGCCGTTACGATGATGGCAGGGGTGATGATGCTTTCCTCGTGGGGGTCGCTCCAATCTTCCATTTTGGGCACGGCTCGTATTCCATACGCGATGGCCCGCGACGGTGTGTTTTTTCAGAGCCTGGCGCGTGTGTCGAAAAATACAAGGGTTCCCGTGATTTCACTGATTGTGCAGGGTATTTGGGCGGCCGTATTGACGCTTTCCGGTTCGTTTGACCAACTCACCGACATGGCAATTTTCGCGTTCTGGCTTTTCTACGGGTTAGTGGCGGCGTCCGTATTCGTATTTCGTTGGCGGGAACCGGATGCAGAGAGACCTTATAAAACGTGGGGTTATCCTGTGGTGCCGGCGCTGTTCGTTTTGACAACGATTTATCTGATTGCCACGACGATCTGGAACTACCCTGTGCGGTCTGTAATTGGACTGCTAATTATCGCCGCAGGCCTGCCGGTGTATTGGTATTTCGCAAGCAAGAATCCGGAGAGTAAGACCTAATCTTTACAGAACTGAGCGCGGTAGCGCCGGATGCTGGAGGCAACTGGACTCAAGCTAGACCGAACACTGAGTCCTGCTGAAATTTGTAAGTCACAAATGAATCCGGGCATTTACTTGGAGAAAATCTGGTCTGATGACGACGCTCTCGAAATACAAATTCATTCTTCGGACGGCGCCTCAGTATTTTGCAGTCACGTGTATGCAGGGCACCAAAGCTTGACGAATTTGATTACGGAACTTAGCGTCTTCAAAGATCATGTGTACGGCGGCATCTACGATATTCAATTGGGATCGTTCGGCCCCGAATACGCGAGCGGCGCATTTCACGCTCGGCTCCATTTTCAAACTCTCAGCAAAATTCATATTACAGTTAAAGCTCAATCAGAGTTCAAAGAATTCGGGATGAAGCATGTCGCCAGCGAAGCTACGCTCTACTTTGTTTCCGAGCCTATTCTGCTGGACAACTTTATTGCTGAGCTAAAGGCGTTAAGTACAGGGATGAGAAATGATGCGAAACTCGAGGCAGCGTAACAAAGCGCAGCACCAGAAGCGCAATCAACTAGTCTTTGTCTTGTGGGAAGGCACCTCTAGCATCCGGCGCTACCGCGCTCGGTTCTGTATTGCTTTCTATCGTCGCACGATCTGTAACAACGGCGCGGGTGCGCCTTCGCTGGTCGCAAGGAGGGCGCGTCCATCCAATCGGTAAGTAATCGCCTCTCCCTGTTTACGACTGCCTAAGTCGATTGTGGCGAAGGGCTGTTTCCATATCGCGTTGAAACCTATTGCGGAATTTCCCAGGACCAACTCATAGCCGCGCAAATAGTCACACAGGACAGCCCTCATCCCATCAGGCGAGATGGCGCCGTCAGTGATGATCCCTCCAAAGAGACTTGGTACGTCCAGCTGACCCAGATGACGTAGAGTCACTGCGTTTGCGGAAAACAAAGGCGGGGCCGCTTCATAGATATGCGGATCGCCAAACACCTGCTTGGTCACGACGTAAATGTGTCCGCTGTGCGGGTGGACCATGAGGGCTTCGGCGTCATGAGGACCATCGGGATAACGCAGGCGAATGATCTCCGTCGATTGCGTAGAGAGCGGCTTACGCTTGGTGCTTTGTTCGTCTCCGGAGGCGATTGTCGGCTCAGGCACCCTGTAAACAATGATCTCAGCGCGACGCTCGCCGTTGTCACCAATGTCGCCGATGTAAAGATAATTCTTCGTCGACTCCGGACCTGGCCCTGCCGCAATTGCTTCCCAGTCGCGCGCCTTGGCCCCGTTTACTTTCCAGACGCCGCGACTCCGCCCACGTTCGTCAAAGGCATAAACGAATGGTCCATCCCCCGAATCGTTGTGCGTCCAATACAATCCGGGCGTGGTCCGTGAAGCGACGATGCCGCTGCTTTCTTTAATGGCCGAGTCTTTGAGGCTGGCGATCCTTTTTGGGGTGCGATAGTTGCTGGAATCCAACGCTGACGTGCTGTTTGTCACCGCGGTGGTTGGCACGGCCTGCGCGCGACGCCGTAGAAGAAAGAGGACAGACGCCGACAAAGCCAGCGCACAAAGCACCACCAAAGCGATCCTGGTTTTTGAAGTCAGTCTATCCATTCAACTTCTTTGATGCCTAACAGGCGCTTGGAGTACAGGCGTTTAGAGTACAACCTTCAGGTTGCAGCTTCGTTACCACGCAGCTACTTGCCCACGACGCAAGCTAAAGCTTGTACTCTATACGCCTGTCACCCTGTCGCTTGCGCCAATGCTTCTTTGGCCACCTCTTTATCGTCGAAGTGAAAAACTTCCTGCCCAAGAATCTGGTAATCCTCGTGGCCTTTACCCGCAATCAAGACCAGATCGTTGCCGTTAGCTTCCGAGATAGCCTGGTGAATTGCTTCGCGCCGGTCGGCAATCTTTCTGTAGGGCTTCCCGGTTTTCTTAATGCCAATCTCCGCGTCTGCAAGTATTTGCTCCGGGTCTTCCATACGCGGATTGTCGGACGTCAGAATCACAACATCACTCAAGCTGCCCGCGGCTTCACCCATCGGCGCGCGCTTCGAGCGGTCGCGGTCACCGCCACACCCAAAGACAGTAATGATTTTTCCTTTAGTCACATCGCGGGCGGTACGCAGCACGTTGAGGAGCGCATCGTCGCTATGCGCATAGTCAACCACGACCGCAAAATCGCCCGCGTGCGGGACCCTCTCAAAACGGCCAGGCGCACCCGTACACTTCTCTAAGGCCCGTTTAATCACATCCATTTCATAGCCCAACGACAATCCGCTCGCGACAGCCGCGAGAGTGTTATAGATGTGCGGTGGGCCAACCAAAGGCGAATGAAACTCCTCAGTGCCTGCAGGCGTGACGAGATTAAACTGCATACCATCAAGCGAAAACTCCGCGTCTTTGGCCATCACGTGAGCGTCTGATTTAACGCCGTAACGCACAACGGCGAGCCCTTCTTTTTCTAACGCTTCCGCCAACTCCAATCCGTATCGATCGTCAATATTGATAACAGAGGTACGCGGTTTTGATCCGAGGCGGCCGTCAAATAAACGTTGCTTGGCGTACCAGTAGTTCTCCATCGTCTTGTGATAGTCGAGATGATCGCGCGTGAGGTTGGAGAAAACGGCGACTGCGTAATCGAGAGAATCGCAACGATGAAAATCCATCGCCTGCGATGAGCACTCCATCACCGCAGTCCTGCATCCGGCTGCGACAGCACGGCGCAGCATTCGCTGCATGTCTGTGGCTTCCGGCGTAGTGCGTCCAGCTTTGCGACGTTCTGAACCAAGTCGATACTCGACGGTTCCGGTCATCACTACCGGCTCGCCCGCAGCTTCAGGAATCGAGGCCACGAGATATGCGGTGGTGGTCTTGCCGTTTGTGCCGGTGATACCGACAAGCTGTAACTCGCGCGAGGCGTGGCCGTGGACTTCAGCCGCGGCAAGAGCCATCGCGCGACGAATGTTATCGACGCGGATCCAGCCGGCATTGTTCGACAGTTCCGCCGGTGGATCCTCCGAAAGGACGCCGACTGCCCCCTGCTCCAACACCTGCGGAACAAACTTATGTGCGTCAAATAACTCGCCGCGTACGGCTGCGAACAACGTTCCAGGACCAGCCTGTCGCGAGTCGTGTATGACGTCGGTCACCGGTAGACTGCCGTCTCCGGTTAACTGCCCACCGGTAATTTCTGCAATTTGTTTGAGTGTTATGGGTTCGTTGGTCACGTTGCTGAATTCTACGGGCCTGGGTCCTCAAAGTCACCTGAGCTAATTAGAGAGTCAATAGGAACCTGAACCCTGATAAGTCGAAGTGATCGTGGGAACGCGGAGCGATCTCATTCACACAGTGGCTTCAGCCCGGTGATCAAGGTACGAAACTGACCATGAAACCGTTTCAACGTTTCAACGGTTTGAATCCTTAAGGCGGAGGAAACCGTTAGAAACGGTTCAAAGAACAATTGGCAGCTCTGTTCACCGGGCTGAAGCCGCGGTGTTAATGAAATCGCTCCGCGACGCTGGACACCGAGTCATGGCTTCACGGGTCTTTTGTGGCGGCGTTTTTCTACCTTGCGCTCCTCTGCCCCAATGTTTACGATTCCGCGCTGAATTTTGGGACCGCGGGCGTCTCGCCCGCAATCTCGGCAACACATAGATCGAGATCAACAATACCTTTCGCGCTTCGCGCTCATTGCGGGCGAGACGCCCGCGGTCCCAGCTACAACCTAACTCCATGGTGAACTGATGTTAATAAGAGTTTCGCTCGCCTTGCTGCCGGCAATCATGGTCCTCTTTTCTTTTGTCCCCAACGCTACCACTCAATCCACACCCGAATTCGATCTGCTGATCAAAAACGGGACCATCATCGATGGCTCCGGTCGCGCCGGTTCCCGCGCTGATCTGGCGGTAAAAGGCGATCGGATTGTCAGCATCGGCCGGCTTCCAAACGCTCAAGCTAAGCGCGTCATTGATGCCACTGGCATGGTGGTGTCACCAGGTTTCATTGACCTGCTGGGCCAATCGGAAACGTTTCTCCTGATCGACCCACGGGCCATGAGCAAAGTAATGATGGGTGTGACCACAGAGATAACTGGCGAGGGTGAATCGATCGCTCCGGTC